>CAZAHB010000025.1:0-36680 GCA_964484945.1 uncultured Armatimonadia bacterium | reverse complement strand
CGCTGTCATTTGGCGTCACGCGAACTCCCAACCCCGAGCGTAGCGAGTGGGTCGCTGTCCGGAGGTCGGGCGAGCCTTCGCCCGGCGCGGGCCGGAAGGCCCGCATTCGTTGCCGTCATAGTACCAACCCTTAACTTCGATACGGAGCCCTGCCCCTTTCGCAAGCCGCTACCACTCGAAGATGACCCCGAGCGCATCTCCACGCTCGCCCAGCGCAGTCGGATAGGCGTCCTGAGCCTCCGTGTACGCGAACCGGTGCGTGATCATCGACTGCACATCCATCGCGCCTTCGGCCAGCAGGCCCAGGAAAAGCTCCCCGTTCGCGGGGCGGTTCCATTGATTGCGCTGGTCTGTGGGCCGGGGGTGCGAGGAGACGATCGCACCGACCAGGTTCAGCGCCTTCAGATGCACCCTCATCATGTCCACCTCCGCCGGCCATCGCGGCGAGCCCAGCGCCACGACCGTGCCGAACTTCCGCGCGAGATCAAAGCACAGATCATACGTCTCCGTGCGCCCGGTCACCTCGAACACGTAGTCCGCCCCGCGACCGTCTGTCAGCGCCTCCACCTCGGCCTTCGCGTCACAGTCACCGGGGTTCAGCGCCCGCGTTACCGCCCCGGCCTGCTTCGCGACCTGCAGGCGATGCTCGTCCAGGTCCAGGCCGATGACCTCGCTCGCCCCGGTCAGGGAAAGGTAGCGTGCCGCCAACTGTCCCAGCACGCCCAGTCCCACCACCACGGCGACCTCACCAAGCTGCGGGTGCCCCATCCGCACACCGTTGAGGACCGTGCAGCCCAGCACGCAGAACGTCGCATCTGCCAGGGAGGCACCGTCGGGGATCGTCCACAGGGTCGTGCTGTCGGCGGGCCGGGTCGTCAGAAGCTGGTGACCGGCGGCGCTGCAAACGCGATCACCGGGCGCGAAGTCGGTCACCTCAGCGCCAATCGCGACCACCTCGCCGGCATTGGAATAGCCGACAGTCACGGGGTACTCCGGCACGGTCGTTCCGTCCGGGCGCGTCCACTGCGGCCCGGTGAAGCTCGCGCCCTCGGTCCCTGCGCTGATGAGCGATCTGCGGGTTCGGATCAGCACTTCGCGCGGCCCGGGCGTGGGTACGTCAGTCTCGACGACCTCGACCGTGCGTTCCGCGGTGAAGGTAATGCGGGGGTTGCTCTGCTCATCAGATGACATCGGGCGGCACTCCTCGCGCTGCTGGCGCGCGTTGCGGGCCCGATCGCCCACAACGCTGTCACGCGGGGAGTATCATTCGTCGCGACCGTGCGCCGCCCCTCGTCTGCGCCGCGCAATCAGCCCGCCGATGCCAATCGCCACCAGCACCAGCGTCCCCGGCTCGGGAGCATGGCCGCGCATATACGTGTTCAGCGCATATGCGCCGGTGCCGTTTATCCCGCCGGCCTCCAGCGAGAATGACCACCATCCGGGTGCATCCGCCTCCCACCACATCAGTGTCGTGTCGGGGATGCCGAAGGTGTCGTTGCTGCTGCGCAGATACTGTCCGTCTGGATCATACAGGCGGATCAGCGTGTCGATGGTGTCGGCGTAGCCTTCGCTGTCCTGCGTCATCGCGACGAACTGCTCGCCCTCGTCCAGCCAGACCCGATACCAGTCCCGATCGCTCTCGGCCAATGACGCGTATACGACCTCCGCGGTGCCGTGCAGCGTCCACGCATCCGACACGTCGTCGGATACATCACCGGCATCCGCCTCACTGACGGCGCCACTGGCGTCCGGAACAAAGGGGACCCCCGCGTCTACATAGTAGCCCTCGCCAAACGATTGTCCGGCGTGTTCGTCGAAACGCCACCACTCCTGGCCGTCATGCATCTCGGCAACAATTCCCGACGAGCCGTCGCTGTTGCCGTCCTGCCAGGTGTCGCGCACCGCGAACCACTCGTCGCCCTGATCGTCAATCCGGTAGCCGTACGTGAGGACCTGGTGCCCGTACCCGTTGCCGAGGCTCAGGCCCAGCATCAGCGGGCGGCCCTGATCGATCTCCCAGCGCAACCGCTCAAACGTCAGCGCCGGCTGATTGTAGCGGTCCGGCCAGTTCGTGTGCGGTGCGTAGTAGACCACCGAACCGAAGTCCGCAGATTCGTCGATGCTCGTTTCCGGATTATCCCACGCCGCATACCGGCTCATCCCGGTCGCGACGTTCCACGTGGCGGTGCCGCTGTCCCCGTTCGGGTCGGTGTGCATGAAGCACGCGAGGGAGTTCGGGGCGGCATCGTGCGTACACTGGTTCTGATCATACGTCGCCATGATGTGTTCATCACTGGCGATCGCATCATAGATTGCATCTCGCGGCGAATCAGCGTCGTCGGCGTACAGCGGCGCTGTGCCCTGATACAAATTCTCGTATTCGGACTGGCGATCCCAGTACCCGACGTTCATACCCCCGGCGGTCGGGGCGCAGCCGTGATACCAGTTGTAATCAGGCACGCCGTCCAGCCAGTGTTCCACGTCGGCGGCGGTTGGCACACAGGCCGCGAGCGTCACGATAATGGCGAGGGCGGATAGCCTCGTCATCTTCAGTCGCTCCCGGTCCTTCCATGATGTGCGCTGAGGGTATAGATACCGTATAGCAAAGATTTTGTCAATACCTTGAGCCTAAAAAGAGTTAGCTGTGAGACATCGCGACGCAAACGGCCCGTCCGCCCCGAATTCTTTGGTATCTCAAAACAGCCCGTATGCGGCCCTGAGGCTGTCCTCTGGGCAAAGCAGACGAGGGGATTACACCATCCCATACCTTTGTCCGTCTCAGAAAGCCTGACGGGAAACTAACGCCCGTATCCGGCCTCTGTGGCGGACCTGCCTGTCTGTGCGCGCAACTACCTTGAGCACGCCTTGAGGTAGTCGGGTGAGAACCGTATCGCGGTCTGGTGTGGTTGGTGTCCCCTCGGCGGGCGTGAACGCGGGAACGGTCGCCGTTGGCAGCAGCCCGTTCAATCCGGTCACACCTCACCGGCCGGGAAGACCTTGAATGCGCGGGCGATTTGAGTTACAATGACACTATCGGGACCAATTGCTGACACGCATTATCATCGCAGTTTATCCCGAGCGCGCGCAGCGTGCATCGCAACGGTGCGTCCTGGGCCAGGGGCTCAGGACGCACGCAGGTATTGATATAGAGCCGCCACGGGAGTTGTGTAACGTGCCTAAGATTCGGATCGTTGACGTGACTAACCGGGACGGAGAGCAGACGGCACGCATCGTTCTGAGCAAGTTGCAGAAGACGGTCCTCAACGTGCTGCTCGACGACATGGGGATCTTCGGTTCAGAATGTGGGTTCCCGCTCAACCCGCACGAGTGGAACTACCTGAATTCAAACGTTGAATTGACGCGAATGGAGAACGACGATGGCGAACCGGTCATCAAGGACCTCCGCCTCGAGGGCTGGTCTCGCGCGGTCGCCGGTGACGTTGAGCAGGCGTTGACCAATACCGAACTGACCCACCTGAACCTGTCCATCTCCACCTCGCAGCAGATGCTCGAGTGGAAGTTCCAGGGCAAGTTCTCACAGGACGACATCATCGAAATGATGACCGACGCGGTTCGCGCCGCGCTCGAAGGCGGTTGCACCTCCGTCGGCATTAACGCCGAGGACGCCTCCCGCACCGACATGGAGTTCCTCAAGGACTTCGGCACCGCGGGCAAAGAGGCCGGCGCCCAGATCCTCCGCTACTGCGATACGCTCGGTTACGACGATCCGTTCACCATCGCCGAGCGCATGGGAGAACTCGCCCGAGAGATCCAGATGCCGCTCGAGACGCACTGCCACAACGATCTCGGCCTGGCGGTCGCCAACTCCGTTGCAGGCGCCGCCGCGACCTGTGACGAGGGGCAGGATGCATACATCAACACCACGGTCAACGGCGTCGGCGAGCGCGCCGGCAACGCTGACCTGGTCGCCTGCGTCCTCGCGCTGCGCCACTCCTCGGGCCTGTCCGAGAAGGGCTACCTCGACGAGGCCATCGATACCACCAGGGCCTACAAGCTCGCGCGTTACGTCTCCACCGCATTCGATGTCCCACTCCCGATCAATCAGGTGGGCGTTGGCGCCAACGCCTTCGCGCACGAGTCGGGCATCCATGCCGACGGCGCGCTGAAGGACCGCCACAACTACGAACTCTATGCATTCGAGGACCTTGGCCGGGGCGACGAAGAACTGTCCAAGACCGGTCGCGAGATCCTGACCGGCCTGCACGGCGGAACCTCCGGCCTCGAATACGTCTACTCGCACATGGATCTGGCCTTCCGGGACAAAGAGCACGCCATGAAAATCCTCAAGCTCGTCCAATACGCGAACCTGTGCAACCAGGCCCCGCTGACTGAAGAAGAGCTGAGGTTCATCTATCACTATCCCGAGGTCACCCGGAAGCTGCTCACATACAATCCGTAAAGGCAGCAAAGAAAGCAACGGCAGCAACGACAGCTACAGCAACGACAAACAGCAACAACAAACGCCCCTCCGCCAGATGGTGGAGGGGCGTTACGTATGTGGGCAGGGAATGGGCGAGAGAGGATCGGCGACTGCAACGCCTCGCGTTATTGCTCCTCCGGAATCTCCCGTACCGTCACGAACTCCGTGGTCAATTCACCGTCCCTGCAGTGGAACAACCGATAGCCGCGCTGCGGGGACTTATCGACATTCCCGCGCGTCGTCGCGCAGCAGCGGTTCACGGTGAACAGTACTTCATCCCGCTTGTGCTCCTGGTCCATGTGCAGGTGCCCGGCCAGCACCGCCTTCAGATTGTGCCCGTCGAAGAGCGAGAGTATCTCCGGCGCGCCCGACAGCGGGATCATCCCGCCCAGAAGCAGCGGATGATGCGCCGCCAGCACCACCGGGGTCTCAGGGTCGATCGTCGCCACCTGCTCGCGCAGCCACCCCATCGTCTCCTCAGTCACGAGCGTCTCCTTCGGCCCGTTCGAGTCGAACAGCAGAAAGACCCACCCCTCGTGCTCGACCCGGCGGTTGAGCGGCCCGAAATGCTGCTTGTACAGACCGCCGGTATCATCATGGTTGCCCCGCACCGGATGCCACGGCTTCTGCACCTCCGCCAGCACCTGCTCGGCCAGTTCAAACTCCGGCTGCGTGGAGTGGTCGGTGATATCGCCCAGCCACAGGCTCATCTCGATGCGCTCATCGGCGTTGAGCATCTCGATCGCGTCCCGCACGATCTCGGTGCTGGCCTCACCGCGGATATGCGCATCAGCCACCGCAGCGAACCAGAAGTCCTCGCCCCACGCGGGCAGCGCCGCGATCAGCGCACATGCGATAATACCAATGGCGCGCGCGCTTCGGTAAACTCTCATCGATGGACCTCCCGCCTCTCAGACGGTCCAGACAGGCGATTCGTTTCGCGCATCGCTTCGAACGAATGTTTCACGTGAAACATTTCGGCGCGTTTCACATCCCCCGAAACCGTCTACTCCACAACTCCCGCACGGTCGGGCGGCCAGATTATCGCCAGCACGCGACCCCGCACATTCTCCGCGGGCAGGAACGGGTGCGCCACCCACTCGTCATCCACCATCCTGCCCCAGCGATGGCTGTCATTGGAGTCATTGCGGTGGTCGCCGAGGACGAAGTAGTGCCCCTCCGGCACCACGACCGCCCCGTCTTCGGTGACCTCCAGCCCTTCGCGCAAGCGGCCCTCCGGCGGCGGCCAGGCGTAGTCCACAGGCTCAAGGATGTACGGCTCCTCTACCTGCTCCCCGTTGCGGATCAGCGCACCGTCCTGCACGCGTACCGTGTCGCCGCCGGCGGCCACGATGCGCTTCACGAAGAGCCTGTCAGCAAGCTCCTCGTCCCGCGGCACGAAGACGACTACGTTCCCGACCGCCGCTGACGCGAGATCACCCGAGGGCTCCCATCGAGTGACCAGCATCTGGTCGCCGGTGCGAATCGTGGGGCGCATCGTGTCGGAATTCTGGCGCAGAGGGATCACCGGCACCGATATAGCCGAGGCGAGCATCCAGGGGATCGCCAGCACGCCGATGATCAGCCATGACGGATCCCTGGTCACGTCCGGCAGGTGCACGACCCTGGTCCCCGCGAGAAAGTCGTGGCCGGCCCGGCGATCATCGCGGACATGAATCAGCACCGGGTCGCCCCAGCCGATGAATACGCCCCGCAGAAGGACCAGCGCTTCGACGGCAATCGCTCTGCCGATCGCGCGCGGGACCGACGGGATCCGCGCATCGGGGCCATGCACCATGATTCCCATCCAGCGTTTCCCGGGAGTCTGCCCGGTCGTAGCGACGAATGCGGCACGAAAGAGGATGCGAGCGGGGAGGATTGCAGCCAGCAGAAGCAGAGCGACAGTAAGCGACGGGTCTGGTGTTGCAAGGCGTCGGGTGGTCTCGATCACCAGGATCGTAGAGATCAGGCCGAGCAGAATCTCATCGACCAGCCCCGCCTGGGCGCGGACCTTGAACCCGGCGAACTGAGGTCCAGACGAGGACCCGGGCGTCCCGACGGTCGATTCAGCCATGGTTCCGCCTTCTTGCGACAGCGCGGACACGCGGCCTGCCTCCGCTCGCGTTCTCATGCAGGGGCTCCGCAGACGCCGCCCCCGGCCGGCATAGTGGTAGCCTCTGCGCCGGCGACGCTACTCCACGCTCGGCTCAGGGGCCTGGCTGGCGGCCATCTGCGCGATCCAGTTCCAGATCAGGTGACCGATCACGATGACGATCGCCGCTATGCCGCTCTTGATCATCTGCGAGCCCAGATGCCTGGTGCTTTCATCCTTCGACAGAACGAAGATGATGCCCAGCACAATACCCAGTGGCGGGCAGACGAATGACGCAATCAGCAGTCCAATCCAGGTGAGACGGCTGATCCCGACGACCTCGGGCCGCTCCTCGCGCTTGACAGCGGCGATTGCGCGTTGGCCGAGAATAAAGCGGCGGACCTGGCCGATTGCACAAAGGAGTCCTGACAGGCCAAGCAGAATAATGAGTAGAGAGTAGAAACCCGGAACGACAAATGCACCGAGTCCACGCTGCCGAAGATCCGCATATTCGAGCGTTTTCAGCGCTTCCATGCCACCGGCTGACTGCAGGGCCTTCAGGCCAAGCAGCAGGATCACAGCCCCCAGGATGAAGGCGATGATGGCGGTAACGATCACCGCCGGTCGTTCCTGCTCGAGCCGCTCGGCGAGGTGTCGGTCGAACTGCTTGAGGCGAACTTTCTCTGACGTCTCGCCCGGATCGGCGCGTCCTGCGGCTGCGCCCTCCACCGTATGTGAGTCGCCGACAGTGGGCCCGCCGCCGCGCTGCTCCCTGGCGCGCCGAGCGATTTCTCGCTCTGCCTCGGCGATATCGCAGCCGCAATCCATACAGTGGGTATCGGTTTCCTGACAGACGGCGCCGCACTTGGGGCAGATCTGGACACCCATGGTTGCGTTCTTCCAGTCTCTATCCTGTATAGGGTTGATGCATACATGCGCGTGCCGCCGCCGCAGAATGGGACACGTGATGACGTGCTTTTCTGACAGGCCCGTCCCGGGAGTTCGACGGAATTTCCGAGGCGGCGAAGGTGCTACGCTGGTTGATGGAGAATAGCAGATGCCCTTCGAGAGAGTCAAGTTCCAGACGCACAGCAGGAGTCGTTACATGTGGCTGCGGATGAACAGGTAGATACGACGCCGGCCGAAGGCGATGAAGCGGGACAGGAGCTTTACGGACTGTCGTGGCGGGCTGTGCTCCTTTCCCTGATTTTCCTCGTCATCTCGCTGGCATGGATGTATATCGCAGGTCTTGTCGGTCACGGAGCGCAGCTTGGAGAGAGCGTGCCGGTCGTCCCGGCGGTCGGAGCGCTGCTGATCCTGACGTTGCTGCTTCCGTTGCTGCGGAAACTGCCGTCGTGGCTGCGTGTCAACCGTGCGGGCGTACTGATGGTCTACGTCTTTCTCGCCATTGCGGTTTCGATGTCGTCGGTCGGTGTGGCGAGGATGCTCTTCCCGAACTCGACCGCGCTGTATTACTTCGCGACATCCGAAAACAACTTTAAGGACTTCCAGCAATACGTCCCCGACTGGATCAAGCCGGGCGCCGGGGATCCCGAGATCATCCGGCAGATGTACGAGGCCTCCGATGCCGCGCTGTCTGGCCAGAGCGCACAGGGGCCGCTGGGCGCATTCTCGATCGTCCCGTGGGACGCGTGGATCTCGCCGCTGGTCGCCTGGACGATCTTCCTGCTGGCCGCCTTCGTCGCGATGCTCACGATGATGACGATGTTCCGCCGGCAGTGGGTGGAGCGGGAGCGGTTGACCTTCCCCATTGTGCACCTGGTCATGGAGATGACCGGGCAGGGCGAGAGCGAAGGCGGGCCGCTGGCGTTCTTCAAGAACCCCATCATGTGGGCCGGCTTCGCACTGGCCGCGGGCTACAACATCATGAACATCCTGAACGCGTGGAATCCGTCGATTCCCGCGATGGGACGGGCCGAAGACCTCGGTGCCCTCTTCACGGAGCGTCCGTGGGATGCCATCCGACCGCTCTCGATCGCGTGGCGGCCCGAGAACTTCGGTATCGGTTACCTCGTGCCCACCGACATCACACTCTCAGTGTGGGTCTTCTACCTCGCGTTGCGCGTGGCGAATGTCTTCCAGGTGGCTGCCGGGTACGATATATCGGGCTTCCCGTTCACCCAGGAGCAATCATTCGGTTCATACCTGGCCCTCGGGCTGTTTTTGGTCTTCGTGGCGCGCGAGCACCTCGGCCGGGTTTTCCGAAAGGCGATCACCGGCGTACAGTCCATTAGCGACAGCGACGAACCGATGGGCTATCGGTGGGCGGTGGTCGGCTTCATCGTCAGTGTGGCGGTCATGCTGATCTGGGCCAAAGCAGCCGGGATGGCGCTCTGGACGGCCGCGATTTACTTCGGACTGTTTCTGCTGTTCGCACTGGTCTACGCTCGCGCGCGGGCCGAGGCGGGGGCGGCCATGGTATGGCTGTTCCCGTTCTACCAGCACAAGAAGATGATGATCAATGTCGCCGGTTCGCAGATCTATCAGCGCTTCGGCGGATGGTCGAACCTGACGATCCTGTCGCTGTTGATGTTCCTGTCGCGAGGGTACTTCCAGTCGATGATGGCCTACCAGATCGAGGCGACCAAGATCGCCGACGAATCCCGCATCCGCCAGCGGACGATGGCGGTGTGGCTGGTGGTCGCGCTTGTGGTTGGACTGGCGGGGGCCTATGTGATACACTTGCATGCGTACTACACCCACGGCGCGAACATTCTGGAGGGTGGGACGACTCAGGGCGGCTATCGGACACGGCTGGCCACACAGGAATATGAACAACTGGCCAGCTTCCAGCGGGGCCATAAAGAGGCCGATCAAGGGCGGACGGTCGCCGCGGGAGCAGGATTCCTGATCACTGGCGGACTGATAGCGCTACGTTCCATCTTCCTGCGCTTCCCCCTGCACCCGCTCGGCTTTGCAATGGTCACCGCCTACGGCGGACCGCTCTGGGGGCCATTCTTCATCGTCTGGGTGATCAAGACGTTGATATTGCGGGTTGGCGGTATGGGAGCGTACCGTCGACTGATTCCGTTCTTCCTTGGAATTGTTATTGGACACTTCTTCACAGCGGGTCTCGTGTGGGGCTCGCTCAGCGCAATCTATGAAGAGATGGGCCGTCGTTACGTGGTTCACTTCGGGTGAGGTCGCCCGCGCCGGCGATCCAGCTGCCTTCACCGGCAGGCACCGTGTTCCGACGGACGAGGAGGAAGCACGACCATGACACGCTTCGAACAGAGAACTCCGATTCGCGGATTGACCGCGGTCATCGCAGCGAGCCTGGCACTATGCCTGCTGATCGCCGGCCCCGGTCTGGCCGCGGTTGACTCGCAGGACCTCGCCGACGAGGTCTCGGCCGATCGTCTGCAGAGCAATATCGAGCAGATGGCGTCGCTCGATTCGCGCGTGTCCGGCTACTCGGGCAATGCGGAGGCGGCAGACATGGTCCTCGACAGCTTCGAGGACCTCGGGCTTGAAACCTACGTGCAGGACTTCGACCTGCCCACCCCGCTGCAGAAGAGCGCAAACCTTGAGGTCGAGGGCGAGAGCTACGATATAGACGGACTGTGGCCGAACCTCGTGCGCACCTCCGCAGTCCCGGCCGAAGGGATCACCGGACCGCTGCTTTACTCGGACGACGGCGCACTGTCCGACTTCAACGGTAAGGCCGTTGAGGGCGCGATCGTGCTGATGGACTTCAACAGCGGCCAGAACTGGCTGAACGTACCCCTGCTGGACGCCAGCGCCGTTGTGTTTATCGGCCCCGAGAACACCTCCCGCGGCCAGGCGGACACCAAGTGGATGCGCGTTCCGGTGGATGTGCCGCGCTTCTGGGTCGACCATGAGCACGGGGAGGCGCTCAAGGCCGCTGCCGGCGAGGCCACCGAAGCCACGCTTACCGCGGATATCGACTGGGAAAATAAGACGAACCGCAACATCATAGGCATTCTTCAGGGCAGTGACCCTCAGCTGCGCAAGGAAGCCATTATCATCGAGGCCTACTACGATTCGATCTCGGTCGTGCCGTCGAAGGCACCGGGAGCCGAGAACGCGGTTTCGATGGCGACGCTGCTTGAGCTGGCGGAGATCTACAGCCAGGACCAGTACCGCCCCAGGCGCAGCATCGTCTTCCTCGCCTGCAGCGGCCATTTTGAGGCCCTGTCAGGCGCCAGGGAGTTCGTGAACCTGTGGGGCAAGGAGCCCCGAAAAGCGCGTGACCGCCGCGAGCGCTACGAGGAACTCGAGGAAGAGCTTGCGGACCTTGAGGAGGCGCTCGAAGACACGCGCGACGAAATTGAGAAGATGAAGAAGCGCCAGGTTAAGCTCGAGCGTGAGAAGCCGAATCTGCCCGAATCGCAGCTCGAGCGGCGGGAGCAGCTTGCCAGCCGCATCAACGTCGGGCAGCTTGAGCTTGATGAGGAAGTCGCCTTCGAACGAGTCGAGCGCTTGCAGGCCGACATTGCGCGGAAGAAAGAGTACATGCGCATCTGGGAGCAGCTCGACCAGTTTGACAAGATTCACATGTTCGTGGGGCTGGACCTCAGTTCGCACACCTCAACACTTGGCGCCTTCCAGGTCGGGCGGTATTTCTCCCAGGCCCACCTGCTGCGCTTCTACTCGCCGCTGGGGAAGCAGTTCGCGGAATACGCGGCGGACATCTCCGGTGACCTCGGCTGGATCGAGGAAACGACCAGCGAAGACGCGTCCGAGGCCGTCGCGCCCTATTTCGTGGACGGGATCAATCCCATCAAGGGACGCGAGTGGCACACGTTCTTCCCCGGCAAGATCGCATTTGATCACGAAATGGTGATCCGCGGCGGGCGGCCGGCGTTGACATTCACCACCGTCAATGACGCCCGGCAGTACGTGGATACGCCTCTGGACACGCCTGAGCGGGTTGGGATCGACAACCTCCTGACCCAGAACCGCCTCCTGGTGAACATGCTGCACCGGTTCCTGAACGAGAGTTCACTCAGCGACGGGCCGCTCAAGCGCGTCGAGGCGCTTAAGAAGATGGATGACCTCGACGATGTCGAGGGAACGGTCCTCGAGTTCCGGCGCCACGAGAGCTTCGTGCCCAACAGCCCGGTCCCCAGCTCGCTGGTGCTCGTGCAGGGCCAGTACAAGCTGATGATGGGCGTGCACACCTCCGTCTGGGCGATGGCCAATGAGACCTCCGAGTTCACCATTCGCGGTGAGACAGGGACGCAGTCAGCGACCCTGGAGGCCTTCAACTTCGACCCCGACAGCGGCGATATCATCTACGCGCCCGACCGTGGAACCGATGGGGACATGAAATACCCGCGCGATGTGTACGGACGCGCAGGACTCAAGCGCCCCATTATCGTCTTCCGATGCGAGACGACTGACCTATTCGACCTTGTCGATGAGCGATATTTCCAGACGCTCGAAAAGGTCTTCGTGTACGACGCGGAGGACTTCTCCGAGCCGATTTCATACGGCTACTCGATCAACGAGATGCAGCAGCTTCTGGCCGCGGAGTTCCCCTCCTACGTGGAGCCGTGTGCGGTCGTTTACTCGATGCCGGAGCTGGACTTCCAGGTCACCATGTCCATGGGCCTGGTGGGCGTTCGGATGATCGCGATTAACGCGAGCCCGCAGAAACCCAAAGGGGTCGGGTTCCCGGCGAAGGAAACCGAGCGCATTCCGATGACCCCGATGCAGGTCGCCCACGACATGTGGCATATCGACGAGTTCCGCATCAACAGGCTGCAGAAGCACGGGATCGCGAACCAGCGTGTCATGGAGTTGCACGCTACTGCGAAAGACTCGCTGGAGGCGTCCAAGAAGGCGCTCGAAGAGCAGCGCTATGACGAGGCCGTCGCATCGGCGCGGCACGCGTGGGGCTATGAGTCACGCGCGTATCCTGACGTGCAGGCGACCGCGGAGGATGTTGTCAAGGGCGTGCTGTTCTACCTGGCGATTCTGCTGCCATTCGCCTACTTCGGCGAGCGGCTGTTCATCCACGCCCGTGAGATCATCGGGCAGATTATCGGCACAGTCGTAGTCTTCGCGCTCGTGTTCCTGCTGCTCGCGCTGGTACATCCCGCCTTCGCGCTGACCACGAGCCCGCCGATCATCCTGCTGGCGTTTATCGTTATGGCACTGGCGTCGATGGTTATCGGGATTGTCACGATCAAGTTCAACCAGGAGCTTAAGGCGATGAAGCAGTCCAAGGGCGGCGTCCACGAGGCGGACGTGGGCCGGCTGTCGGTGGCCGGTGCGGCCTTCGGACTGGGTATCGCGAACATGCGCCGCCGTAAGGCGCGGACGGCACTGACCGCGATTACGCTGATCCTGCTTACATTCACCGTCCTGTCCTTCACGTCGGTGAAGTCCTACCTGCGCTCCAACGAGGTCCGGCTCGATCACAAGCCGGCCTACCAGGGCCTGCTGCTGCGCGACCGCTCGTGGCTGTCGCTGGAGGCGCCCGTGGCGTCGATCCTCGACAACGAACTTGAGCGCGACGCGGTCGTCTCGCCGCGCGCCTGGTACAGCAGCTCCGACCTCGAGAAGGAGCTGATGATGGACATCGCCTCCGGCGAGGACAGGAAGCAGACCTACACGGTCAACGCACTTTTGGGCCTGTCGGCGCAGGAGCAGCAGGTCATGGACACCGACAGGCTGCTTAAGGCCGGTCGGTGGATCGAGCAGGGCGAGCAGGACGTCATCCTGCTGCCTGAATCGATAGCCGACACACTGAATGTGGAGGCCTCGGAGGTCGGGAACATCGACGTGGTCCTGTTCGGCCGGTCGTTCCAGGTCATCGGCATCATCGACGAGGAAGCGATGCGCACTCTGGAGGACCTCGACGGTGAGGCCATGACACCGGTGAACTACGCCATGCTTCGGCCGGAGGTCATCGAGGAGCTGAAGCGGCAGGCCCAGCGGAAGTCGCAGCTTGGCTCTTCGGGCGCGCAGTCGCTGCTGCAGGACTACAAGCACTACGGTCCAGAGAAGCTGGCGATCGTGCCCTACGGCACAGCGCTGGACATGGGCGGGACGCTGCGCTCAATCGCAGTGCGCTTCGCGGACGCGGAACAAGTCAACAAAACCGTGACCAAGATGATGAAGCGCTTCGCGTTGAGCCTCTATGCCGGTTCCGGTGATTCGACCTACCTGTTCAGCTCGGTCGGGATGTCCAGCGCATCGGGCCTTGAGACGATGGCGATTCCGATCCTGATCGCGGCACTGATCGTGCTTAACACGATGCTGGGCGCGGTCTACGAGCGCACCACTGAGATCGGGATCTACTCGTCACTGGGCCTGGCGCCATCGCACATCGCGATTCTGTTCCTGGCCGAGGCCTCGGTGTTCGCCAACCTTGGCGCGATCGTGGGTTATCTGATCGGACAGGTGCTCGCGAAATTCATTCACGTCTTCGACATCCAGGCAGGCGTGGAGCTGAACTACTCGTCGATGTCGGCAGTCGGCGTAACGGTGCTGGTGGTGATCGTGGTGCTGCTGTCCACGATCTATCCATCGAAGAAGGCGTCCCAGATCGCGTCTCCGGGCATCGCCCGCAAGTGGGAGCTGCCCGAACCGGAGGGAGACACATTGACCGTGCTTCTCCCGTTTACCGTTACCGGGCGTGATGCGTTCGGTGTTGCCGCCTTCCTCCAGGAGTTCTTCTCTGAATACGTCGGCTACGCCGGCGGTGAGTTCCTGGCCGAGGATGTACGACTCGAGGCGCTCGGTGACGAGCCCGAGGACGGCGTGGCTGTGAAGCTGCGCATGTGGCTGGCCCCCTACGATCTGGGTGTGAGCCAGGACTTCTCGCTCTCGATGCTGCCGACCGAAGATGAGGATATCTTCAAGATCGAGATCCGGCTTGAGCGCCTGGCCGGGGATATCAACTCGTGGAAGAAGACCAACTCGCTGTTCCTGTCATCGATTCGCAAGCAGTTCCTCATCTGGCGAACGGTGCCGCAGGGCGAGAAGGTCGCCTACGCGGATCAGGGCGAGGAAGTCGTCGAAGAGGGCGTCATCCTCACCTGACCTGAATCGACAATAATCGCACGGGGCGCCGTCCGTTGACGGCGTGCCGTGCCATATGGGAGTGATTCCGACGGACAGATCCGCTGGAAAGCAGGCAGCCATCAAGGCAGTCAAGTGGCTGATCAAACAACAGAACGACGACGGATCCTTCCAGCCGCTGGCGGAAGGAATGGCCGGATTTCATAAGGTACCCTACGCGCTTGCTCTCAGCGGCCAGAGTGGCCGGGGAGTGCGACTTTGCACGTGGATGGTGGACTACAGCCTCGACGAAGACGGCGACCTCGGCGCAAACTTCGGCCGCCAGGGAGCAATGGAACGCTACTACATCTACCCCGCGGCCTGGGTTGTGGCCGGTGCACAGAGGCTGGGGCAGTTTGGACTGTCCCTGCGGGCCTGGGATTTCATCGCGAGCCTGCAGCACCCCGACACCGGCGGCTTCCTGCGCACCGGTCCGGACGCCGGACTCGATGATGAGCAGGACATGCTCGGTACGGCCGTCGCCGGCCTCGCTGCTCTTTACATGGGCGATGAGCAGGCAGCGGTCCGCGCGGGAGACTTCCTGGTGAGGCGCTGGGAGCGCCAGCCCCAGACCGGAGACCGGATGTATCTGATGGTGCGCAGGGGCGAGGAGCCCGTCCGGGTGCATGGCGAAGGGCTCGACGAGGAGTACGCACTCCAGGTTGGTGCCAGCAAGGATGACAGCCCGCCCCAGGGACAGTGGTACTTCGTCCCGGGCCTGGTCGCAGGCTTTCTGGCACGGCTGTCCGAGGCGGCTGGTGAGCGGCAGTACCTGCAGGTGGCCCAGGAGTACGTGGATTTCTGCGAGGCAGGCGCGGAGGACCGCTACACGAGTCCGCGCAGCGGCTTCCTCGGCTGGGCCGCGTCGATCCTCTACGCACTGACGGGCAACGTAAACTACGAGCGCATCGCCGAAGCGGTGGCAGAGGCGATCGTCGCACGGCAGGCGCCTGACGGAAGCTGGCTTGAGCCGTGCCTGCCCAGCGACATGGTCTCGGCCCGGACGGACGCGACCGCCGAGTCGCTGATTATCCTGCTCGAAACGCTTGATAACCTTGAGGTGGGGACCGCTTAGCCTCGGGGACGATTGTCGATGTTGCCGGCTGGATGCCGGTGACGAGGACGCGCCAGGCAGTGAAAATGAAGGACGGAGGGACAGATCGATGGACAAAATAGGCTTTGCAGTTGTCGGCTGTGGAAACATCTCGCGAACCCACGCGAGCGCTATTCAGGACGTCGAGGCGGCCGAATTGGTGGCGTGCTGTGACGTTGTCGAAGAGAAGGCCGCTGACTGGGCCGAGGAGCACGACCTCGGGGACAACTATCACCGCGATCTCGAAGATCTGCTCGAGCGCGATGACATCCAGGCGGTTTCGATCTGCACGCCGAGCGGCATGCACTCCGAGCACGCCATCATGGCGGCGCAGGCGGGCAAGCACATCCTGTGTGAGAAGCCGCTGGACGTCACGCTGAAGAGGATCGATGACATGATCGCCGCGGCCAAAGATTGCGACGTGAAGCTCGCGGGCGTCTTCCAGCGCCGGACGTACGAGTCCACCAAGCGTGTGCGCGAGGTCGTCCAGAGCGGCAAGCTGGGCAAGCTCGTTCTCGGTGACTGCTACCAGAAGTACTTCCGCTCTCACGAATACTACGCCAGCGGCGACTGGCGGGCGACCTGGGAGCTGGATGGTGGCGGCGCGCTGATGAACCAGGGCGTGCACGGGATCGACCTGATCCTGCATCTGATGGGTCCGGTCACGAAGGTCACCGCGGTGGCGCGCCGCCTCGTGCGGAACATCGCGGTCGAAGATACCGCCGTCGCGCTGCTGGAGTACGAGAACGGCGCCCTGGGTGTGCTGGAGGGCACTACGTCGGTCACTCCCGGCTCCGGCTGCGAGGTCGAGATCTCCGGTGACGACGGCACGGTGGGCCTCTCGGGCGACACGATCACACAGTGGGAGTTCCCCGGCTCCGATGAGATGGAGCAGGAGGTTGACGAAGAGGGCGAGAAGGGCACCGCCTCGGACCCGCTGGCTCTGCAGGCCACCGGTCACACCGAGCACGTGCGCGATCTGTGCGAGTCCATCATCGAGGACCGCGAGCCCGCGATCCCCGGTCACGAAGCGCGCAAGGCCGTCGAGGTCATCAAGGCCATCTACAAGTCCTCGCGCGAGGGTGGCGCTCCGGTCGAGCTGCCGCTGTCGTATGTGGATGATGGCCCGGGCATCTACTAGAGAGCGGGACGCAGTTTCGACTGCATCGGAAGGGCGCCGCCGCTGTGGCGCCCTTCACGGTGTACGAGGGGGGCCTGCCGCCCCGCTCGCGGCTTGCCTTCGGGCCCGCCTCGGTGTACCATATCACAAACTCACACACGGGTGTACGCGCCGACGAGAGTGGAGCAGCAGATGGAGACACAATTCTTTGACTGTCATGCGCACACCGAGTTTTCCTCCTGTGCCGAAGATGTCACACTCCAGGGATACGTCGAAATAGCGCAGAGCAGTGCGCAGCAGTTCGCGATTACCGATCACAGCGCACAGATCTTCTACCCGCCCGATCGGCCGTGGGGCTTCTGGAGCCCCGATGCGGTTGAGGTCTTCGAGGCACATCAGGACGATGGGGCCGAGCGAATAATCAACTACGTGAAGACGATCCGCGAGGCGCAGTGTGGCGGCATGTTTGCCGGCACCGAGCTTGACGTGCTCCCCGACGGGCGGAAGGTCTTCCCCGACGGTTGGCTGCAGCGGCTGGACGTGATCGCGGGCGCCGTTCATTATATGCCGACGCTGGAAGCCGAGCGGCCTTTGGATGAGGTCTATGACGAATTCCGGTTGCAGGTGGAGGCGCTCGCCGGCCACGGTATGCATGTACTTGTGCATCCATATCGGCTGCTTTTGGCGGCCGAGGTGCCGATCAGCGACGATCTGCTGGACTGGACGGTGCGAACGGCATATGACGCGGGCTTCGCGCTGGAGATCAACTCGCACAAGCAGTTTCCGGACTGTGACCTGCGGATGACGCGGATGGCGCTGGACCTGGGCGTGACGATCGCCATCGGCACGGACACCCATCATACCGACGAGTTCGGCGATTTCAGCTACCACCGACAGATTCTGAGCGAAGCGGGGCTGTCGGCGGAGGACTGGGACGGGCACCTGTTCCAGCCCCCGGCGGACGTGCAGGAGGCAGCGGCGAAGTGAGCCGCCCCGCACTGATGACGCATTCCCCCCAGGAGAGAGGAACGAATCGATGAGTAAGCAGAACCGGTACGACCTCGCGGTCATCGGAGCAGGCCCGGGCGGATACGTCGCCGCGCTGCGCGGCGCGCAAATGGGCGATTCGGTGGCCCTGATCGAAGAGCGCGATGTGGGCGGCACATGCCTCAACCGAGGCTGTATTCCGTCCAAGGCCCTGCTTTACACCGCGCATGCGCTGGAGACGTGCGAGACAGCCTCGCGCTTTGGCGTGATGGTCGATGACTTCGAACTGGATGTCGATCGTGCGCGACGACACGTCAAGCGATCGGTGAAGCAGCTTGTATCCGGTGTTGAGACGCTGCTGGATAAGGCCGGCGTGGATGTGCTCCGCGGCCACGGCCGTTTCGTGGGTGAGCACGAGATCGCCGTCGAGGCCGAGGACGAGGAGCAGACGATCGAGGCGGAGCATATCATCGTGGCGACCGGATCCGTGCCCGTAAAGGAAGTCATCGAGGGCCATGAGGGTGCGAACGTATGGACCAGCAACCAGGCTCTGCGTCTCCCGAGGGTGCCTGAATCGATGCTGGTGATCGGCTCGGGGGCGACCGGCACCGAGATGGCGGCGGCGTACCTGCACTTCGGAGCCGAGGTGACGGTTCTTGAGTTGTTCGACCGCCCGCTTCCGCGCGAGGACCACGAGGCCAGCGAGGTGGTGATGCGCACCTTCCAGCGCCGCGGCGGTCGGGTGCACGTCAATGCCATGGTCAAGCGCATCGAGGATACCGATGACGACAAGAAGCGTGTGGTCTTCGAGCGCGAGGGCGAGGAGCATCACCTGGAGGCGGAGGTGGTGCTGCTTGCGATCGGCCGGAAGGCGAACCTCAGCGGCCTTGGCGCCGAGGAGATCGGTCTTGACGTCGAGCGCCAGGGCATCTGCGTTCAGGAGGGCGTCATGGCCGCGAACTCGGATCCGGAGACGCCCGAAGAGGCGCTGTGCTCCGGGACCGAACTTCGCACCACGCACGATCACATCTACGCGATCGGCGACGCCATCCGCGGCGTCGGGCTGGCGCACCTGGCCATGCACGAAGGGAGTGCGGCTGTGGAGGCGATCCACGGCCATGATGTGCATATCAACTACAACGCGGTCCCGACATCGATGTACACGCACCCGGAGATCGCGTCCGTCGGCCTGCTGGAGTATCGAGCAAAGGAACTTGGGATCGATGTCACCGTGGGGCGGTTCCCGTTCGCGGCGAACGGCCGGGCCGTATGCACCGGCAAGCGCGAGGGCTTTGCGAAGCTGCTGGGCGATCCGGAGACGGGGCAGCTTCTCGGCGCGACCGTCTGCGGGACCTACACCACGGAGCTTATGCCCGAGTTGACGCTCGCGATTCAGAACAAGCTGAGTGTGGATGAGATCATCGACGTGATCCACGCCCACCCGACTCTCGGCGAGGCGCTGCATGAGGCGGCACTGGGCGTGCGCGGGCGGCCGCTGCATATTCCCTTCGACTGACAACGGTCGCGAACCGTGAAGCGCGCAGCGGGAAACGGGTGGCCGGCGGTCGCTTTGAGGTGGCAGCAGATATGAGGTGTGGATGATGAAGCTTGCTTATGCCGACGAGATGCGCGAGATGGATCGAAGCACGATCGAAGACTGGGGACTGCCGGCGGCAGTCCTGATGGAAAACGCCGGCAGGTCAGCGACGGCGGTGGCCGAGCAACTGCTTGAGCAGCTTCCGCCCGGGCGAATCGTCGTGGTCGCGGGGAAGGGCAACAACGGTGGCGACGGCTTCGTGGTTGCGCGGTGGCTGCACTGGGCCGGGTATGACGTCGAAGCGTGTCTGCTGGCGGAGTTGGATGAGTTGGAAGGCCACGCGGGGACGAACGCGCGCTTTGCCGATCAGATGGGTGTGCCGATCCACGAGCAGCCGGATCGTAACACGCTCGATGATCGCCTCTCCGGCGCCACGCTCATCGTGGACGCGGTGCTCGGGACCGGGATTTCCGGCGAGGTCCGTGGCTCTGCGCGAGAGGCGATCCAGGCCATCAACTCTGCTGAGGCGCCGGTCGTTTCGGTGGACATCCCCTCCGGGGTGGATGCCGATACCGGCGCGATCCTCGGAGACGCGGTCTGGGCCTGCTCAACGGTCACATTCGCGCTGGCGAAGGTCGGCATGTATCAGTATCCCGGCCGCGAGCGATGCGGTCAGATCACCATCGCGCCGATCGGCATGGCCCGCCAGGTCACCGCTTCAGATGATCTGCAGACGAACCTGACCACCAGCGACGATGCGGAGTGGATGCTGCCGGGCCGGGCGCCGGATATGCATAAAGGCGACGCGGGGCGGCTGCTGATCGTCGCCGGTTCGGTCGGCATGACGGGGGCGGCGGCGATGACAGGGCTGGCCGCGAGCCGGGCAGGGGCGGGCCTGGTGTACGTCGCGTGTCCGGAGAGCCTGAACGATATCCTCGAGACGAAGTGCACCGAGGTGCTGACCCGGCCGATGCCCGAGACCGATGAGCGCACGCTGGCACTTGCGGCCGAGGAGCCGATCGTGGAGTTTGCGGAGGACATGGACGCGGTGGTACTCGGGCCGGGGCTGTCGGGTAACGATGAGTCGGCCGAACTCGCGCGCCGCCTGGCTGCGCGGCTGGAGGCGCCGATGCTGATCGACGCCGACGGGCTGAACGCATTCGCGGGGAAGGCCGATGGACTGGCTGAGCGCCCCGCGCCGACGGTGCTGACACCGCATCCGGGCGAGTTTGCGCGGCTGGCCGACCGCGAGATCGCAGATATTCAGGAGGACCGGCCTCAGGCTGCACGGGAGCTTGCCGAGCGCACCGGCTGCGTGACGCTGCTCAAGGGCGCCGGGACCGTGATTGCCGCGCCGGATGGTGGGACATGGATCAACCCCACCGGCAACGAGGGCCTCGCCTCGGGCGGATCGGGAGACGTGCTGTCGGGTATGATCGGCGCCTTCATGGCCGGAGGGTCACAGGCGCTGCAGGCGGCTGTCGCCGGGGCGTTCTACCACGGCCGCGCCGCGGAAGCAGCCGGAGAGGACGGCGTGCGCGGCATGGCGCCGCCGAAGCTGCTGGACGTGCTGCCTTCAGTCTTTCCGGAAGAGTAGAATCGGAGGGTGGTTCGATGAGGAAGTCGCCGCTGGTCTGCGCCCATCGAGGGCGATCGGGGTTGTTCCCGGAGAACACCATGGCCGCATATGAGGCGGCCGTCGAAATCGGCGCGGATTTCATGGAGCTTGACGTCAGGAGTACCGCCGACGGCGAGATAGTGTGCATCCACGACTCGACCGTGGACCGCACCACCGACGGGTCCGGCGAGGTCTCCGAGATGACGCTGGAGCAGGTGCAGGCGCTCGACGCCGGAGCGTGGATCGACGACGACTTCGCGGGCGAGCGCATCCCGCTGCTGGGTGATGTGCTGGAGCAGATCGCGCCGCGGCTGGTGATCGACATCGAGATCAAGCAGCGCGGGATCGCCGAGCAGGTGGCGCAGATCGTGCAGCAGGCCGGGGCGGTTCGCCGCGTGACGATCGTCTCGTTCGACACCGGCGACCTCCGCACCGCCAAATCCACCGAGCCCCAGTTGGCCTGCGGGCTGATCAGCAGTGGGCCGGACGGAGATGACATAGAGGCCGAGCGGGCGCTGATTGCATCGGCGCTGGAGTGCGGCGCGAGCTTCCTGACGTGCTCGCATGGCAGCGTGACCGAGAGCCTCGTGCGCGAGTGCCATCTGATGGGCCTGCTGCTGATGGCGTGGACGATGGATCAGCCCGAGGACATCGAGCGGATGATCGACATGCAGGTGGACGCGCTGGTGAGCAACTATCCCGGACGCGCGCTGGAGATGCTTGAGGGCTGATGGACACGCGACCGCCGGTTGCGCTGACAATTGCCGGGTCGGACTCGGGCGGCGGGGCCGGGATCCAGGCGGACCTGAAAACCTTCACCACGCTGGGCGTGTACGGCGCGAGCGTCATCACCGCCGTGACCGCGCAGAACACGGTGGGCGTGCGGGACGCGGTGGTGATGGAGCCCGAGTTTGTGGCCGCGCAGATCGCGGCGGTGCTTGACGACATCGGCTGCGATGCCGCCAAGACGGGAATGCTGGGCACCGCGGAGGTCGTGCAGGTGGTGGCCGAGGAGTTGGCCGCGCGCGAGGTGCCGAACGTGGTGGTGGACCCGGTGATGGTGGCGAAGTCCGGCGATCGGCTGCTGGCTGAGGATGCGCGGGTGGCGGTGATCGAGCACCTCCTGCCGGTGGCGCGCCTCGTCACCCCGAACCTGCCCGAAGCGGAGGAACTGCTCGGTGAGCCGGTTGAGCGCGACACGATGGAGGATGCGGCCCGGGCTCTGTGTGAGATGGGCGCGCGGGCGGCGGTCATCAAAGGCGGGCACTTCGGCCAGGGGGAAGTGGTGGACCTGCTGTACGACCGGGCCACCGACACGGTACGCCGCTACCGGGCGCCGCGCATTCCCACGAGGCATACGCACGGGACAGGCTGCACGTTCTCGTCGGCGATCGCCGCCTTTCTGGCGCGAGGCTGGCGGCTCGCGCGGGCGGGCGGGGGGGGGGAGCGCCACGGGACGGAGGCGATCCGCCGGGGCCTGGCACTGGGCGAGGGCCACGGCCCGACCGATCACATCGGCGCGGGGCGGCTGTTCCGGTGAACGGTGGCAGACTGGAACACATATTCCAGAAATTGCGAGGGCATCAACGGAAGGGGCTGCTTTTCGCGCCTCAGGCGGGAAAAGTGGCGCCCGAGCGTCCGCTGTCGTTAAGCGGAACGCGGGCGGGCAGGGAAGCTGATCCCGCCCGGGGCCGGGATCACCCTCCCGCCTCAAACGGCAAGGCGTGAGGGCCGCCCCTCCTGACGACAGCAACGCGCTCACTGATTGTCAACTCAGATTCGGATCACTTTGACCAGCAGCGAATTGCTTGAATATGAGTGGAAGCCTGCCCCACATGGTTTGAGTACGTCGGGGTTTCGCTTATTGCGATCGTTGCATGAGACGTACTGGTTGTGGAGGGTCGATGATGGCTGACATGCTGGTACGACTGTACGATCTGCCCGAGGTCGAACCGAAAGTCGCTGAACTCGAGGAGAGCGGCATCACGATCAAGCGGGCCCAGCCGTGGGAACTGCGTGTAGTGCGAGATTTCATTGAGGACCAGTTCTCAGAAACCTGGGCTGACGAGATATCGGCGGGCTTTGCGAACAAGCCCATCAGCGTCTTCATCGCGCAGGATGGCGCGCGGATCGTCGGCTTCGCGGCCTACGAATGCACGCGCCGGGACTTCTTCGGGCCGATGGGTGTGGATGAGAACTGGCGCAAGCGTGGTATCGGCCGGGTGCTGACGCTGGTGTGTCTCCGCGCGATGCGCGAGATGGGATACGGGTACGCGATCATCGGGGCTGCCGGCCCGAAGGATTTCTACGCGAAGTGCTGTGGCGCGACCATTATCGAGGACAGCGAACCGGGCGTCTACGAGGGCACGAAGGCGGAGTATCCGCCGAGCGAGGAATAGCGGAGGCAGGCCGGAAGCCTGCCCCCATGGCTGATGGCACATCTGCAGAGAATGTGGTACACACATCCGGCCCCGCGGCAGCCATGCTCACAGGCTGGAGAGACTGTCCTGCACGATCGACGCATCACCGTCAATCCATCCGTTCCTTGAGCACCTTGACCACCTCGTCATCGGACACCTGCCCGAAGTCGCGGTAGAATGCGCCCACCGCCCCGAAGAGCTGCGGCGCGCGAAGGCAGACCACCTCATCTGCGTACTCGCCCATCTCGCGACAGGTGTCCTGCGCGCCGACCGGGGCCGCGGCGATCAGGCGCTCTGGAGTCTCGGCTGCAGCGCTCTCCAGAGCAGCCTTCATTGTCGCGCCGGTGGCGAAGCCGTCATCGACGATGACCACGATGCGCCCCTCCATCGGGACCTTCGGTCGAGCCTCGCGGTAGGCGCGCTTGCGCTCCTCGATTCGCTGCATCTGGCGCTGTGTCTCCTGTTCGATGTACTCGTCAGAGGCACCGGTGCGTCGCGCTAACTCGTCATTGACGATGGCCTCGCCATCTTCGGTCACCGAGCCGATCGCCAGTTCCGGGTTCCCCGGTGCGCCGAGTTTGCGAACGATTACCACGTCAAGTTCGCCGTCGAGCCTGTCCGCGACGACCGCCGCCATCGGAACCGCACCCCGCGGGACTCCGAGAATAAGCGGATTCTCGCCCTTCAGTTCGGACAGTTCCTCCGCCAGGGCCTTTCCGGCCTCGTCGCGATTTTCAAAAGCTCGCGAATCCGTCGAAACGATATTAACCTCGCCCATGCGAGACACTCCTCTCAGCGTCCTCCAGATCTCCACCGCATGCTGCCGTCTCCAGTATAAGAATTGGCGACCGGCCGCCGACTTCCTGCCGGCATACAGGGGGGGGATGGCAGGCGGAACCGCGCTTGCGCGGAATCATCAAATGACGCATGAGGTCATGAGGAGGGGTTGTTGATGAGAACACTTACATTGATCGCAGCAGCGCTGATGGTTGTGCTGGCAGGATGCACTCTCGTGTCTGATGGCATCGCGGACCCCGAACCCGGCGCCACGGTCGCGCAGGCACCCGGGCAACAGGCCGCGACTGACGACCTCGGCGAGCCCACACCTCCGCTCGACGAGATTGAATTGCCCGAGGGGTTCACCATTCACTACTACGCCTCGGATGTCCCCGGCGCGCGCTCCATGAAGCTCAGCCCCGGCGGCATATTGTACGTCGGGACCCGCGGCGAGGGAAATGTGTACGCCGTTGTGGATGACACCGGGAATCACCGCGCCGAGCGGGTTGTGGTCATCGACAGCGGACTGGACATGCCCAACGGAGTCGCGTGGCGCGACGGGTCGTTGTATGTCGCCGAGAACAGCCGTATTCTGCGCTATGACAATATCGACGAGCGCATCGATGACCCGCCCGAGCCAGTGGTCGTGTATGACGACTACCCGACTGATGAGCGCCACGGGTGGAAGTTCATCGCCTTCGGACCGGATGAGAAGCTCTACGTGCCGGTCGGCGCACCGTGCAATGTGTGCGAGTCGGAGCAGATATATGCTTCGATCACGCGCATGGACCCGGATGGTACGAACATGGAGATCATCGCGCACGGGGTCCGCAACACCGTCGGCTTCGACTGGCATCCGGACACCGGGAACCTGTGGTTCACCGAAAACGGGCGCGACTGGATGGGCGACAACCGTCCGCCGGATGAGCTGAACCGCCTTACAGAGGTGGGGCAGCACTTCGGCTTCCCCTACTGCCATGGGCGGGATATCCTCGACCCGGAGTTCGGCGAGGGGCGCTCGTGTGACGAGTTCGCGCCACCGGAGGTCGAACTGGGGCCGCATGTGGCGGCGCTGGGGATGCGGTTTTACACCGGCGAGATGTTCCCGGGGCGCTACCGGGGCGATATCTTCATCGCCGAGCACGGCTCGTGGAACCGCGCCAACAAGATCGGCTACCGCGTCATGCGCGTGCCGATGGACGGCAGCGAAGCGTCGCCTGCCGAGCCCTTCGCGACCGGCTGGCTGCGGGGCGAGACTGAGTGGGGCCGCCCGGTGGACGTGCTGGTGATGCCCGACGGCTCGCTGCTGGTCTCCGACGACAGCAAGGGCGCGGTCTACCGGATTGTGTATGAGTGACCAGTGCTGGAACCTGCGCAGGTCCATGGGTTTGAGGTCATCCATGCGAGCTTCAGGGAGCCGTCGCCCTACATGGAGGGGCCGCTTCTCACGCCGCATCGTGTGCGGCGTGAGAAGTCCCGCGAAGCGGGAGGTTCCACCCCGGCCCACATGTCTTGAGACCGCGCGCCCGGATGTTGCGTGGGCGCGCGGCCGCGTGGTCCGATCCGTTTGGTGCCGCGGGCCGTTTCCAGCCGCCTTTGTTCGCTGCTGGCGACTGGCGACCGGCGACCGGCGACTTCCGTTATACGTACACGAACGGATGGCCGGCGGCGCCCTCGCTGGCTGAGAGCATCGCGTGTGTGGCCTGGTCGAGCAGTTCGGACGGCCCGACCATGTCCATGCCCATGCCGCTGACCCCGATGTCGATACTCCACCCCTCGAGGGCCCCTGCATCCTGCAGCGCTTCGCCGAGTCTGGTGGCGGCGATGAGCCCGTTGCGCGGGCTGGTGCACGGCAAGAGTGCGGCGAGTCTGCGCGCGTCCAGCCGGGCCACGACATCGGCCTGGCGCAGTTCCTCGCGCATGATCGCACCGGTTGTGGCCAGAAGCTCGGGCGGCGGCTTCTCGTCGGCCAGCATGGATGCAGACCGGCGCATTTGCATGAGCACGAGGCTCAGTTCGGACGCGGAGCGTTCATGTCGAGCCAGTTCATTGTGCAGCAGGTGCTCGAAGAACGCCTGGGAGTACTGTCCGGTGACGGGATCGATGATACCCCTGGTCGGACACTGCTCGTCGGTAAGCGCGCCGAGCATCCACGCCGTGACTTCCAGCGCCCGATCGGCTTCGCGCCACCGCTGCAGTGTCAGTCCGTCCGCGGCCAGCGCCCCCGCGCGGCTGACGCCAACCGGGTTCTCCCCGCGATGTGTGATCTGGTCGTGGAAGGCGTCACACATCCGGCAGACGACCTCAGAGCCCAGATTGGCACACGACATACCCGCCTGCCGAACATGGTTGAGTTCGGAGACCGACGGGCAGCACCCGGACAGCTCACCATGCATCGATTCGGCGAGAGCCAGCGCAAGTGCGGGTGCAATCGGAGCAGGGCTGTGCACGTAGAGATCGCCCACACCGTCCTCCTCGGCGTTCAGGACGAGCGCGCTCCACAGATTGATCTCGGAAGGAGAGATCTCATCGGCCCGCCGAAGCAGATCGAGGACATCGGTGGCCTTTGATAGCCGCTCCAGGACATCCTCCGTCTCCTGCGGACTGATCAGGTCCTCCTCCCACGGTTGCTTGCTGAGACTGTTCATATGTACGCACCTCGACTTTATAGCACGACCGGAGCCGGAGTACGCCCCGACTCACGTGACCCCATGTGACTGGTTGCATCATCGGCGCTGAGATGGCGCGTCTTGACCGGTTTGCGGGAGCGTTACAGGGGATTTTGCGTGGGCGATGGTCGAGCGCTCACGCGGACAGTGGAGTACAGACGGGACATACGTCTGCGCGGGTCAGGCCTGATCATGCAGGAATCGCGGGCGGGTACGGGGAACCAGCACGTGGCGGCGAGGTATGCCGCCACGTGTGCGAACATCGCAGAGGCGATGCGGAGGGAGACAGATGATCAAGTCAATCAGCTCCTGGTCCTTTCCCGAGGGCATGTCGATCGAAGACCGTATGACGATGGCGAAGGACTACGGGTACGAGGCGATCGAGCTGACCGTGGAGGGCGAGGGTGAGATCACGCCCGACAGCAGCCCGGAGGACATGCAGCAGTTCGTGGATATGGCCGACGAGATCGGCCTGCAGCTTCCGACCATGGCGACAGGCCTGGGCTGGGAATACCCGGCGATCGGGCCCGATCCGGAGGTCTGCGAGCAGGGCATCGAGATCATCCAGACCTCACTGGAGTTGACCGCGGCGCTGGGTGCGGAGACCTTCCTGGTGGTCCCGGGCACGGTAACCGCGGACTACGCCTACGACGATGCCTACAACGATTGTGTCGAAGTCTTCAGCGAGCTTGCCGCGGATGCCGAAGAGGCCGGCGTGTATATCGGGCTGGAGTACGTGTGGAACAAGTTCCTGCTCTCGCCGCTGGAGTTCGCGGGGATCATCGACGAGATCGGCTCCGACTACGTGCAGGCGTATTTCGACGTGGGCAACGTCATCCCGAACGGCTTTCCCGACCAGTGGATCCGGATCCTGGGCGATCGGATCAAGGCCGTCCACTTCAAGGACTTCCGCGAGTCGATCGGCACGGGGACGTTCGACGGATTCGTTGACCTCCTGGAGGGCGACGTGCCGTGGGATGCGGTCATGGAGGCCCTTGAGGATATCGGTTACGACGGGGCGGTCACCGCGGAGATGATGCCCCCGTATCCGCACCATCCGGAGCGTCTCATTGAGGCCACGAGCAGGTCGATGGACGCGATCCTCGGCCGATAAGTGGCAGTCACGTGCAGTCGGGCTGCCGGAGAGCACAGAGTGCACCGATGCGGTAAAGGCGCCCGGGCGAGGGCGTTCGGGCGCCCTGTAAATGAGGAGGAGGCGCAGCGATGAGCGTTGAGGATTACGAATACCGTATACTTCACCTGCCGACCACCAGCATCTCGGTCATGAACGAGCGGCTCAACAGTGACACAGACGAGGGCTGGGAGCCGCTTTTCATGAGCGGTAACGACCACGTGAACATCATGATGCGGCGACCGAAGGATTACGAAGAAGAGTAGACGCACGAACGCTAAGAATGTGACGCACCCGGAATGCGCCGCCCCGGACAGGGGGCGGCGCCCGCCGGCTGTCAGGGCGGCTGTGGGGCCGCCGGGGCCGGCACATTGGAGGTACACGATGGATGATCTGCTGATAGGTCTCATTGGCGGCGGCAATATGGGCAAAGCACTGGCCGGCGGAGTCGCTGCGGCCGACGACGCGTGCATTGCGGCGGTGGCGGACCCCGGCGAGGGGGTGGCTGAAGCGACCGCGGAGGAGATCGAGGGCGACGTCACCCCGTACACCAGCGTGGGGGAGATGCTGGAGCGCGAGGACATCCGCGCGGTCATCGTCGCGGTCCCGAACTATCTGCACGCGGAGATGACCCGGCGCGCGGCCGAGGCGAGAAAGCACGTCTTTTGCGAGAAGCCGATGGCGCTGAACGTGGCCGACGCCCGAGCGATGATCGACACCTGCGAGTCGGCGGGCGTGAAGCTGATGATCGGCCAGGTATTGCGCTACAATCCACCCCACGTATGGGTGCTGGACCTGATCGGCTCCGGAGAGCTTGGAGAGCCGTTCGGCATGCAGGTCTCGCGTATCGGTGGCGGCTGGGGCGGCACCTACCGGTCGCCATGGCGGCTCGAAAAGGAGACGTGCGGCGGGCCGCTGTTCGAGATCTCGGCACACGAGATCGACCTGATGCGCCAGGTGCTCGGCGAGGCGTGCACTGTCTACGCGTCGATGGACAACTACGTGACGCCCGAGGTGGATTACGAGGATTTCGCCCACCTGATCATCAACTTCCAGGGCGGCGGTCGGGGAGCGCTTTTGGCCGGGCACGCGGCGAAGATGGGCGCCTACGATGGCAAGATATTCCTTACCGGTGGCACGATCATGTTCAGCCATCAGCAGCGGGAGATCCGGTGGGTTATCGAGGGCGAGGAGCCGCGGACGACCGGCTACGATGAAGCCGCTGAGGGCTATGAGCCGGGCGTGCAGCGCGAGATACGGGAGTTCGTGGAGGCCGTGCTGGACGACGACCCGATCACGATCCCCGGCATCGAGGGCCTGCGCAATACCGAGATCGCGCAGGCGGCGGGTATCTCCGCGGCGTCGAACCGCGTGGTGGAGCTGCCGCTGTAACGGCAGTCGCAAGTCACAAGTCGCAAGTAACGGCGGACGGCGGCTACGAGCTACGAGCTACGAGCTACGAGCTACGAGCTACGAGCTACGAGCTACGACAACGACGAGTGGTAAGCGGCAACCAACGGCAGACGCCGGGGGCGAGCTACGGGCGACGAGCTACGGCAGACGGCGGTTATGAGCTACGACAAAGGCATACGGCAGACGGCGGGGATGAGCGGCGAGCAACGCCAAGGGGCAAGTAACGGCGGACGGCAGAGAGGTCATTCCCGGTTTCCGAGGCATCAATGAATCCTGATCAGATCGCAAAACTCATGCAGCAGGTCCGCGACGGGGAGGTCCATCCCGACGAAGCGTGCGAGCGCCTGCGGTCACTGCCCTTCGAGGACCTCGGCTTCGCCAAGGTCGATCATCACCGCTCGCTCCGGCGGGGGTTCCCCGAAACGGTGCTTGCCGAGCCGAAGTCGCCTGAGCAGGTGGCGCAGATCATGCAGGCGCTGGCCGAGAAGAGCGACCTGATCATCGCCTCGCGGGCATCTGAGGAGCACTTCGCGGCGGTCAGCGAGACGATCCCCGAGGCCGTGTACCATGATGAGGCGCGGATCATCCGAGTAGGGGAGATGCCTCAGCCGGACGAGGACCGCGCGCCTGTGGCGGTGGTGACCGCCGGGACCTCGGATATCCCCGTGGCCGAAGAGGCGGCGGTGACCGCGCGGCTTGCGGCGTGCCCGGTCGAGCGCATCTACGACGTGGGCGTCGCGGGGATCCACAGGCTGCTGGGCCACTCCGAAGAGCTTCAGCGCGCGGGCGCGATCGTCGTCGCCGCGGGGATGGAGGGCGCGCTGGCGAGCGTGGTCGGCGGACTGGTCCAGGCTCCTGTGATCGCCGTGCCGACCAGCGTGGGCTACGGAGCGGCCTTCGAGGGCCTCGCTGCGCTACTGGGGATGCTCAACTCCTGCGCGTCGGGCGTGGTGGTCGTCAACATCGACAACGGCTTCGGCGCAGGCCGCTTCGCGTCGATGATCTGCCGGGGGAACGTCAGGGCACGTCAGCGAGGGACAGCGAACGACAGCTGACGTCGGCGAACGGCAGACGGCCGGCAGGCTGGAATGGAAGCCTGCCCCACATGCAAGAAGGCCATGGGCCGCCCCTACCCCGGCAGGATCGCGAAGTCATCAAAGCGGAACTGCTGCTCGTTGTCCTCCTCCCAGTTGCAGCGGAACATGAAGCGCCGCAGGTAGCGCGCCTCGGGCGTGACGTCGAGGATCGCGCGCAGATCGACCTCGGCCTCGTGCCACTGGTTGTCATCGATGAGCGTCGGCCCGGGCGCCTCCGTGTAGCCGGACACATTGCGCGCCTCCGTGCCGCCGAGGACCCAGCCACCCGGCCCGGGAGCACCCTCGAAGGCCTGGAAGAATAGCGCCACCGGCACGCCCTCGGGGATCCGGTACGAAAAGCGCACGATCGGATACTTCTCTATCTCCCACACCCCCGGCGCGATGGCGCCCGCCGCCCGGTTGGCCTTGTTCGGCGCGTAGAACAGGTGCATGCAGTGCCCCTCGCCGATCTCCCGCTGAACGTGCTCGTAGCCGGTGAGCCAGCTTCGGTAGAACTTGAAGTGATAACCCCATTGGGTCTCGCGCGTCTCGGGCTCGAAATCGGCGTCCACCAGCGGGTCGGCCGGGTCCGTCGCCTCCTGCACGCCCACGAAGACCACGTCCACGCCGCGCTGACCGTTCTCGAACTCGCACCGCACCAGCACCCCGTGATCGCCGATCTCCAGCCAGGTGTGCTCGGGCTCACGCTCCTCGGAGACCGTGCCGTCGCGGAAATCCCAGCGCACCGCGGTGACGGTCTTGCCCAGCGGGTCGAGGCTGAACTGGACCGGCTCGCCCGGTCGCGGGTAGGCCGGCTCGGCACGGGCGATGATGCGCGTGGGGTGCGCGCCACCGCGCTCGAAGGCACCCGCATCGGGCCCGTCGCCGCTCCAGGGCATGCTCACGGGCATCGCGTCGGTCCACGCCACCTCGCGGTCAAGGTGCAGGATCGCGGGCTGATAGTAGCGATGCTCCACGCGCTCGATCTGCGCGAGGGTGCCGCCCTCGCCCACCGCGATCCAGTCGCCCTCCTCGCCGTCGATGCCGAAGCCATCGTAGAAGGGCCGCCCGTCGGTGACGGGAAGCTCGCGCCCGGTGCCCTCGCCGATCGCCAGCGCCAGCGGCACGCCCGCGTCAACGGCGCCGCTATCCTCGCCGAGGCGGAAGTCGCGCCCCTCAGAGTCGCGAAAGCGCGGGTCGGCGTCCGTGTTATCCTGGATCTCCGACCAGAAGTCGCGCAGCAGGCGCGTACGCTTCTCGGCCTCCGCGAGGGTCATCGGGGTGCCGCGGTACTCGACGACCGTCTGGCCCGGCTCAGTTCCGTGCATGAGGTTGCCGCGCAGGCGGTTGTCGCGCGTGACGTCGCCGAACACGAACTGCACGTTCCCGCCCGCCCAGTCATTGCGATGGAAGATGTTGTTTATGAACTGGTTCGATGCGATCGCCATCCCGTAGATCTCCCACCCGTGGCCGAGATTCCCGGTGATGGTGTTGTGGTAGATGCGGCTGTCGATGAGGCGGAACGGCTCGCGGAAGTAGCGGGTCGGCTGCGCGCCCATCGGCATGTAGCTGCCGGAGTTCAGCGGCGTGTGCAGGTTCCCGAAGACGCGGTTGTAGCGGTAGATGCCGTCGATGTAGAGGTTCTTCGCGCGGGAATCGGCGGAGTAGCCGCTGTCGCGGGCGCGGGTGATGACGTTACCCTCGACAAGGACCTTCCCGGAGGCCCAGAACTCGTAGTTGCGGCCCCAGGGATTGCGGAAGCAGTTCGCGCGGACGACCATGTTGCGGCAGGCCGTCATCTGCATGGGGCTGTGGCCGACGCGGGCAAGCTCATTGCCCTCGATGACCACGTACGAGCAGCGCAGCAGGCGCCACATGTTCCCGGTCACGCGGTCCTTGCTGAATGTGTTGCCGATCAACCGCACCTGCTCAGAGTCTCTGATCTCGGCGGTGCGGCTTGAATCGCGCATCACGCAGCCCTCGATGGTCAGGTGATCGCAGTCAGCGGCACCTACCCATCCGCCCTTTCCATCAGGATCGATGCGGAAGTCCGCAACGACGATGTGGCTGCGACCGCTCGGGGCGATGGCGTTGCGATCCGCGGCCCCGGTGAGCACAGCCGAGAGCGGTTCGGCGGAGCGGTAGACGATCGGCGCATCCGCGGTCCCGGACTGCTCAGGCTGGATGACGCCCGGATACTCGCCGGCAAGGAAGATGGCGATGTCGCCCGCTTCGAGGGTCGCGTTGGCCTTATCGATGGACAGCCAGGGCTGCTCGCGCGTCCCGGGCGCCTCATCGTCGCCCTCCGGCGAGAGGTAATACTCGGCGCCAGGGGCCGGGGTGGCAAGAAGCAACAGGGCGAAGAAGCAGATGGCTGCCGATGAGAGATCAAGCGAGAGCATAACGGTCTCCTCCTGCGGTGGGTGTGGCGTCAGGGAGTGGTTCATCGGGGGTGGCGGCGGGACCTGCACGAGGTGGGCGGGCGGCAAACAGCGGGCGGGCAAGGAAGCTTCGTCGGGGTCTCGCAAACGGCGCCCGCCCCCCCCCACCCTCCCGCCTCAAACGGCGAGGCGTGAGGGCCGCCCCTCCTGAAAGGCGAACGGCTCCGGGCGGCCCCTCCGGACGGCAATGGCGGGCTCTACTGCCGCTCCGGCACCCACAACCCCAGCACGCCCGCGATCACGGGCACCCACGCGACCGCCGAGAGCATCGCCAGCACGCCCCACGCATCGGCGGCGGCGCCCGCCAGCGGCAGGAAGAGCCCTCCCACGCCCCACGCCGCGCCCATCGTCAGCGATGACGCCACGCCCTGCGCCCCGGGCATAAGCTCCTGGCCCTGCACGATGTTGACCGAAACCGCGCCCTGCGCCAGCAGCCCCGCCACCGGCAGCAGGACGTAGCCGGCGGGTAGTCCGAAGTGCAGGAAGGCAGCGAACGCCGGCGCGCACAGCAGAAGCGACACCACCGTCACGTTCTTGCGGCCGAGGTGGTCGGAGGCCCACCCGCCGACGAAGTTTCCCACGCCGCCGGCGACGATCATCCCCGAGATCAGCCAGGCGCCCGCGCGGGTGCTCGCCCCCCACTCTTTCACGCCAAGCGCAACAAAGTTCGTGAAGACGATGATGACCATCGCGCGCAGCGCTACCAGCGCGAAGAGCACGCCGACCTTGTTCAGGTGCGGAAGCACGTGCGTGCGGAAGCGCATCGGCTCGGTGGAGGTGTCCGGGTAGCGGGCTTCAGGGTGCACGCGGTAGAAGATCGCGGCCGCCAGTCCGCCCGCGATCGTGGCGCCGAACAGGCCCAGCCAGCCGAACTGCTCGAAAAGCAGCACGCCGACGATCGCGCCGGCGCCGTAGCCGATCGCGCCGCCGGCCGAGAAGATGGCCATCCCGAGGCCCTTGCGCGAGCCGGAGACGCGACCGGCGAGCGTCGCGCCCTGCGGATGGAACAGCGCGGTGCCGACCCCGGCGATCATGTACACCGCGCCGAGGGTCACGACGTGCTCGGGCAGGGCCATCAGGCCGATGAACAGTCCGACGAGTGCGGGCCCGGCCGCGACCATGTGCGGGATGCGGAAGCGGTCGGCGAGGTAGCCGAAGAGGGGCTGGCCGAAGTTGGTGGTGATGGAGACCAGCCCGGTCAGGATGCCGATCTGCGTGTTGGTAAGGCCGATCTTGGCCTGGAACTCCGGCCACAGTGGCGGGATGAAGTTGATACACGCGTCACTCACCGCATGACCGATCACGAGCGCGACCAGTGGGGCGATGCGCGGGTGCAGGCGCGATTTGGGACTGTCATCTGGCATGGCGAAAGATCACCGAGGGAGCGAACAGGTCGGTTCTGGCGGTCTTGCACGTCGGTCGATCTGGACACGAAACCGCGCATAGGATACACTGTCCAAGTGAATAGAACAAGTGTTTTCGTGGCGTGTGATGGAGGCGGAGGGGGATTCTTACCGATGAGCGAGATAGCGGAGAGACTAACGGGTCTTAACGAGGTCGAACTGCGGGAGTACGAATTCACGACCGTCGGCTCACTCGCGGACACCTCCACATTCGTGGAGTGCCCCGCAAGACAGAATGTGCGCTTCGCCACCGGGAGACTTGTCGCAGGCTCCGACCTTGAGCATGAGCGCGAGATGCTGCGACGTCCGCTTGAGAGCTTCCTCAAAAAGTAGCTGACGACCGCCCGGCAGTGCCCACGAAGTGAGGGGGATCCCCGTGACGGACGCCGAAAGGAAGCACATCCGCGAGCAGTACACGGAGTTAGTCTCATTCTACTGGGAAGTCAAGAAGGTAGTGGCTACGTGCGAAAAGATCGATGAGGAGCAGCGAGCCCCCATAGTGGCCATCGCTGAGCTTCGATCAGTCCTCGATCACATCATGAGGGTTGAGAACGTGCTATTGGGGCTGAAGAGCGCATCAGAGGTGGAGGAAGAGACCGGGCAGTCCGCGAGCGACTACTGCGTGGCGAATCTGGACAAGGCGGTGGGCCATCTCTTTCGCGCCGGTTATGACGCATACGACATCATCGCCATAGCGGTCGACCAGGAAATCCGGAGCCTGATGTCCGAAATCTCCTACGAAGCCCTGTACCATGTCGCTCCGGACGTTGCTCAGAAGCTCCCTGCGATCAACGAGGCGCGTTTCGAGCTTGCTGACGTCAAAGTAGAGAAGGACGTAGAGGGCCCTTCTCAGGATAAGAGGCAATACGCGCGCTGCGAATGTGCGATCCGTACTCTGGTTGATTTCCGCGACCTGCTCCAGGAGCGCTTGCCCCTGATGTTGGAGTATGACGCGGACAGGCAGCAGGGGAAACGTGTGAACTGGCTCTGGACGCTGTTGATCAGCCTGGGCGCCAGCGCAATAGTGGGATTTGCGACATATTATCTCTCTGCGAACTGATGAGGCCATTAGTCTCGCTGGTCCCGGGGCCGCAATTTGCACGCCGGCGGATCTTGACTCCCCTTCCCGTCTCCTGATATGATACAAGTCCTGATGGAGGGATACAGTTCATGATTAAGGTCGAGTACGAGAAGCTCAGACAACTTGATACCGAGCCGCTGCTTGAGTTCGAACAGCAGATCGTTGAGAAGATGCAGCGCGAACTTGAAGCCAAAAAGCGCGGCGACGACAAGAAGGGCAACAAGAAGGGCCGCCGGTAACGGCAGCCCGGCCGGGAGCCCGGACATCTTCGGACAACTAGGTGGCGGGGTAGCTCAGTGGTCAGAGCGCGCGGTTCATACCCGCGTCGTCGGGGGTTCAAATCCCTCCCCCGCTACCACCTGCTTGTCCATATCGCGCGACCGGCAGGCCACCCGGCCCCGGCGCGCGGCATGCAACAGCGACGGGCGACGCCCGTCGCGTTTGCGTATCTGCAGGCCGCCGACGCCACCGCCTCGCCCGCGGCCCGACCGTCCCAGCATCCGACCCTCGTCCGCCCACGCGGGTGAGGGCCGATTGTCGTGGCCGGTAACCAAGCTTTACAGCCATGCGCCGAATCGGCCGAAAATCACCGTCAGGGCGCCCTGGTCCGCGTATGAGCGCGCCCTCCCAAACGGAGAGATCTCTATGCCCTTCGAAGACGATGACATCCGATGGCTGCTCGAAGTCCTCGAGGAACACGAATTGCAGGAGATCGAAGTGGAGCAGGGCGATCTGCGCGTGCGCGTGTCCGCTGTGAAGAGCGCAGCGCCGCAGCCCGCGGCGCCCGCGATGCAGGCCGCACCCGCTCCGCAGCCACAGGAACCCGCCCAACAGCCGTCTGCGCCCGAGGCGCCGGCCCCGCAGGGCGTTCCCGTCATCGCCCCGATGGCCGGCATCTTCTACCGCCAGCCCTCGCCCGACGCAGATACGTTCTGCGAGGAGGGCGATCGGGTGGAGGCAGGCCAGGTCGTCGGCCTCATCGAGGTCATGAAGCTGTTCAACGAGATCACCGCCCCCGTCACGGGGATTGTCAGGGAGTTTGCCGTGGAGAACGAAGAACGCGTAGAGGCGGACGACCCACTGATGTTCATCAGCCCCGCCTCGAAGAAGGAGTAGGCGATCTATCATGCCCCGCGATGAAGTCCGTGTCGGGATACTCGGTCTCGGAGTGGTCGGAGGCGGCACGTTCGAAGTGCTGCAGCGCAACGAGGCGTCTATCACCCAGCGAATCGGCGCTCCCGTGCGGGGTGCCCGGGTCGCCGACGTTGACTGGGAGCGCGACCGCGACGTCGATGTGCCCGAGAAGCTGCGAACCACTGGCGCGG
>CAZAHB010000024.1:0-37178 GCA_964484945.1 uncultured Armatimonadia bacterium | reverse complement strand
AGAACCGTCCATATCGGGTAGATAGCGTGTCCGACCGCCGCTATGGCCACGAAGGCCACAAAGCCGGTCAACATTCGGCTGCGCGAGAGTCTGCCCACCACGTAGGCCAGCAGCGCCGCGCCCGAGAGTATTACGATGGGAAGCAGGACTTCCATGGCTCTATCCCCAACCCAGGAACATCAGCAGCACGGCGATGAAGCCGATCGCCAGCCACAGGCTGTTGTAGTTTAGATCGCCCGTCTGGAACAAACTCAGCACGGACGCTACGGCACGCATCAGCACGACCCAGAACCCCCAGAACCAATCCAGGAAGCCCTTCGTGTCGGTGACCAGATCCGCCCACATCCGCGGGCCCTCGGGCACCGGCGCTCCCCGGCGGTTCCATTGCACGCCCAGCCAGATCAGGATGGCTACCACCGCAAGGCCCACAAGCAGCAGCGGGCTGTACAGCGTATGGTGCCACAACTCGCCAATCTCCATCATGTGGACCTCGTGGAACGGAAGGGCCATACCCAGGGTCGTGGTATAGCCGCCGACGTACAGCCACGAGATGAGCGTCCCGATCCCGAGCACCGAGAGCGGCACCGTCATCTCCCACGGCGACTCGTGCGGCTCGGCCTCATGGCGCGACTCACCCTGGAAGGTCAGCCAGTACATCCGCCACGAGTACACCGCCGTGAGGAACGCGGTCAACACAAGGATCACCAGCGGGCCGATCTGTCCGGAGGACTGCAGGGCTTCGAAGATCGCGTCCTTCGACCAGAAACCGTTGAAAAGCGGCACACCCGCCAGCGCCAGTGTTCCGACAAGGAACGTGATGTGCGTGATGGGCATCGCGCGTTTGAGGCCGCCCATCTCGTACATGTTCCGCGTATGGGCCGAGTGGATCACCGATCCGGCGCACAGAAACAGCAGCGCCTTGAAGATCGCGTGGTTCATCAGGTGGAACTGACTGGCGAAGACCGACGCTGCGCCGACCGCCGCCATCATGTAGCCAAGCTGTGAGATCGTCGAGAAGGCCAGCACGCGCTTGAGGTCCTTCTCCACCAGCGCGAGGATCGCCGCAATCAGCGCCGAGATCGCGCCAATCCAGGCCAGCGTCGGCAGCCACCAGCCGATCTGCTCGAACATCGGGATCGTGCGCGCGGTGAGGTAGATCCCCGCGTTCACGAGCGTCGCCGCGTGAATGAGGGCGCTGATGGTCGTCGGCGCCTCCATCGCATCCGGCAACCACACGTGCAGTGGGAACTGCGCGGACTTGCCGACCGCCCCGGCGATGAACCCGCCTCCGGCAATGGCCAGAAGGTGCAGCGGGATCTGGCCGCCCTGCGCGGCGGCGATTGTGGCTTTGATGCTGAACGGGTCCTCGGCGCCGATGGACTTCATGGCCGTCCACAGCACCGCGATCCCGACCAGCAAGCCGATATCGCCAAAGCGCGTGACGATAAACGCCTTCGCACCGGCCTCGCGCGCCTTCGCCCGCTTGTACTCGTAGGCGATCAGCGCGAAGGAGCAGAAGCCGATCAGTTCCCAGAACACGTAAAGGACCAGGAAGTTGTCGGCCAGCGCCAGCGCGATCATCGAGCCGATGAACAGCAGTGTGAGGAAGTAGTACCGGGTCGGCGGATACTCCTCTTCAACCTCGAGCATGTACTTAATGGAGTAGAGGACCGCCAGGGCGCCGATACATCCGGCGACCGCCGCCACATACATCCCGATACCGGTCAACTGGAGCCCGAACGTCGCGTCGATGCCGGGGATCCAGTACAGGAGCGTCATGTCCTCGCCACCGGCCGCCCGGATGAGCGTGATCGTCAGCGCGGCGCTGGCGAAGCCGACCAGGACCGAATACCACTTCATCAACCGCTCGTCGAGCCTGCCCAGGACGGGCACAAGCAGACATCCGCCGAGCGGAACGACAACCGTCAACAATGCGAGCAGTTCAATAGACGTAGCATCTCACCCCTTCAGCCGCCGGAGAGCCGTGATCGACAGGCTCTTGTTGTGATGGTAGGCGGCAACCACCAGGGAGAGTGCGATTGCCACGGTCACGGCCTCAATCAAAATCGCGGTCACGACCACCGACTGCGCGGCAGCCATGGCCTTCGTCTGCACCCCGCCGAGGATCAGCACCAGCGACACCCCGCGGGACATAATCGCCAGGCCGATGACAACCTGCAGCAGGTTGGTGCGGGTGATGGTGGCGTACAGGCCGATCAGCACCAGGGCCACACCCGCTGCGGCATAGCCACTCATCCGCGCTCAATCCTCTCTTTCGCCAGCACCAGGACACCGAATGTCCCGGCCATGATAATCATCATCTGGCCAATCAGGTCCACTGACCGGTAGTTCCACAGCATCTCGCGGAAAGGTCGCGCGCTCTCCACAGCCTGCGCTGTGGTCTCCGGCTCCAAGAACAGGATGACCAGTAGTCCAACAAAGATCGCCGCTGATACAACGAAGCCCACGGTCTTATTCATTCTGCTCCCTGCCCTCCGTCAGCGCGATCACAGAAAGGAACAGCACCGTGATGAAGCCGGCGCACACGCTCAGTTCAAACATCGCCGCCCACGGGGCGCCGAAATGATAGAACAGGCCTGCGAGTATCGCCGACATCACCGCCAGCGCCAGCGCGCCCTTCAGCAGGTCGCGCATGTGGATCGCCAGCACTGCCAGAAGCAGGACCAGACCGAGAGCAACCCAGTTGAGCACCTGGATCGCCATGATGTTGCCGTCTCCTTACCGGGTGCCGAAGCACCCCTGGCGCCGCGCGGGCCGCCACACCGGGCGTCGGGTGACGCCAGTTTCGAGGATCGCCGACACGTGCGTATGATCGTCTCCGATGCACCGAAGCCCGTTACGTGCAGGCAGGTGGAGACGCGCGCGCCGATCCCGTGTGTTTTCAATACGATTATCCGGCTCCCGCGGGCCCGGCATTCGTCGCCGGGGCGCGGCGAACCTCCCCCGCCCTCCGTTCCGGAGGGGGAAAGATCAGTCAGGTTGAGTGGATCTACTTCACGAGGCCTCGCGGCGTTACCGCTCTGCCCGGGCCGACATCAGCCGAGCACTTCCACGGTGTCCCGCGCGATCATCAACTCTTCGTTTGTCTCGATGACAAGCAGGTGGGCTTCCGACCCGTCCGTCCCGATCGGCGCGATACCGTCCTCGAACGAAAGCGGATGGGTGTTCCTGTCGGGGTCTTCCTCGATCCCCAAAAACTCCAGGTCCTGCACACACCATCGCCGCTGAAGATGATCGTTTTCGCCGATGCCTCCGGTCAGCACAACGCAGTTGATCCCGCCCATGGCGGCCGCATACGCCCCGATGTACTTCCGCACGCGGTAGGCGAAAAGGTCCATCGCCAGCTTCGCGCGGTCGTTGCCTTCCTGTGCGCCCGACTGCAGGTCGCGCATGTCGTTGCTGATCCCGGAAAGCCCCTTCAGGCCTGATTCCTTGTTGAGCTGCCGGTCGATCTCATCCAGTTCCAGACCCAGGTTTTCGGCCAGGTAGAGGACGATCGCCGGGTCCAGATCACCGCAGCGGGTGCCCATAAGCAGGCCCTCCAGCGGTGTGAAGCCCATGGTCGTATCGATCGACTCGCCGGCCTTCACGGCCGCCATCGAGCAGCCGTTACCCAGGTGGCAGGTCACGATCCTGTGATCCTCATTCGGTATGCCCTGCTCGCGAAGATACTCGGCAGCGCGCAGCGACACGTAGCGGTGCGAGGTCCCGTGGAACCCGTAGCGACGGATGCCATGCTCGGCGTACATCTCCCACGGTAACCCGTAAATGAAAGCGTGGCGGGGCATGGTCTGATGGAAAGCGGTGTCGACCACGGCCCCGTGCGGGACAGCCGGCAGCAGCTCGCGGGCTGCCCGGATGCCGGTGAGGTTCGGCGGGTTGTGCAGCGGCGCGAGGTCGCCGAAGCGGGCGACGGCGTCCTCGACGTCCGCGTCGATCTCGATCGATGACGCGAACTTCTCGCCGCCGTGCACCACGCGATGGCCCACGGCGTTGATCGCATCAAGCGAATCGATGACACCGGCCTCCTCGCCGGTGAGAGCATCGACGGCGCGCTCGAAGGCGACGGAGTGGTCGGGCATCTCGACCTCGACCTCATACTCCCGGCCATCGTGCGCCTGATGCTCAATGTTCGCACCCTCGCCGCCGACCCGTTCACACAGGCCTTTGGCGAGAGACTGCTCCTGCTGCATATCGAACAATTCGTACTTAAGCGAGGAACTGCCGGCATTGACAACGAGTACGTTCACGGTTTACCTCCGTACATGTGCGGGGATGATCGAAAACCAACGAAACGTGGCCGCTGCGATTGCGGCGGTCCGGGGGCGGCCCGTCTACTGCACCGGGCCGTCACTACTCAGGCGGCGGAGCGAGATCCTCGCTTTCCCGCCCGGGTTGTTCGGCCAGCATCTGCTTTGTTCTCTGAACCGTCGCCTGGATTCGGTCGGTGTAATTCTCAAGTCGCTCGACGACATTCTGCGCCCAGGCTTCGGCCTCGGAGCGGATGTGATCGGCCTCGACTTCGGCCTCCTCGATGATCTGATCGGCGCGCTCCTCGGCCTGCTTGACCAGTTCATCGTTGGAGGTCATAAGTTGCGCCTGCTCGCGTGCCGCCTCGATGATCTTGGCGCGTTGCTCGTGCGCCTCTTCCAGGATTCGATCCCGATCCCGGGCAAGCTGCGATGCCGCCGTCATCTCCCGGGGCAGACTCTGGCGCATCTCGTGAATGAGGTCGAACAGATCGGCGGCGTCGAGGACCGTCTTGCCGATGAACGGCGGGAAGCGGCAGTACCACCGCTCACCGTGGTCTGCCATATCCTCCAGCTCATCGAGCAGCTGTAGTATCTCCATCCGATGACCTCCCTGTCCACGCGGGGCCGAAGCCTCGCCCCCACCTTGATCCGGTGCGGGGCGCTGCTGAGCCTCTGTTTCCTGTGCCTCTGCTTCGTCTCTGCTGCGATTAATGGCGCATTCTCTCCAGTTCCTCGGCGACCGGGTCCGGCACGAACTGCGATACATCGCCGCCAAGTGCCCAGATTTCGCGTATCAATGAGGAGCTGATGTACTGCACGTGTGGTGAGGTCACGAGAAGGATGGTGTCGATTTCAGGCAGCATCTGCCGATTCATCATCGCCATCTGCTGCTCGTGTTGGAAATCGTCAATCGATCGGAGCCCCTTGACGATCGCCGCCGCACCGACGCGGCGCGCGTAATCGACAAGCAACCCCTCAAATGTGTCAATCTCGACGTTTTCAAGGTGCGCCGCCGACGCCCGCGCCAGGTCAGCGCGTTGTGACAGCGGAAGCATGGGCTGCTTGCCCGAAACTGCAGCCGCGAGGATGATCACCCGATCGAACAGCCCCGCCGCTCGTTCGAATATGTCCAGATGCCCGAGGTGGACCGGATCGAACGTCCCCGGGCAAATTGCCGTGCGAAGATCGCTCATACCTTTAGCCGCCACAGCGGGCACGCACCCGGAGCGGCCCCCATCGCTCAACCGGTCTCAACGAAGAAAAAGGCAAGCTGGCTCTGGCCGAACTGCTTGACCTTGTCGGGCTCTCGCACTCCGGGCAGCTTCTGGTTCGTCGGATACTGCAGCACGACCGTCCCGAATTCCGCCATGCCCTCGCCGCCGAGCAGCCGCCGGGCCATCTCAACAAGCTCACCGCTGCCGTAGGGCGGGTCCACGAACACGATGTCAAACGGTCCGTATCGCTCGACCAGTTCCGCATATACCGGAACGACTTTCGCCTCGACGACCCTGCAGACCTCCTCGAGGTTACAATGCTCGGCATTGGCCTCGATGGTCTCAGCGCCCAGATGCGAATGTTCAACGAACACCACGGGAGAGGCGCCCCTGCTGGCCGCCTCGAGTCCCACACTGCCACAGCCCGCGTACAGGTCGCAAAAGGCCGCGCCCTGAACCTGAGGGCCGAGGCTGTTGAACAACGTCTCCCTAATAATATCAGCAGTCGGGCGAATGCGCAACCCCTCAGGGCACTGAAGATGCAGCGAGCCGGCACTGCCGGCGATAACACGCATTGCGATACGTCCTCCCCGGGCCGGGTGGTCGAGTGGATATGAAGGGAAGAGTGAAAAGGGGAATGGGCAAAGGCGGAACGAGAGACGGCCGTCCGCTGACGACTACAGGCACCGTTCCCTTCTCACTCTTCCCTTCTCCCCGCCCTTGCGCTATCCTTCCCCAAAGACGGCACCGATCCGCCACGCGAGGTGATCGACCATGTCGGACATCGCCGCGAGACTGCAGGCGCTCGAGCCCACCGAGCGCGAGATGCGCGGACGTCCGTCCCCGACCGCGAGCCGCTGGAGCCTGGCCTGCGGGTGCTCGAGGACATCCGCGACCCGCGCACGATGGTGCATGTCGGCGACGCCTCGAAGGCCCACCCGCTTAAGCGCTATGATGCCGAGACCATCCACGGGGTGAACATCGCGTCCTGGCTGGTGGGCTACTGGAGGATGCGGCAGGCATCGAGAAGCGGATGACGTTGCCGTCTGCTGTCTGCTGTCTGCCGTCTGCCGTCTGCCGTCTGCCGTCTGCTGGCGACTGGCGACTGGCGACTGGCGACTGCCTTCACAGCGTCCACATATCGCTGCTGCGCGCGCGGCGGACGAGGTCCCTCAGTGGCCGGTGCTCGGGCGCGGCAAGCTGCGGGTCTCTCTCGATAATCGCGAAGGCGTCCTCCCGCGCGTCCATCAGCGCCCCAGTGTCGGCGATCAGGCTCGCGATCCGCAGGTCCGGCAGGCCGCTTTGCCGCACGCCGTCAAGCTCGCCGGGCCCGCGCCGCTGCAGGTCCTCCTCGGCGATCTCGAATCCGTCGGTGGTGCGCGTCAGCACCGCCAGCCGGTCCAGCGTCTCCTCGTTGTCGCTACCGGTCAGAAGCAGGCAGTGCGGCTGCCACCCGGCCCGGGCCACGCGCCCCCGCAACTGATGCAGTTGCGCCAGCCCGAAGCGCTCGGCATTCTCGATCACGATCGTGTTCGCATTCGCGACATTCACGCCCACCTCGATGAGGCTCGTGGCGACCAGCACGTCGATCCGGCCCTCGCGGAACAGCCGCATGCGCTCGTGGCGCTCCGCCGGATCCAGCCGCCCGTGCACCATACCCAGGCGCAGATCCGCCAGCGGCCCGGACGCCAGCGTCTCCAGCGTCTCCGTCGCGGCCGCCATCTCCTCCGAGGCGTCGATGGCCGGGCAGACCACGTAAGCCTGGCGGCCCTGCCTCACCTGCTCGCGCACGAACTCCCACGCGCGGTCGCGCTGGTCCGCGGGCAGAAGCTCGGTCCGCGGGTTCTTGCGCCCGGGCGGCAGTTCATCGATAACCGAGATGTCGAAGTCCCCGTGTACCGCCAGCGCCAGCGTCCGCGGGATGGGCGTGGCGGACATCACGAAGACGTTCGGCCGCTCGCCCTTTCGCGACAGTCGCGCCCGCTGACGCACGCCGAAGCGGTGCTGCTCATCGATCACTACCACCGACAGGTCCGCGAACTGCACCCCCTGCGCGAAGAGCGCGTGGGTCCCGATCGCACAGCGCACCCGCCCCTCGGCCAGCCCCTCCAGGGCCTCCCGCCGCACATCCGAGGGTGTGCTGCCCGTCAGCAGCACCGGTTCGATCCCGAGAGGCCCGAGCAGCGCCTGCAGGCTCTCGCGATGCTGCTCGGCGAGCACCTCGGTCGGTGCCATCAGCACACCCTGCACGCCCGCCTCCGCCGCGATCGACAACCCCAGCGCCGCCACCGCTGTCTTGCCCGAGCCGACCTCACCGTGGATCAGCCGGTGCGCCGGCGCGTCCACGCTCAGGTCCTCGGCGATCTCGCCCATCACCCGCTCCTGCGCGCCCGTCGGCGTGAAGGGCAGCGCCTCGACGAACGCCTCGCGCACCCCCTCCACCCCCAGCCCCGAGCCGGGATCCGGGGTCTTTGCGTCGCGCCGCCGCAGCGCCAGCGAAAGCTGCATCCCCAGCAGCTCCTGGTATGCCAGGCGATGGCTCGACGCGCGCGTCGCGGGCATGTCCGAGGGCTGGTGCATCTCGCGCAGAGCGTCGCACAGTGGCATCAACTCGCGCCTCTCGCGCAGTCGCTGGGGGAGCGGATCGTCGGGCAGTGTGCACCGCTCCAGCGCCTGCTCGGTCCAGTTGCGGAGCATGTTCTGCGAGACCCCGTCGGTGGTCGGGTAGATCGGCACGATCCGCGCGACATCGCTGAGGTCCCCGTCGATCGTCTCGAACTCGCTCACCGACAGTGCGGGCGTCCCGTCATCGATCTTCGCGGTCCCGATCGCCAGCAGCTCATCGCCCTCCGACAGGCTCTTCGCCATGTAGGGTCTGCCGAAGAACAGCAGCTTGCCCTCCGCGCCCCCGGACCGGGCGGGGATGACGGCCGTCGCGCCGCGGAAGGGGTGGGTCCTGCTGCCCTTCCCGCAGACCGTCACGCGTACCACCGCCGCCTGGCCGTGCGTGAGTTCGCGCATCGTCAGCACCTGGCGGCGGTCCTCGTAGCGCGAGGGGCAGTGCAGCAGCAGATCGCCCACACAGCGGATGTTCAGGCGCTCGAGGCCTTCCGCGCGCGCCGGTCCGATGCCCTTCAGTTCGGTCACCGGGTCATCCGAAGCCAGCGGCGGGGCGTTGATCTCCTCTGCCTCGTCAGGTGCATCCGCCTCAGATTCGGCTTCGCCGGAAATCTTCAGCGAGTCCGGCGCGATCGCGACCAGCAGCTTCTCCGCGCGCGTCACGAGCGCCTCGCGCTGCCCTTCGGGCATCTCGGCGTATCCGCGCGCGTCCCGCTCAAGCCGCTGCAGCGACGTGCGCGCCTGGTCGGGGACATCCGCTCCACCAAGCCCGCCCACGATGTGCCGCAGCATCTCCTCCACACCACCGGGCACCGAATCATCGCACCCGCGCCGCCGCTCCAGCCGCAGCGCGCGGATTGTGCGCCGGATTGTCGTACGCACAGCATTGTCCATGGTCGAAAGCGATGGCCTCCGGGCCGTGTCGGTCAGGTGCGGTACGCGGGGATCTGTTCGTCGAGCACCTCGCGCACGATGCCGATCTTCCACTCCAGGTGCTCGCGGTCGCACATGTACTCCATGCTCGGCTCCCAGCCCAGCCGCGAATCGGCCTCCACCAGCGGGATGCACGCCTCGGCGTTGGCGATCTCCGCCTCGCCCAGCGCCTCCATCTCGTCGAGGATCGCGTCACTCTCTTCGGGCTCGTCCTCCAGCCGCTGCGTGAGCAGCCACCAGCGCTTGGTGTTGATCGCGGTCTGCACGCAGTTGCGGATGAACCGCCCCAGTCCGAGCATTCGCTCGGCCTTCTCGCGCTTGCGCTCGGGTGCGGCCGCGACGGCCTGCTCCAGCGAGGCGATTCCGTCCTCCCAGCGGTCCTTCATGCGCTCGAGAAGCTCGATCTCGGCCGGGACGTCCTCGGGCGCGTGCGGGGTGTAGTTGGTTTTGAGGATCCGGGCGCCGAAGTGCGCGTAATCCGCGTCCGGGAACTCCACGCTCTCCTCGTCGAGCAGCAGCGGGTAGGCCGGCCCGACGCGGAATGGACCGTACTGGTCCTCGCCGGTCGGCACGTAGTCGCGGATGGCCTCGCTCCACGCCTCCCATGCCTCGACGGCATGCGGGGCGCCGGCCGCGCCGAAGTCGCGCTCGGCAAGCTTCGGCGCCATCTCCTCGGGGAAGGCCGTCGGCGACCAGTAGGCCCACTTCGCCATCTCGTTGACCACCGAGGGCCACCAGCCGTAGTGGTGCGACTCCATCAGCCCCTGCAGGCCCCACTTCTCCCGCGCCTCGTGCAGCGCCCGATAGCGTCGCTCCCACTGGAAGGGGATCGGCTCATAGGGGATGACGCCGATGTCCCACGTCAGCCCGCCGGTGTTGCTCATCGTATACAGCGGGATGCCGCGCTCGCCGGCGGCCTCGGCCTCGCTGCGGAAGTACACGCCCGGTCCGGCGAAGGATGCGGTGTAATCCACGCAGCGGGTCATGATTCCGTTCTTCTCGATCTCCTCGAACATCTCGAAGGTCGCCTGCAGCGAGATGTCGGTCGGCAGCGACTCGATCAGCGCCACGCGATTCTCCTCGGGCGCCCAGCCCCAGTTGTACGTCCAGAACACCACGTCGAGGTCCGGGTTGTGCTTGCGCAGGACCCGCTTCACGAGGTTCAGCCAGTCCGGGTAATCGAAGCACGGCCACCATCCCGGGCTGCGACGGTTGTCGGGCTTCCCGTCCGGTGAGGGCTCGCCGCGGAGCCTTCCGGTCGTGTGTTCGTCCTTGCTGGGGAACTCGCACGACTCGCCGACGAAGATGATGCCCTTCGCTCCCGGGCAGGACTTCATAAGCTCCCCGTAGGTGCTCTCGTAGTAGGCCTCCGCCTCCGGGTCATCGGGGTGCTTGCGGCTCTTGAGGTAGCTGTAAAGGTAGACGTCGAGACCGTAGTGGGCCGCGCGGTCCACGAGGTTGTTCAGGTCCAGGTAGCCCGTGGTGGTCATGTTGGGGCCCTTCACGAAGACCAGGATCGCGTCCATCCCCGCGTGGGCGATGGCATTCAGGTGCGTGTCCGGGAACTGGTCGATGCCCCAGCCGGAGTGGACCATCCGCGGCTGGAAGATCGGCTCCCGCACGATGTCCCGCGGCTCGAGGAACGGCCCTTCGCGCAGGTTCATCAGGTCCTCGAGGAAGTAGCAGCCCTGCCCCACCCCGCGCTCGTCGAAGCCGCAGACGGTGACGCGATCCTCCTGCACGATCAGCCGGTAGCTGCGTTCGACGCTGAGGTCCTCGCCGAGGTCGGGCGCGAGGTCCGTCGTGGTCAGGCGGATGGAGCCGGCCCCGGCCTCCTCACCCTCGACCACCATCGTCGAGAGGCCCATGCTGGTGAAGAGGTAGTCCTCCAGGTCCTGCGCGACTCCGACGAGGTAATCCGACGGGTCGGCGTCGAGGACGATCCGCCATCGTGGCTCGATCGCTGTCTCGCCCTCGTCCGGTGTTGCCTGCGGATCGCGACGGTCGGGCTTGTGCACCTGGTTAAGCCGCTGTCGAAACTGAAAGTTGCGCTCTGCCATCGGTCATCTCCCATGTTCAGGAATGCAGACTCTGTCATTTCACGAGTACGATACGCTCGACCAGGACGAGGTCCTCGTCGGCGGTCCCTCCGTAGGTCGGGCCGTCGAACTTCATGGAGACCAACGCGCGCCAGGTGTTGTCGCCGGCGGCCTCGTAGAGGCGGTGGCCGAGCTTCAGGTTGGTGGCCCAGCTTCTGTTGGAGAACCAGATCATGCAGTCGGGTGTGAGCGTGATCTCACCGAGTTCATAGAGGTGGTACTCGCCCGGCACGATGTCCTCCTGCGTCAGCTCATGACGCAGCGAAAATGTCCCGGACAGGGTCCTGTGCCAGGTCAGCGGGGAGTCCGGGGAAAGCTCCGGGAGGTTCTCGCGCTCGCGGGGTGCCTCTGTCCCTTCATAGAATCCGAAGTTGAAGGGCATGTCCGGCTTGTGGACGGGGGCCGCATAGCCGAAGGCCGCATCCGGTGCGGCGACGATCCTCGCGCCCCCGTGATTTCGCAGCGGGACGAACTGGCGGACCCGCGATGGGTCGATGTCGCTGAACCGGTCGGGCAGTGGAGCCTCATTCGCGGATGCCCTGATCTTCAAGAGGAACTCATCCAGTGCAGACTCCCCGAGCGGCCGAACGCGCGTGCCATCGGTCAGCGCCGCGTTCACCTCGCGGATCCGATCCGCGTGGACCTCGTGGTCCGTGAAGTAATCGGGATATCGCTCGGTCAGTTCCTGCCACTTCCACAGGGTGGCGAAGTTAAGCTCGCGCCTTTCCTTCCGGACATGAAGCCGAGCCTGCGCGTCCTCGGCGGTAAGCTTTTCCATGCGGTCGAAGTAGCCCTGCCAGCGGTGGATGTTCTCTGCGGTCAGATAGGGAAAGGTCCGCTCATCGTAAACCTGCGACTTGTACCTGACTCCGGGCGGAAGCTCCATCTCGATGCGGCCCTGCTCCAGTTCCTCCAGATAGGTCCGCATCAGCGGGCCCGCCGCGCCGTAGTGATGGTCGGTAAAATCCGCGATCACCGCGTCGGTGTCGCAGTCCACGTCCTGCATCAGCTTGAAGATCAGATAGCTTTGAAGCTCGTAGAAGCCGCTCCGCTCGTTGATGCCGTGGTGATCGGTGAATACCCCCTCCACCCCGGCGTAGGCCATCAGGCGCATGTTGTTGATGATCCGCTCGATATTCCCTACCGGCATCACGGCACCGGTCCCCCACGGGTTCGGATACATCCACGCCCACAGGTGGTTCGAAATCTCGCTCCAGGCCAGCATATCGCGGTAGGTCTCCTGGATGTCCGGGTCCCGGTGGTTCCACCAGTCGGCGAAGTAGTTGTCCTCGATCGGCGCGAAGGCAATGATCAGGTTGTCCGGAAGCGTCTCGCCCTCGGGCAGGACCGGCGGATGTTGCGTCTGGCTGCGGCGATACGCGAGTGTCCGTACCAACACCCGCGGGTAGCGCTGCTCGAGCTTCCCACATAGCTCGATCAGATAGTCCAGGATGGGGCCGCCGGGATTCTCATACTGCTCCACGAGGGCCAGGCAGTCCGGGCAGTGGCAGAATGTGCCCGGGGTGTCGGCCGCGTCGATCGTCACGATCAGCCCCCGTTCGGCGGCTTCCCCCGCGTGCTCGATGTCCCGGATAACGTTCGCGGTCAGTTCCTCGCGCAATGCCGGATTGCTGAAGCACAGTTGCCGGTTGGGAACGCGCCTGCCGGCCTCATTCATGCTGAAGAAGTCCGGGTTGGTCTCAAAGTAATTCTTCTTGTCCTGCCAGGGGAAGCCGTTTGCGTATCGGCTTTCCGGGTTGGGCGGGATGTAAGAGAATGAAGTATGCACGAAATTCGTGGTCGGCAGCCGTGACAGAAACTCGCCATCCCCCGTCCGCCCCCTCCGCGCATACCCCATGTTGATGCCGTGCTGGTAGTAGAAGTCGGTTCCAAAGTTCAACTGCACCTCGCGGTAGCCGAACGTGAAGCCCTCTCTGCGGCCGAACGAGGGCAGCGTCAGCGTGGGACGGTCGGGCAGCACCGGCTCCTCGTGAACGGAATACCATCGCCGCCCGACGGGGTCCTCGAGGAAGGCCATCACCGCGTGGAGATTGCCGTGAATGCCCCTGCCGTAAAGGAAGATACTGCTGTCAACGCTTCTCGCGATATGCTCCTCCGGTTGCAGATCGGCGAGCTGATCGTCCCCGAGGACGTCACGGGCCGGGGCGCTCAATCCCACAAAGATGCGCTGCGCCGGCTCCGCCACATCGCCCGGCTCGATGACCGGAAAACCGGCACCGGTGATCTGCTCGAGGGTATGCTCCAGCAGGGCGACCGCGTACTCATCCACCGCAGTCGCGTTCTCCGGCCGCACAATCGCGTAGTCGGTCGTCCCGGCGTCCGCCAGGTGCAGGTCCGCGGCCGAAGCCATGCCGGTCCCAATGAGCCAGCAGGCCGCCGCCAGTATCCCGACAACGGTGAGTTTCTTCATCGCTGATCTCCCTTCGATCGCCGCGGAATACTCACTGCCGCACGGTGACCTCCGCGAAGCCGTCGATCGCGTCCACATCGACCGTCCGCCGCACGCACGTTTCACCCTCGTTCTCCCACACCGTCAGCGGCGAGGGGCCGTCAGTATCGCCGACAAGCTCGCAGGCCAGGCTGTTCTCAGTCAGGTTAGCGCGCACGAGCGCCGAGTCGAACAGCCGCTTGCAGGTCACGCCGACGTGCTCGCGACCCGCGAACTGCACGTCCCATCCGTCCAGGCCCCGGACGGCCGACTCCACCACGTAGTCCCAGTCATCCGGGCTGATGGCATTGATGCGCTCCTCGTGCGTCATCAGCAGCCCGAAGCCCAGCGCGTCGAGGCCCAGCGTGATGTTGTCGATCGCCGCCCGCGCGGCCTCGTCCAGCTTCGGCTCATCGGACTCGCCGAGGAAGGGCACGCGCCCGCTGAGGATATCGCCGGACATGTGGGTCTCCCCCACGTGCGAGACAGTCATGCTGACGAAGGTCATCCCCGGGTGCTGCGGGCAGCGGTCGATGATCAGCCCGTGGCGCCCGGTCGGCCCGCGCACGCCGTAGGGCCGCGGCCGCCAGACGGGCTGGTTGGAGTAAAGCTGCCCGAGCGCCGAGTTGTTGCAGGGCAGGTCCACGCCGCGCTCAAGCAGCATCGGCACCGCCCGCCAGCCCACCTCGCCAAAGTGCGCGTTCAGCACGCGGCTGTGCGTGATCCCGTGCTCGGCGAAGGCCTCGTCCATGCGCCGGAAGTTACCCCGGATCGTCTCCGCGGGCAGATCCAGGCCGGTCTCGTGGTCCATCGAGAGGCCCTCGAACTTCGTCTCCGTGCCGCCCTTCGACAGGTCCGGCTTGTCCTCCAGCACCGCCCACGGCTCATAGTTTTCCCGCGCCATGTAGAAGTCATCGCGAAAGGCGTGCATCGAGAAATCCGCGCCACCGGCATCGTACAGGCGCTTCGCCGCGGCCCAGTCGGTCGGCCCCATCTCGTCGATGAACAGCCCCAGGTTGGGGCTGATGCCGAAGCGGTTCATCACATCCACGTAGCCGAAGGCGCTGTGAGCGCCGTTGCAGTCATCCATGCGCGCGGTCACATACGGTGGCACGCACCGCATCGGGAAGGGCTTCGCGGCCGCCCACACCAGCGACCGCCACATGAGGCCATCGACCCCGCGCATGTGGCCGTAAACGTCCTCGGCCCACAGGCGCTCACCGGTGCCGAAGATGACCACACGCCCCTTCGCGACCTCGCGCGACGCGACGAGCGGGCGGTCATCGGCATCAGTCACATGCGTCCGCCATTCTTCGCCCCGACCGGGGCTGAAGGCGCTGATCTCCTGCTGAAGCTCGACGTGTTCGCCACCATCATGCCCGGATGCAATGAAGGATGGTTCGGCGAAACCGATCTCCGCTGTGCGCACATCGCGCAGATCGTCCGGCAGAAGCTCACGCAGCGGCTGCGGCCAGTCGCGCGCCTCGCGGTCGAAGCTCACCAGCCCCGCGCCCGACGCGACCGCCTCCGCAATCTCCCGGGCGGCCTCGGCCTCCAGCCACTGTGCCGCTCCGTCGTGGGCGATGACATACAGCGCCCTCGGGCCGATGTACCCGGGTTGCACCGACATGTAGTCGCCGCCGTCGAGCACCTGCCAGGCGACTCCGAAGTGGTCCAGCGCCGCGAAGACCGTATGGTCCGCCGACCGGCGCTCAGGCTGTCGGCGGCTGTCGAGGATCACCAGGACACTGCGATTGCCCGCTGACATAAAATCACCTGCTGGCGTGGCACGGGGATATGCACACGGGGAAGTTCGGAGGTGCGGCACACATCACCTTCGTGGACTCGCTTCAGCCCAGATCAACGCCCTGCCGGGCCAGCGCCTCCTGCAGGTCACGCACATCGACCGCCCGGGGCGTGATACCGCCTCGAGCCGCCACTGCCGCACCTGCGCCCGCTGCCTGCCCGACCACCATCGTGTGCGCCATGACGCGAAGCAGGTAGGGATTCTCGGCGCTGACCGAGCGCCCCGCGCCCATCAGCAGGCCGTCGATCTGCTCCGGCAGCAGGCAGCGGTAGGGCACATCGAACGTTGCCTCGTTGAAGACCTGCGCCGACCACGCGCCCTCGCCCGGGTGCTTGCGCTCGTGCCGGTAACACGCCCCGCGGCCGACCGCATCAGCGAAATCCGCGCCGTCCTGGCGCATCGAGGTGGTGAACGCGAAGGAGCCGTCGAGCCAGCGCGAAGCGCGGATACCCAGGTCATCGGCGGTAGCGCTGACGAATGCGCCCTCGAACCCGGGCACCTCGCGGCGGAAGAAGTCGGTCACTTCGAACGCCATTGTGCGGCCATCGGCGATGGCGCGGCTTATCGTGCCCGCGTCCAGTTCCGCAAACTCGACGAACCCCGTGATCACATGCAGGGTGCGCTGCCGGCGCAGCCCGTGCATCTGGCAGGCATCGACCGTGTCGTGCAGGCCCACGCGGCCCGGATAGTCGCCGCGCTCACGAGCCTGCTGGAAGATCTCCATCTGCTGCGCGCCACCGTGTGGGAAGAGGAATGTCCCGGTGTCGCGGTATTGCGCCAGCGCCTCGTCCACCGTCCAGTCAACGTCCATGTGCGCCGGGTATTGATCGGGATGGGCTTCGAAGTAGTCTGTGAACGCATCCAGGTCCACGTTCCCGATGCGGAAGCAGAAGCTGTGTCGCGGAGAGGGCGTCTTCGTATGCAGCCGGGCGCCGGCCCGCGCGGCCACGTCCGCGTCGCCGGTTGCGTCCACGACGACATCCGCGAGGATCGCCTCGCGCCCGGACTTGCTTTCGATCACCACGCCACGGACGCGCCCGTCCTCCACGATCGCATCAACGACCTGGGTCTCGAGCAGCACCTGCGCTCCGGCTTCGCGCACAAGCCTCCCGAGCGTAAGCTTGCCCTGCTCCACGTCGTAGATAATGTGCCCCTTGTGCTCTCGCCAGGGGCCCTCGTGGCCTGTGGCCTCGGCCAGCGCATCGGCGATCTCCACCGCATTCCCGCTGATCGCCATGCGCCCGTCGGCGGTGAAGTAGCAGTTGAATATCGAGCAGCACATCCCCGCGGTGGCCACGCCGCCGAGGAAGCCGTTGCGCTCCACCAGCAGGGTGTTCGCACCGGCGCGGGCGGCGGCCATCGCGGCGGAGACCCCGCCGAGCCCTCCGCCACACACGAGCACCTCGACCTCATCCCGCACCCGCGCCTCACACTCACCGACAGATACTTGAGCATCCCGCTCTGACGTCGTCATCGGGCTTTCACCTCAAAGAGCAGTCCCGCATTGCCGTGAAGCGAGCCGTCATAGCCTGCCGCAGCAGCGTCTCGTCCTCCGGCTTTGGCATCACGAAGCGGCGATTGGTGTGCGCGCGCACCAGCCGGTCAAACACGCCCGGTCCGTTCTCGCGGCAGTACTGCACGATCTGCTCCGACAGCGGCTTCCCGACTGCCGCGCCCCGCCTCAGACTCGCCAGCGCGTGGTCATCAACACCGTCTTCTCGTCCGGCCTCTCCTGCTGATAGTAGACGGTGAGGATCGTCCCGTCATCACACTCCACCGACGCCGGGTAGCCCAGGTCGCCGCTGGGCGCGTCATCCCGCAGCACGATCTCGTTGTCATAATCCCACGTCTCTCCCCCATCGTCCGACAGGCACGCGCGCTGGCCGTAGGGATCATGGCGATAGCCGTAGGTCAGCAGAATCCGGCCATCGCCCAGTCTCGTCAGATGCGGGGGTTTGCCGATGATCTCGGTCGGCCGCGGCTCCGTCCACGTGCGGCCGCCGTCCTCGGACTCGAACTGCCAGAGCATCGACCGGCGGCGCTGATCGCCCGGAACGCCCCGCTCCTCCCAGCGCGCCATGGCGAGGATCCGGTCGGGCCCGACCTCGATCGCGTGCGGCTCGCACAGATACGCGTACGCGCCCGCCACGTCACCATCGTACCCCGGCACCGCGTTGACCCGCCCGATGATCTCCCACGAGCGCCCGCTGTCGCGCGATTCGGCTGCTCCGAGGAACGCTCGACCCTCCTCGCGCGCGAAGTTCGCGGTGCCCACGAACAACATCCGGCCGTCCGAGAGCGTGATCGGCCCGTGTGGCGCACAGGATATCGACGGGACCGGCTCCTCCCATGTCTCCCCGCGGTCAGGCGAGCGCCGCGTCCAGTAGCCCATCCGCCGACCGGCCGTCACCCCGCTGCCGGCGTGCGTCCAGCGCTCCACGTCCTCCTCGCTGACCTCCGCGAGCGCGTCCGTCCAGCGCTGCTCCTCGCCCTCGGAGTAATGTGTCATCGAGAGGTAATCGTCGTAGTGCGAGGTGAACCAGCTTACCACCAGCGACCCGTCCGGTGCCACACAGATCCCCGCGTCCCGGTCATCCAGCGGAGTGTCGGTGATCACCTCAGCATCCGACCACGTCTGGCCGTTGTCCGCCGAGCGCATGAAACAGGTCTTCCCGAAGGGGTCCACGTGCGCGTCCCGGTCCCCCGAGAAGACCACGAACAACTCGCCATCGTCGGTTTTCGCGATCGTCGGCCAGCCGATGTACCGCCCCGGCTGTCTGCAGATGACTTTCGACTCAATAATCTCGACTTCGGCTGCCATCTTCGACGTCCTTTCGTGTGCCCCGCTTACTCTTCCACCCCGAGCCACTCCAGGTTGAAGCGGAAGAACTTGATGCTCTCGTAGCGCTCCTGTTCGCCGCTTTCGAACAGCAGATAGATGTTCCCTTCTCGATCCGCCGCCAGACACGAATACACGCTGATGCCCTCGTACACGAGCCGTTTCGCTGGCCAGCTTTCCGCGCCATCGATGCTGGCCCAGACGGTCATGCGAATGCGTCCCTCATACGGGCTGATCGCGCCGGGATTATCAGGCGCGCTGTAGACCAGCACGTCCCGCCCTCCGGTCACCTCGTCGGGAACCCGCACCAGGCCGGCGTTGCAGCCGTAGCTGGGATCGCGCCCGTACTTGAAGTAGTGCGGGCCGGCCAGTTCGAACAGGTCCTCGCTGACCTGCCAGTCGGTCCAGCGATACCCGCCGTCATGGCTCCACGCGATCCGCCGGCGGTGATCGACGGCCATGTGGCAGCGCGAGTTGTAGTAGAGGCGCCCGTCGGAAAGCTCCGCGAGGGTGCCCTCGCCGGTCCCGCTCTGCACGGGCTCGCCGACCTGCCAGCTTTCGCCGCCGTCATCGCTGATCATGGAGGTATTGTAGTTGTACTGCCAGTATTCCTGCGCGTTCGTCCCCTCCGGCGGCTGGATACGCACCGGCAGCACGAGCCGCCCGGCGTGTTCGCCGTGCCGCAGCGTGATGCCCGCCGAGGATGCGGCACCGTCGGCGGGGACGCCGTCGGGAGTGCCGTGGCCGATCCCATTCGGCGCAATCGAGATCGCTTCCTCCTGCCACGTCTCGCCCGCATCACTGCTGCGCAGCAGGCACTCGTGCCGCGGGCAGACGACCAGCACGTCGTCGGTCGTCTCATCGACAACGGCGGTCGCTTTGCCCTCCGGGGCGGCCTGCTGCACCTCCGACCACGTCTCGCCACGATCCTCGCTTCGGCGCAACAGGTGGCAGGAGTCGGCAAAGGCGAGGACCGTCCCGTCGGCGGTTATGACTATCTTGGGGATCCGTTCGTCGGTGAAGAGTATCTGCATGCTGGTAAGCTCCTTTGCTTTGCCGGGAGAGAGAATCGATGGATGAGCCCGTTGTTGAAGCAAGAACCGCCGACGGAGAGGAGTGTCCGTCGCACGGTACGGCAAAGAACATTGACGTCCGTGGCACGCACACTCCTGTGCGTGCGCTGTTGGCCGTTGGACCTGCGTCGTCACCCGTCCACCTCCACCCCCAGCTCATCCGCCTCTTCCGCCATCCGCTCGCAGGTGGTGTACGCATCGTAGATGGAGTACACCCAGATGGCCAGGTACGCGACGACCGCCAGCACGATCAGCGTCCAGGTGAGGGGCCCGTATCCTTCGAGTACCTGGCGCGCCCCTTCGGGGTCGAGGTTGGGGTTTGTGGCACCGGTAATAAGCGACGCGCCCTGATAGGCCAATACCTTGGAGAGCAGCCACGCCAGCAGCACCATGGCCACACCGGTAATGGTCAGGCCCTTGTAGTACTCTCCGTTATAAAGCTGACCCAGTCCGGGGATGATGGAGTAGACGGCGGCCTGCAGGGGGGTCTTGCGAAAGCCTTCGTATTCGTCGGGGTTCTCGACGGCCTCCTCCATCTTCTCGCGGGTCTCGAAGGTCCCCCGCAGGTGGATGACCGCCTCGCCGAGCTTCTTCTCCGCGTCGGCGTTGATCGGCTCGATCTCAAGCGCCCGCTCGTAGTGCTCGCGCGCCTTCGAGTACTCGCCCCGGGCCATCGCGAGGTCGCCCAGCAGCTCCTCCACGGTGGTTGTGTCCGGTGCCAGCTCTTCAGCCTCGGCCGCCAGCTTCTCCGCCTCGGCGGGCCGGTTCAGCGCGATTGCGCGGCGGGTGCGACGAACCAGTTCGCCGAGGCGATGCTGACGCTCCATCTCCTCGAGCGCTTCCTGATCATCCTCGCGCATCGGTTCGCTCCTACCCCGCGGCGCTGGAGTTCTCGCGCGCAGGCACCTCTACCCGGACGGCGTCGTGCCAGAGCCCCTCGAGGTTGTAAAAGCCCCGCGCGTCCGGCTCAAACACGTGCACCACCACGTCGAGGTAGTCCAGAATGACCCAGCTCGAGTCGGGAATTCCTTCGATGTGCCGCGGCTCAATCCCCAACTCGCTCATCTGTTCATCGATCTCTTCGGCAATAGCGTCCACATGCAGCCTCGAGCGACCATTACAGATCACGAAGTAGTCGCAGATCGTCATCAGACCTCGCATATCGAGAATGTCTATCTCCAGCGCGCGTCGATCGTCCGCGGCCTCCGCGATCCGCATGGCTCTTTCCCTCGGCTCAAGTTCCAATACGCTACGCCTCCTTTGCGTCAGTGTAGGTGCTCTGGATGCGAAATGATCGCACGAGCCCGTCTCGACTCACCGCTCACAGTTGTGTCCTGCCCCTCGTGGACGGCGAGCCTGTCGCGTGGACTTCGCGCAGGGACTTCACTCTCTACCCCGCCTTCTCCAGCCGCTCCGCGTCGATATCCTCACCCAGCACCACCGTGATGCGATCTGCCGGGTAGTCTGCGGTCTGGTCGATCTCCACCAGTTCCCCCGTCCCCAGCACCCGCTGCAACCGTCGTGCCGCGGCGAGGCCGTCCTTCGGATGATGAATCACCGTCTGCTGGTGATCGAACCTGTCGGCGTTGCCCGTATCGTTGATCTCGAAGCCCTCGTCGAGCAGAACCGTCCCGGCCGCCGCCGCGACACCGCTCTCCCCGCTGCCGTTGAGCACGTCAACCACATTCATCTGGCCCGGCATCGAATCAAGGTGGTGATCGATCTCATCCAGTACCCTGTTGATGTTACTCTCGCTGACAACCACGTAGTAAAGCCCGTCGATCTTCCTGTCGCGCAGGTAGGGCTGAAGGCTGGTCATCAGGAGGTTGTCAGGGCGAATCTCGCGGATAACCCGCGCCAGATCCACGCCCTTGCGCCAGCCGATGTCCGTCTCAATAGATTCCAGTGCGGTCGGGACCACCTTCGCGAGGTCCAGCGCATTGCGCAGCTTCAGCTTCTGCTCCGCCATCGCCTTCAGGAACTGCTGCTGCCGCTCGGAGCGCTTGAAGTCGCTGTCACCCTTGCGGTAGCGCACGAAGCCGATAGCCTCGTCGCCGTCGAGCGTCTGCACCCCCGGCCGCAGGTGGATGTGCAGGTCATCGGCGTTGTCGTCATAGTTCATCCCCCGGCCGCCACCCTCGACATCGGGTACATCGATCTCAACCCCGCCAAGCTCATCGACGACATCCACGAAGCCCTGGAAGTTCGCCTTGGCGTAGTTGTCGATGTCCACGCCGACCTCCCGCTCGATGGTCTTGCGCACAAGCTCCACGCCACCGAACGCGAACGCGGCGTTGATCTTGTTGCGGCCATGACCGGGGATGGTGACCCGAAGGTCTCGCGGAATGCTCAGCAGCGCCGCCTTCTTCGTGCGGGGGTTGATGAAGAACAATATCATTGTGTCCGAGCGACCCACATCGTCGAAATCCGGCCGCTCGTCCGCGCCGACAAGCAGGATCGTCTGCCTGGGCAGGTCGATATCCGTGCCGACGCCGTCATCGCCCTCGCCCCCATCGTCAGAACCGCGCTCCAGCAGCATCCGCGGCTGCTCGGAGACCGCGTCCCACGCGCCCAGCGCCCCCACGCCGATCACGCAGAAGGCGCACACGTATATCATGTAGTCCAGAAGTGCTCTCATAGCTAGCCAACTTCGCCCCCGGCGACCTCTTCGGGGCTCTCCCGGTAGAGGCCACGTTTTTCGATGTAGTCGCTCACCGCGCGCGGCGTCAGATACCTGATCGACTCACCGGCCCGGATCCGCTTGCGGATCATCGTTGACGATATCTCCGCAAGCGGTGCGTCAATCACTGTAATCTTGGACGCTCGAGTGCTTCCCAGCGTTTCATCCAGCCGCCCCAGATCGAAGCCCGGCCGCGGCACCGCCAGTATCTCCGCCTCATCGAGGATCGCGTCCGGCTCGTGCCAGGTGAGGATCTCCAGCACCGCGTCGGCACCGGTCACCCATGACACCTGCGCCTCCGCGCCTATCGTCGCCTTGAGCTGGCGGATGGTGTCGATGGTGTAGGACGGTCCGGGGCGGTCCAGTTCCAGCCGCGACACCGCGAAGTGCGGGTTGTCGCAGGTGGCCAGCACGGCCATGATGTAGCGGTCCTCGGCGGAGGTGACTTCGTAGTCCTTCTTGTGCGGGGGGCTGCCGGAGGGCATGAAGAGCACCTGCGGCAACTGGAAGCGTCGCCGTACATCCTCGGCGATGAGCAAATGCGCGTAGTGTATGGGGTCGAAGGTGCCTCCCATCACGGCGAGGCGCCTCGACAGGATGACATCATCAATGCTCATTGGCCGTATCTTAGCAGAAAGCGGGCCACGATGCAATTCCGTACGACAGCAACATAAGCAACAAAAGCAACGGCAGCAACGAAAGCGCCGACAACGGCAACGGGCAGGACGCCCGTCCCGGGAATGAATGACCCGCCCTTGCCGTTGCCGTCGCCGTTCACTCTCCCCCCTCCCCGCTCCCCTTTCTTCCATTTCCCCTCCTCATTCCCAACCTTTTTTCTATGACTCATGAACCTCTGCTCCCCGCACGACGTCGTATAGTATGCGCGAGGGCGGAAATGTCTGATGCGATAGCGACGGCTGTGTGATCCACGCGAAGGTTCAACCCTCCCTCCTTCACGTGACAGGCTTCCGCCCTCGCCGCTCAAAGATACACTTTTATCATATATACGCCGCACCCGAATCGACCGTGCTGCAAGCTCGTTCGCTCCTCATCAGTGCAGCCGAGCCGAAAGGGCCCGCTCCCCCCAGGCGGGCCCTTTCGCATTTAACGTCAGCAAACAGCAGCACGCATCAGCCAATACCAGCCCACGGCAGCAACGACACTGACGGCAACGACACCGAACAGCAATGGCAGGACCGAAGCGGCTTCGCGGCGAACCTCACCCCGCGAAAGGGGACGCCCGACCATGCTGCTGCGCGACATCGGGGAGTTCGGCTTCATCGACCGCATCGCCGCCACCGTCGCTGATTCGGCGGATGATCCGCGTATCGCGCTGGGCATCGGCGATGACTGCGCGCTGCTGGATCTGGGAGGTCCCGAGCTTCTCGCAGTGACGACCGACGCAATGCTCCAGGGCCGCCACTTCCGCCTCGACTGGCTCCGCCCCGGTGAGATCGGATGGCGCGCCGCATCCGGCGCGCTCAGCGACCTCGCCGCGATGGGCGCAGCCCCGGCCTCGGTCTTCTGCTCGGTCGGCCTGCCCCCGGACTGGCCCGTCGATGACGCCGACGCGCTTCTGGCAGGGATCGCCCGCGCCACCGAGGCCGTCGGCGGAACGCTCACCGGCGGCGATGTTATCGCCTCTGATCGCGCTCTTATCGATATCATCGCACTGGGGCAGGTCCCGCGCGGGCAGCAACTCACCCGGGACGGCGCCCGCGCCGGGCAGGTGCTGGCCGTCACGGGCGCGCTCGGGGCTCCTGCAGCGGCCGTGGCAATGCTCGACGCGCGCGGCTCCGATGCACTCGCAGAGCATGATGCCGCTCGCGACCGCTTCGCGCATCCTCAGCCACGCATCTCCGCCGGCCGCGCCATCGCCGCGTCGGGCCTCGCCACAGCCGCCATCGATATCAGCGACGGCCTCGTGCAGGACGCCGGGCATATCGCCGAGCGATCGGGTGTCCGCACCGTGATCGAGGCGGAGCGCGTTCCCGTCGCTGAAGGCTGCGCGGAGATCGCGCGGATCCTCGGCGCCGACGCTCTGCAATGGGCTCTCTCCGGCGGCGAGGACTTCGAACTGCTGATCGCGCTGGCTGAGAATAACGTGGAGGCCCTGCGAGAGCTTCCCGCTGTCGCCGAAGTCGGCCTCACGGTGGTCGGGCGCATCGAGGACGGCGAGGGGACGATCGCGGTGAATGCCTCTGGCGAGCAACTCGAACTGGGCCGAGGGGGATGGGACCATTTCGGATGCGAGTGATGGTCATGCCGGGGACGATAGAACGGTGGCCCGATGCCATCCAGCGAGGGCTCGAGGATGCATTTGAGCAGATCATCGAGGGAGCGCGCCGATAGTCGGTCATTCTTTTGCGGCTCAGGGGACGGCGCCCGGACGTAGTCGTCATCACTCCGGATGACTGGGAGCGTCTGCGCAACATCCCCGGACAGGTCGTGCACGAGGCCGCAAATTACGGAGTGAGGCTCTATGACGCAGCCTGATGCCGATCGACTACGACGCGGCGGACGTGTGAGCGAGCCGTTCTCCCCCCCCTTCGCCAGACTTCGCACAGCGAAGTCACGGGGGAGGGGCCGCCGTCCCCCTCGGCCCGAAAAGGCGACGGTGCGATGTCCAACGACACCTGACAGGCCGGGAATGCCTGCCCTGCGTGACGACATATAAAAGGGAGTATCGAGTATGCCACAACCAAACATCATCTACATCATGGCCGATGACATGGGCTTCGGAGACCCCGAGCCGTACAGCGTCGCCGAGGGAGAGCACAGGATCCCCACACCCAACATGGACCGCCTCGCCGGCGAGGGAATGCGCTTCACTGACGCGCACTCCGCCTCCGCGGTCTGCACGCCGAGCCGCTACGCCGCCGTCACCGGCCGCTACTGCTGGCGCACGCGTTTGCAGTCTGGAGTCATGTGGGGCTACTCCCCGCCGCTGATCGACGAGAACCGCCCGACCGTCGGCAAGATGCTCCAGGACGCCGGCTACAGCACCGCCGCTGTCGGCAAGTGGCACCTCGGGCTCGGCTGGAACTGGACCTGTGAGATGCCCGACGACCCTGCCGAGCGCCGCGAGGAGTTCGGCCACAACATCGACCACGAGCGGCCGCTCACACATTCGCCCAATGATGACGGCTTCGACTACTTCTTCGGCATCCCCGCTTCGCTGGACATGCAGCCCTACTGCTTCGTGGAGAATCGCGAGCCCGTGGGCGTCCCCAGCGTCGAGAAGGACCCCTACCAGCCCCAGCAGCGCGACGGGCTCATGGTCCCCGGCTGGGAGGATGACATCGTCGATGTCACGCATGCCGAGAAGGCCTGCGGATTCATCCGCGACAGCGTTGCCGCCGATGACCCGTTCTTCCTCTACCTCACGCCATCGGTCCCCCATCGGCCCTGCATCCCGCCGGACTTCATGGAGGGCGCCTCACAGGCCGGGCTCCGCGGCGACTGCGTCGCGCTGTATGACTGGGTGGTCGGCGAGGTCCTCGACACGCTCGACGAGCAGGGCGTGGCCGACGATACGCTGATCATGGTCACCAGCGACAACGGGGCGCGCGCGGTGGATTACTACGGCCGCGATTACGGCCATAAGTCCTGCGGCAACTGGCGCGGGCAGAAGGCCGACATCTGGGAGGGCGGCCATCGCGAGCCCCTGCTGGCGCGCTGGCCGGGGCACATCGAGCCGGGTTCGGTCTGCGAGGAGACGGTCTGCCTCATCGACCTGATGGCTACCTGCGCGGACGTGGCGGACTGCGAGATCCCGGAGGAGGGCGCGCCTGACAGTGTCTCCCTGCTCCCCGCGCTCGCGGGCGAGGACCTCACCGAGCCGCTGCACGAGGCCACGATCCACCACTCGGTCTCGGGCATGTTCGCGATCCGCCAGGGCGAGTGGAAGGCAATCTTCGGGTTGGGCTCTGGCGGCTTCTCGGACCCGCGGCACGTGGATCCGACGCCCGGCGGCCCGGAGGGGCAGCTTTACAACATGATCGACGATCCGCACGAGACCACAAACCTGTGGCAACAGGAGCCGGAAATCGTCGAGCGCCTGTCCATCCTCCTGAACATGTGGCGCGAGGAGGGCCGAAGCGTCGAGCGGTAGGTGGCAGCCGTGGCCGTTGGAGAGGCCGGCCCCCGCGCCGGCCTGTGTCGTTGCCGTCCGGAGGGGGCGCATTGCGCATTCATGCGCCCACATGCGTCCGCCGTTCCCTGATGCTGGGCAGAATTCCGGGAACGGAGCGGGCCATCCGGCCCGCGTCGGGCGAAGGCTCGCCCGACCTCCGAACGGCTCAAGAGCGCGTCGTCATCCGGTGTCATCGGCATTCACAGCTCTCGTGTAATCCCCATCCGCCGCTCGAAACGCGACAGCCCGTTTGCGCGTTACAGGCAGACTTGATACCAAACGGGCTGGAGGAACTGGAGGCCCCGCGCTCGAACGGTGATGTCAGTCTGCTACACGATGCCGCCTTTTCGGGGAGAGGTCATCGATGCCCACGCGTCAACCGACTACAATCATTGTTACCGTCTTGCTGGCGCTCGCCCTGTCCCTTGCCCCCGCCTTCTCCGCCGCCATCGTCCTCGATGACTTCGAGGCCGGGGTCGGCGCGTGGGTCACCAATGACCAGGAGGCCGCCGGCGAGGAGCCGTCCGAGATCGCCAATATCTACACCGTCGCCCGCCGCACCGATGACCGCGCCGAGCAGGCCGCGCTGGTGGAGTTCCTCAAGGCCGACGACACCTGGGCCTCCGTCAGCCTCCCCGTCAACGGAACCATCTGGGCCGAGCAGAACGTGGGCCAGGTCACGCTGTGGATGCGCGGGGACGGCTCCGACAACACCATCGATCTGACCCTCCGCTCGCGTCTCGGCGAAGAGCGCCGCGATGTCTCCTACATCTACAAGCTGCCGCTCGATGCGAATGAGTGGCAGCACCGCTCGATCCGCCTGTTCGCCTTCAAGGACGCCGAGGGCAACCCACCCGACGCCGAGGCCATCCGCAACGTCTACCTGCTGCAGTTCGTGAAGACCGGCTCGTGGCCGACCATGGAGGTGCAGGTGGACGAACTGCTCGCCGAGCCGATCCCCGGCGCTGTCGAGCCCCCTCCTGCGGAACGACCGCTCTCGGTGAAGCTTGACTTCACGCAGAGCGTCGGCCGCATGCTCGGGCAGGTCGGCGTGGACCTCGGCGAGGACTTGAAGCCGGTCCTCGACCGTCGGGCCGGGTCCGCCGGCCTCGCCCGCGCGGTCGAGCAGCTTACACCCTGTGTGGTGCGGCTGAAGCTGTCAGACTTCTACGACCCGAGGATCGGCGATTACGATCTGATCCGTCTCAATCACTCCATCAACTGGGTCGCCGAGACCGGCGCCCGGGCCCTGGTGTGTCTCGGCCCGGCGCAGGTCCCCGAGGGTGAGGGCGAGGATCTCTGCCCGGATCCGGACTTCGCGACGGTCGCGCTGAAGGTCGTCGCACTGCGGCGCGGCGGCCCGCACATACGCTACTACGAGCTTTTCGACCGCCCGCTGCTGACCGGACAGTTCGAATCGGTCGAGGAGCTTGTCGGCGCGTACAACTCGCTGGCGGAGGAGGTCCTGGCCGCCGACCCCGAGGCGCGCATCGGCGGACCGGGCCTTGCGGCCGCGTGGGAGGAGAACGTGCGCGGATTCCTGGAGGGCGCGGACACGCTGCACTTCCTGTCGCTGCATCTCTACGGCGCGCACAAGGCCACCGCCGATCGCGCGACGCTGTTCGACGCCGCCCTCCGCGGAGCGACCTCCGATCTGCCCGAGCAACCCACACTGACGCAGGTCCGCGCCGCCGCCCGGAAGCTGCACAGCCCGATCCCGGACATCTTCGTCAGCTCCATGGCGATGAACTCCGCGCGAGAATCTGATGGCAGCGCCGCGGATGACCGGCTCACGACCAATTTCGGCGCGGCGTGGACTACCGCGGCGGTTCTCTCATCGACCTCGGCGGTGGACAAGCTGCTGCACTACCGGCTGGTCGGTGACGGCTGGGGGCTCACCGACGAGCGCGGCCGGCCCAGGCCCCCGTATCACGCCGCCTGGCTGCTGCACACCTATGCTCCGCGCGGCGCCACGCTCTGCCAGCTCCTCAACCCGACCGATGACGTGCTGGTGGCGGCGGTCTGGACCCCGACGGCCCGCAATGCCTTCGTGATACATTCCGGCGAGGGATCGCGCACAGTGGTGATGGAGGCGGTGGGAGTCGGCACGCCACTGATGGTCCGCGAGCGCCGCCTCACCTCCGACGGTGACCTGAACATGGTCGATCTGCCGATCTCCCGCTCACACTCGATCCAGTTCGACGGCCCCGGCGTCTCGGTCATCCAGTTCGTCGGCGAGGAGTAGGGCCGGGGGACCAGGGGACCAGTGAAAAGGGGGACGGCGAAGGCCATTGGCCGTTGCTGTTTCGCCGTTCGCCTTTGGTCGTTGGCCTTTGGCCGTTCGCCGTTCGTCGTTCGTTGTTGGCCGTTTGTAGGACGGGCATCCCTGCCCGTCAGTCGTTCTCGTTATCGTTGCCTTCGTCCGTCCCCCGGTCTTCCCCCGTCTCGGTCAACGTGCATCGATGACTCCCGTGTCCCCACCACGGCCACAATTCTGGCCGCTCGACCAGGCCCTTCTTGACCGGATTCATCCAGATGTAGTGTTTGATCTGGCGCAGCTTCCCGATATTCCGGACGATATGGTCGAACGTCTCCTCCTCCCACAGTTGCCCCCGACGCCTCACAATTGCGTTGATCCTGTTGGCGGTCCAACTCTTGATACTGTGCGTAATCTTTGCCAGTGGGAACCAGCCATCTTCGCCACGCAGGGGTTTCAGGAGAACATGAACATGGTCGGGCATCACGGTGTAATCGGAAAGCAGGTAACGATTCTCGTGGAGGAAGAACAGCGCGTCGATTATCAGAGGCGCGATATCTTTGCGCGTGAGGTCGCACACGCGCCGGTCGCGGAGTGTGAAGGTAAGAAAGAAGGTGGCGCCCGGACGCTGCCAGTGCGGGAGATGGCGTTCGTACCTGTGGAACTGTGTGACGCCGCCATCGGACATCGATGGTCCCCCCTTTGTCGTAGTAGCAGTTTGGGCTTGAGGTCGATGCTGGACACGAATAATCAAAAGGCGACGGGCTGGAAGCCCGTCCTACAAAAGGCATCAACGAACACGACAACGACACGACTCTCCGTCCTTTTGTGTGTCGTCTTTGGAAGGCACATCCGCCCCGTCAGCCGCCCCCGTCGTTGCCTCTGCCTGCCGTTTGTCCGTGGCTTTCGATCGTTTGTCGTTTATTGTTGGCCGTTTGTCTTTGGCCGTTTGTAGGACGGGCATCCCTGCCCGTCAGTCGTTCATTTCACGGGACGACCCCGTGTCAGAAACTCACCTCCGGCGGCGGTGGGATCTCCACCGGCATCCCTGTCTCGATCGAGACCTCGCCCGCCGCACCGATGCAGGTCGCATGACGCGCGTCCAGCGTCATCTGGATGTCCATCTTCTCCGGGTCGCGCACCCAGTCCAGAAACGCCTGCTGGATCAGCGGATCCCCGCCCCCATGGCCGCCCCGCGTCGCCGGTGGATGCCACTCATCGATGTGGTCGGTATGCCTGTACCTGTTGCGGATTACGAAGTTACACTCGTTGTTGTACTGCGCGTACATCTTCCCGACATCGCCGGTAAACCAGAAGTCGCGCGTGTACTCGGGCGTAAAGTGGTTCTCGGTGTAGACCGCGCTCTTCCCGTCCTCGTACGTCACGATGACCTGCGAGTTGTCGTTCACATCCGCCTCCTCGGCGAACACGCACAGGTCCTCCTTCTCGATGGTCACGTCGTAGTCCATCCGGAAGTGCTCGTGTTCGATGAAGAACGGGCACTCGTCGGCCTCCTCGCAATCGCGGCAGCGCCTGTCATTGGGCGCATCACCGCCGTAGTAGGCCAGCGAGCCGGTTGCGTAGACCTTCGTGGGCCGCCCCGCGTCCATGAACCAGTTCAGCAGGTCGATCGTATGCACGCCCTTCTGCATCAGCAGCGAGACCGTGTAGCTCTTGAGCCGCTGCCGGTCGTGGTAGAAGTAGTTACCGCCCACCGAGACGTTGTCCACCGCGATCCCGGTCATGATCTCGCCGATCTTCCCCGCGTCGATGATCTCCCGCATCCGCCGGAAGATCGCGGAGTAGCGAAGCTCCAGCCCCACGCACAGCACTGTCCCCGCCCGGTTCCAGGCGCGGATGATGTCATCCGAGTCCTCCACCGATTGCGCGATGGGCTTCTCCAGCAGCACGTTCTTGTCGTAATCGAACGCCTGCACCGCATTATCCCGGTGCGCGAAGTCCGGTGTCGCGATCACCACGCCGGGCATATCCTCGCGCGAGAGGAATGCGTCCAGATCGGTGTAGTAATCCACACGGTCGCCGAAGAGGTTCCGCGTCCGGTCGAGGGCCTCTGGATCGGGGTCCGCGACCGCCACCAGTTCCGCCTCCGGGTGGTTGTCATAGTTGCGGGCGAAGTACCGCCCTCGCCCGCCCAGTCCGATTACGCCGAGTCTGACTGTGTCCTGCGACATTATGTCATTGCCTCCGAATCTGCGTCCTTCGTAGTCGTCGTTATCCTGCCCATCCTGCACGCTGTTGCCGTCACCGCCATGCCCCCACCGCAAGGTCCTCCCCCGGATCATCCGGCACGATCACCTTCACCTCGCGGTCGCCCGGATCCACGGTCGCCACATTTCCGTCCCACTCCACCGCGACCTCCGGCGGCGGTTCGCCCTCGCGCAGCGGCAGTAGCAGCGTCACGAGACGCACCACCCCGTCGCCCTCGCGCACGTGCCGTACCGTCGTCGCCGGCTTCGGTTCCTTCGTATAGAGGCTCCAGCCGAGAAGCTGCGGCTCTTCCTGCGCCGTTGCGGCGCTCACCGTCAGTCCCTCGCTCGCCAGCGGCGCCACCAGCAGGTTCGGCCGGTCCGCGTCGGCGCTGGCCATGGCCAACCCATCTGCCATCGGCGTGACCTGTGTGCTGTCGAGGTGCCAGCGCAATTCGTACTCGTGCGCTTCACCGTCAACGGACGTGAGCGTATCGGCCACCACAAAGATGTCCGGCTTCACGAAGAGCACCCGGCGGTGGTGGGTCGCGATCTGCTCCCAGCCCTCCTTGAAGTTGCTGTCATCGAAATACGGGTAGGCGTCGGAGGGCCCGGGAAGGCCATAGTGGGCGTCATACATTCCCGCCGCGCGGTCCCACTGGTCGGTCGTCTCGAACCGGAAATCCTCGAGCGGCTGGTAGGGCATCTGGTTCGGGTTCGGGTCGCGCCAGTAGCGCCGCTGCGGGCGATTATCGACCACGGCGGTGTTGTGGCCGAAGGTGTCCATCGTGTACATCGAGATCGGGTCGCGCGAGTAGATCCCGCGCCCGGGGTCAATCAGGATCAGCCGCCCGTAGGCCCACATGATCACCTGCAGCTTGTCCTGGTGCGCGTGCGTCCAGCCGATCGGCCCCACATCAAAGCCCAGGTAGTTCGCGTCCTCTTCCCACCCTGACCGCATCGCGATGTAGCCCGCGCATGGCATCACCGTCGAGGTGAAGTCCGGCGCCTCGCCCTCCTCGCCGGCAGTGGCGCCCCACTGGAAGTCCTTGCGGTGCGGGTAGCGCTCGAAGCCCTGCGCGAGGCGCTCGCGGGCATCCGGCGCGCCGCCGTCCTGGTAGCGCGGCATCATCCCGTCGGGCCCCATCAGGTGCAGGTAGGGTTCGTAGAGATGCTCGCATTTGGCCACAAGCTCCTGCATCCGCGGGTCATCAAGCCGCCCGACCTCGGTCGCGAGGTCGTGCATGCGCAGATAGTTGTAGAACAGCGTGTGGTAGCCCGGCGAAAGCTCAACGCCCATCCCGTCCGGCAGATTGCCCGCGTCCAGGTCATCGACCGCCGTCTGCAGCGAAAACTCGCGCCACTCGCCGGCCTCCGCGAACTCAGGGAACGCGACGCCGCTGGTGTAGAGCCCCACCATGGCGAATGCAAGCTGATTCCCGGTCGGCCAGTGGTTCTCCCGCGTGAATCGCGCCTGCTGCAGCAGTGACTTCAGAAACAGTGCCACGTCATCGTCGCTGACCGCCTCCGAGGCGATGAACGCCTGGAACGCGTCCGGCCAGCCCCCGCGCATCCGGATCCCCGCGACCATCCCGTTCCAGTAGGTATGGCCGCTTTTGACCGGAGCCTGCACCACCCAGCTTCGCAGCAGATCCACCCACAGCGCCGCCATCTCGTCGGGCTGACCGAGCGCATAGTGCGCCATCGCCATCGATGACCAGAAGTACATCCGCGGCTTGTTGCTGGCATTCGGATCGGCCCACCAGTCGAGCGAGCCGTCCTCCAGCCACTCGCCCTCGAACTTCTCCCGCGCCATCAGCGTCCGGCCCCACTCGCGCATGTGCTTCGGCTTGCGGATACTCTCCGGAGGCGAGCCGGGTCCGTAGCGCCAGACGTTCCCCGGATCCCGGTCGCGATAGTACTGCGCGAGTGCGCGACGGGCGCGTGCGAAATCCTCGGCCCCCACGGCCTCGCGCACATCAGCAAGCCCTTTCCGCTCGAGGTCCAGTGCCGCGAAGAGTTCCGCGTCGGTCATCGGATGTTCTGGCATAGGCACCCCCGCGCCGGCTATCCCGGCGAATAGCGTGAGTGCGATCGTTGTCAGCATGAATCGACGCATGCCACTCATGCCCATCTGTTGATCATCCAGCACAGCTTATCGGCCACCCATCGACACGACCGCGACAGGTTCATCCCTGCCGGCCGCCGTTGCCGTCGATCCGGCCATCCTGCACGCTGTTGCCGTCACCGCCATGCCCCCACCACGCCGTCCCCGCCACATACAAGCTCGACCCGCCCGTCGCCGTCCACGTCCGCCAGCTCCACCGCCCGCGCGTTTACCGGCCCCAGCCGCCCCAGCATCTCCCCCTCCGCGCTGAGTACCGCAGGGGCGCCGCCCGCGATCGCCACCACGATCTCCGCGGCGCCGTCACCGTTCACATCGCCGACCGCCATCTGTCGGGCCGCGCCCCCAACGTTCGCGCGCCAGATCACCTCTCCGGTCGCATCCGCGCAGATCACGTAGTGGCTCGCCGAACAGGCCAGCACCTGCCGCACGCCGCCGGCCCCCAGGTCCGCGACCGCCACGTCCGTCACCTGGCTGCCCATCGACAGTTCCCACGCATCGCCGCCATGGGTCTTCACGTGCACGTTCCCCACGCGCGAGCCCGCGACCATCTCCACCGTCCCGTCGCCTTCGAGGTCGCCGGCCGCCACGGACATCGGGATCCCGTGGTAGCCCGCGCTCACCCGGTCGATCTTCTCCCCCTCCGCGTCGAACAGGTTCGCGCAATTGTACTTCGTCGCGATGAGCGCCTCCAGCCGCCCGTCTCCGGTCACATCGTGAAGCGTGATGTCAAGCGGCTGATGCGCCCAGTTGAGCGCCGTCCAGAGCAGTTCGCCCTCGTGGTCGAGCGCATACGCGAACCAGTTCGCGGACCCGAACACCACCTCGCCGAGGCCGTCCGCGTCGATATCGCCGGCCGCGAGCACGTCGATCGATCCGGTCATCGGCTCCCGCTCCGGCTGGAACGGGTGCGCCGGGCACATCGTCACCCACCGCTCGTTGCCCTCGGCGTCGAAGCACCGCACGCGGTCATCATCACCGCCCACGATCACCTCCGGGCCTCCGTCCGCGTCCAGGTCATACGCGTCGAGGGACTTCCCGTGGCTCTCCCCCACCGGCGCCCGCCACAGCACCTCGCCCGAAGCCTCGGCCGCCAGCACGTCGCCCCCCACGCACGCGATGACCTCCGCGCCCCCGTCGCCGGTCAGGTCCGCGGTCGTCAGCGCGTGTGTCGGCTCCGGCAGTGTCAGCGTTCGCTCCTCGGTCACCGCCGGGCGCTCGAACATCCGCATCTCGCGGACTGCCGTCCGGTACTGCGCGAAGCCCGTGATGTACAGCCGCAACCGCGTGGTCTCGACCGGCTCGAATGTATGCACCCACGTCGCACCCTCATCACGTTTCTCGACGGTGTCGTCAAGCGACACCCAGTCCTCGCCATCCCACGCCTGGAGGTCATGCCCATCCTCGGCGGGGGCGTAGTCCGCATTGTAGTGGTAGAACCACGCCTGCGCGACCGTCGCGGGCTGCTCCCACTGCACACCCAGGTCCTTCGGCAGATCGGCGGCATGCGGGGCGCGGCTGCGCACCGCCGAGTAGCTCTCCAGCGACCCGTCCGCTGCCTTATTCGGGCTGGCGCCCTCCTGCGCGTCCGTCCACGCCGCGGGCCGCCCCTGGGGGACGAGGTCCGCCAGTTCCTCCTCACCGTCACCGCCGATGAAGACCGTCTTCGTCACCTCGCGCGTCTCTTCATGGCGGAACAGCGCCTCGCCAGCCGGCTCGGATCCCGCCTCCCGCCGGGCGAGCGCTTTCTCCTTCTCGCGCACAAGCGCATCGAACATCGAGCGGAACTGCCCGGCGCCCGACTCGCCCTCACCCGCCGGGAACCGAAGCTCGTGGCGGCCGGGCGCAAGCTCAGTCTCATGGCCCCCGTCGATCTGCAGGTCCTCAGCGCGGCCCTCGGGCAGCCGCAACGTCGTGGGCTCCTCGCACATCAGCACACCCGTCCCGGACCGGTGATCGACCTCCACGTCCACCGGCGGCTCCGCCCCCACGCGGATGGTCCCGGCGAGGAACTCGCCCGCATCCGCCAGCGACGCGCGGCTGTCGGTCAGATGGAACATCTGCGCGTTCACCTCCGGCAGGCCCTCCACGTGCAGCGGCCCCGCACCGGCATACGCCACCCCCTCCGGCCCGCCGATCAGCGCCGCACGGTCGCTCACGCGCACCACCTCGACAGGGAAGTCCGCCTCACCGTCCGGGCAGTAGAACGCGTTGATGAAGCTCATGCCCTCACCGGCCTGCAACTGCGCGTTCTGGCTCTGCAGCAGCGCATGGCGCCCCTCGTAATCCGGTGTCGGGCGGCGCTTCTCCCAGGTCGGCGCGCCGTCGGTCATGAGCGCAAAGCGCCGGCCGACCTGCCGCACCATCACCCGATCGCCCGCGACCGTGGGCTCTCCGATCACGCGCCAGATGCACTGCGCGCCGAAGTCCCCGGCCTCGCGCGCGGTCACCTGATCCAGCGCGAGCACATACTTCCCCTTCGCCCAGATGAGGTTGCGGCTCCAGTCGGCGCCGTTGTAGCCCCGCAGCGTGGTCCGCGTCATGCCTGCATCCGGCAGGTCCGCGGTCACGTCCAGCCACGTCAGCCGCGGGATCGGCTCGAAGAGGCCGTCGCGCGTCACCAGCAGCGTATTGTGCTCCACCGTATCCGGCACGAAGTACCCGTTGTCATACAGCCACAACCGCCCGTTGTCGGTGAAGCTGATGATCGAGTTCCCATCCGGGTGCGAGTGGTAGCCGTGTGACTGCCCGCCCAGCAGCAGGTACTCCGCGTCCTCGTCGAAGCTCTCGCGGAAGGAGATCTTGTCGAAGCACTGCTGGTGCGGCGGATCCTCGCTCGCGCGGAGGTGCTCGTCGGTGCTCGGCACGCCCGTGGTCAGCACGTCATCGCGGTTCTCGTAGATCCAGTCCTCCAGCGGCAGCACGTGCACGCCCAGCAGGTCCGTGGGTTCCTCCGGCTCGCTCCCCTCCATCTCGAAGCCCTGCGTCAGGTAGTCCGAGCCGGAGGACTGGCCCACCATCTTCTGCTCGATCCACGCGTGGCGCCCGTCATCGTAGTACCACGCCAGGACCATCATCGGGTCCGGGAAGTGCGCGCTGCTGTTGAGCGCCGAGTAGTCCCCGAAGCCCGCGAGCGCCCCGCGGTTGTCCGTGACCGTCATCGCGTAGTCGGCCATCTTCCGCGCCAGGCCCGTCTCCAGGTATCCGTTGAAGTCCGGATTCTTGAGTACATAGTGGAGGATGTCGATGATCGTGATCGAGCCGTAGCCGGGGCAGTCCTCGCGCGACTTCCACGTCATCTGGTTCGTGAAGTAGTTGCGCAGATTCTGCTGCGCGACTCCGTTCAGGTCGATGCCGTAGTAGCGGTCGAAGTAGCGCGTCGCGGACCACGCGGTGCGGATGTTCCAGTTGTTGCCATGCGGCACCGGGTCCCGCTCAAGCTCAGTATTGAGGTATTTTAGCTTCGTCGCAAACTCGTGCAGGAACCTGCTCAGCTTCGCGCGGTCCTCGTCCGTCCACGCATCGCTCTCCTCGACCAGGTCAAACAGCGTCGGCAGATAGACCACCCCGCGCGGATCGCCGACCGCGTCCATCCCACCCACGATCTCCGCCAGCCGCATCAGCGCCTCCCGGGCGATGATCGCGTGGTTCGCGTCCCCGCTCCGGTGGTAGTTCAGGCACGCACTGCTGGCCCGCCCGCCCACCGAGCGGAAGTTCTGTCGCGCCAACTGCTCGCGCAGGGCCTGCGCGTCCACTTCCTCAGGCGGAGCCGGCACACTCGCGCCGGCAACGTCCACCGTGTGCGGCAGCACCACATCCGCCCCCTCCGGCAGCCTCTCCCCCAGGCGCTCGATCCCTCGCATCACGCCGGCGTCATCGCTCCCGCCGAGGAACACAGCGCTCCCGCCCATCCCCCACGGATCATGCACGGTGCGAAGCTCGTATCCATCCGCACCGGGGTAGCGCGCATCCGCGCAGACGTAGTGGTTGACGTAGAGGTCATCGACGACCGCGTTATCGCCGAGCCTCCCCAGCACAATGAAGCTGCGGCCGTCGGTCCACGCCTCACGCCGGGCCTCCTCCGGCGCCACGATCGGAAGCTCCGCACCGGTCGCCTGTCGCACCGCGTCCCGCGCGGCCCGGGCAAGCTGAGTCTGCCCCTCGCCCGCGACGATCGCCGCGACCGCCTCCCCGCCCCTCACGATGGGCACCGTCAGGTGGAACTGCTTCGGCGTGAATCCGTCCTGAGCGACGGCAACCGACGCCGCCACCAGGCCTGCCAGCACGATCATGCGCGCGGTCATAATGAACCATCCTTTGCGGCCGAGCAATTCCGGTCATCCCTCGTCGTTGGTAGGACAGGCTTTCCACACATATTCAAGCATTGTGCGGCTGGTCAAAGTGATCCGAATCTGAGTTGACAATGAGTGAGCGCGTTGCTGTCGTCAGGAGGGGCGGCCCTCACGC
>CAZAHB010000023.1:0-37223 GCA_964484945.1 uncultured Armatimonadia bacterium | reverse complement strand
GGGGTTCCCGCTACCTCCAAAGTCGGGTCCCTCCCCGCTGTGCGCAGCCGGTTGCGCGCCGCCCCGGATAGTGCTACCATGACGCGCGATGTACACACCCCAATTCACGATCCAGGTGTTGCTTGATGCAGGTCAAAGCTGAGTACCTTCCCGGCTGGCTCATCATGCTGGGGATTGCCGTCGTATCCGCGCTGGTCTCCGGGATGATCGTCGTCGGCGGAAGCAACCCCGTCGAGCCGGCCGTCCTCGCGATTATCCTCGGCATCCTTCTCGCGAACGTCGGACTGCTGCCCGAATCCACCCGGGCAGGCATTACCGCCTTCGAGACCCCGCTGATCTGGGGTATTGTGCTCATCGGCGCGGGGCTCGACATCGCCAACGTCACCGGTCAGGGCTGGCAGATGCTCACCGTCATCATCGCCACCATGGCCGTCGGCTTCTGGGCCATCTACTTTCTCGGCAAAGCGTTCGGCCTCACCGAGCGCCTGTCGCTGCTGCTTTCAGTCGGGACCACGATCTGCGGCGGTTCTGCCATCGCGGTCACTGCGCCACTCATCGAGGCGAAGGAAGAGGAGACATCCTACGCCATCGGCACCATCGCCCTGTGGGGCGTGGTGGCGATGATCGCGTATCCGGCCATCTTCCGCATCGTCGCCCCCGGTGCGGAGACGATCTTCGGTCTCTTCGCCGGCGTCGCGGTGCAATCGACGCCACAGGCGGTCGGCGCCGGCTTCATCTTCTCCGAACTGGCCGGCGACATCGCCACCGCCACGAAGCTCGTGCGGAACACCTTCATCGCTCCGGTCGCTCTGCTCGTCGCGATCTGGTATTCGGCCACGCGCGGGCGTGGCGAAGAGAGCGGGGAGGGGGACGAGGAGTCGAAGAAGATCAACTGGATGAAGGGTTTCCCCTGGTTCCTCTTCGGCTACTTCGTGATGGTCGCCCTGCGCAGCTACGGCTTCTTCACCGAGGTAGCGATCGAGTCATTCACGTCCTGGGGCAAGTTCCTCATCCTCGTGGGAATGGCCGGGATCGGCCTGAACACGCGCTTCAGTGCCTTCAAGGGTGTGGGCGGCAAGCCGCTGATCGTGGGTGTCATCGGCGCGATGATCCTTGCCGTGGCGAGCCTCGTGCTCATACAGGTGCTGGGCGTCGCGTAGGCTCAAGTGAGCAGTGAAGCGTCAAAGGGAAACAGCGAACGACAGCCACTTTGCGGGGTGAATCAGCCATGCTGCCTTCTGATCGCAAGGCCGTCGTTTACAAGGGCGCGCCACCGAATCACTGCTGCGTCGATCAGGCTCTGCGTATCCTGTCCGGCGGCGAGTGGATCGTAGTATTCATGACCGGCGGCTCCGGTGAGCCCGAACCGGCGAATCACATCGTCCTCAGTCGCTCTTCAGACGAAGGTGAGACGTGGAGCGAGCCGCACGTCGTGCTGCAGTACGAGGACCGCGCCTGCCTGCCCTCGGAAGTAATCGTTGATGGCGAGCGGCTTCTCGCCTTCGTACACACCCATGACGGCGGCTTCTCCGACTGGCGCTGCTGGACGATCGAGAGCCGAGACGCAGGCCACACGTGGAGCGAACCTGAGCGCCTCGATCCGTACCCGCGCAATACGTTCATCCGTAACCGGTGTGACGCATCGTGGGGCGAGTGGATCCTGCCCGTCCAGACCTACCAGCCATCGGAAAACACCCCCGACCGGGGGGAACTTCTGGAGCACGGATACAATGGTGCGCTCATCAGCGCCGATGCGGGGGAGACGTGGGAGCGGTCGGAACTTGTCGGCCCCACACGCGGGTGGGTTGAGAACAACATTGTAGAGCTTTCAAGCGAAAAGTTGGCCATGCTTATACGCGCTGACGGCACCGGCCACCTGCTCCGCAGCGATTCAACCGACCGCGGCCGAACGTGGTCGGAGCCTCAGCCGACGGATATCCCCAACCCCGGTTCCAAGTTCCGCCTGCACCGCCTCTCGGATGGCCGCATCTGCCTGGTGCACAATCCCACGCCTCTCACCAGTCACCCGAATTCGCGCCGGAACGCCGCCTTCAATCGGAACCCGCTGGCACTGTGGATATCAGACGATGACATGCGCTCATGGGGGTATCAGCGCGTGCTGACAGACTTCCCCGGCATGCTGGCCTACCCCGACGGCGTAGTTGATCCCGAGGAACGCTACATCCACTTCGCGTTCGACTACAACCGCCACGATGTCATCTACTGGGGGGCGGCCATACCCGAGTGAAGAGGGAAAAGTGAGACGTGAAAGGGTAACGGCAGGCGGCTTCCGTCCAGGAAAGCCGCCTGCCGTCTAAGGAGAGCCTGCTGGCTCGACTGTTCGCGCTACCCTCTGTCCTCCACCTGCTTCACCCGCTTGATCGTCTCCAGCACGCTGTCGGGGTTGAGGGAGATCGAGTCGATGCCCTGCTCCACCAGGAATGCCGCGAAGTCGGGGTAGTCGCTGGGCGCCTGGCCGCAGATGCCGACCTTCCGGCCTGCCCGGTGTGCCCGTTCTATCAGCATCGCCACCGAGCGCTTCACCGCCTCATCGCGCTCGTCAAACAGCGGAGCGAGGCGGTCCGAGTCGCGGTCCACGCCCAGAGTAAGCTGCGTGAGGTCGTTCGAACCGATCGAGAATCCGTCGAAGCGCTCAGCGAACTGCTCCGCGAGAATGATGTTCGAGGGGATCTCGGCCATCACGTAGATCTCAAGCCCCTCGGAGCCCCGCGCGAGGCCGAAGTCCGCCATCACGTCGAGCACCTTGTCCGCCTCATCCAGCGTGCGGCAGAACGGAACCATCGCGACCACGTTGCAGAAACCGATTTCTTCCCGGCAGCGCTTGATCGCCCGGCACTCAAGCCCGAACGCGGGGCGGTAGTCCTCCGAGTAGTAGCGGGAGGCGCCTCGGAAGCCCAGCATCGGGTTGTCCTCTTCCGGCTCATACAGGTATCCGCCGATCAGGTCCGCGTACTCGTTGGTCTTGAAGTCGCTCATGCGCACGATGACCTTCTCGGGATACTGCGACGCCGCGATCATCGCGATCCCCCGCGCCAGGTGCTCCACGAAATACTCGGTCCTGTCATCGTAGCCCCGGGTCAAGCGGGCGATGCGGTCCTTCAGTTGCATGTCCTCGAGGTCGTCGAAGTCCACCAGCGCGCGCGGGTGGATCTTGATGATGTTGTTGATGATGAACTCCATCCGAGCCAGCCCGATGCCGTGCACCGGCAGCCGCCACCACCGCGCCGCGCCCGCCGGAGACGCGATGTTGATCATGATCTGCGTCCGCGTCTCGGGCACGTCACTGAGGTCCAGGTCCTCCACCTCGAAGTCCAGCAGCCCCTCGTAGACGTAGCCCGTCTCACCCTCGGCGGTGGACATGGTGATCTCCTGTCCGTTGGAGAGCACGTGCGTGGCATCGCCGGTCCCGACGATCGCGGGAATGCCGAACTCGCGACTCACGATCGCCGCGTGGGACGTCCGCCCACCGTGGTCGGTCACGATCCCTGCCGATTTCTTCATGATCGGCACCCAGTCCGGGTCGGTCATGCCCGTGACGAGGATCGCGCCATCCTCGAACTGCTCGATGGCCTCGGCGCTCTCAAGCACCTGCGCCTTGCCTCCTGCGATGGCCTCGCCGATCGCAAGGCCCTCCACCACGACATCGCTGCGCTCCTTGAGCGTGTAGGCCTTGAGCGTCTCGGCCTCCTTCTGCGACTGCACCGTCTCCGGTCGCGCCTGGAGGATGAACAGGTCCCCGAGTTGGCCGTCCTTGGCCCACTCGATATCCATCGGGCGGCCGTAGTGGCGTTCGATGATCGCCGCCCACTGACCGAGTGTGATGATCTCCTGATCCGAGAGCACAAACGCTTCTCGCTCGGCAACGGTCGTGTCCACGTTCTTGGTGGTCTCCGAGCCGCCCCGGGCGTAGACCATCTTTTGTTCTTTCTCACCCAGATGCTTCTCGATGATCGGCTCAAATACGCCCTCTTCCAGCAGCGGCTTGAAGACCCGATACTCGTCGGGGTTGACCGCGCCCTGCACCACGTTCTCGCCCAGTCCCCAGGCGGCGTTGATGACCACCACATCCGGGAAGCCCGAATCCGTGTCGATGGTGAACATCACGCCCGAACCCGCCTCATCGGACCGCACCATCTTCTGCACGCCCACCGACAGAGCAACATCCATGTGCTCGAAGCCCTGCTCCTCGCGGTAGCTGATGGCGCGATCGGTGAAGAGCGATGCGTAGCAGTTGCGGCAGGCCTCCAGCAAGTTCTGGTGCCCGGTCACGTTCAGGAACGTCTCCTGCTGACCGGCGAACGAGGCCTCCGGGAGGTCCTCGGCAGTCGCCGAACTGCGCGCCGCAACGTCGGTACGCTTCGAATCGTAGCGCCGCGACAGCTCATCGTAGGCCTCAGTGATCGCCTCAGCGGTCTCCGCCGGGAACTCACCGTGCCGAATCAGCTCGCGGATCCGGTGGCCCACCTCGTCCAGGTCGCGCCGCCCGGCGTGCATGTCATCCAGCAGCCCCTGGATCCTCTCGGCCAGGTCATTGGCCTCAATATACTCGCGATAGGCTCTGGCGGTGGTGGCGAACCCGTCGGGGACCGCGACACCCTCGTCGGCGAGGTCGCTGAACATCTCTCCCAGCGAGGCGTTCTTGCCACCGACCACCGGCACGTCCTCGTTGTTGAGTTCATCGAAGAACCTGACATACTCGGAATTGGCCATCGAGAGCTGCCTCCTCGGGCTGGTGTCAAGCCGTGTGCCACATTTATGTTAGCCGGCCGCGCCATGGTTCCTGCAGTGGCGGCGGGAAGCGGGAACTGGGAACCGGGAATCGGGGACAGCGACTACGCGAGCTATTGAGCAGTACGAACGCCCCGGACGACGAGACCTTCTCTTGATGTGGAGACATGCTCGGAAACCTGGGACGGGCCGCTCGCGATCCTCCGTCAAGTCGCCGGCCGCCGTTCCCTCTTCACCTGTCACTTCTCACTTTTCCCTGCCATCCACGTCCGCATGCACTCCGCCCACGGATGTTCCGCCCACCGGTCCAGCGCGGCCTCGTAGATCCGCGCGGTCACCTCCGGCTGTCCCAGCGCCTCCCACGCGAGCCCCGCCAGACCTGCATCATGCGCCGCGGTCCTGCCGTCCAGGTGCAGACTGGAGTACCTCTTCAGAGCCTCGCGCGCCTCAGCCTCTTTTCCTGCAAACGCCAGCGCGCAGCCCAGCCCCGCGTACGAGTCAGTGCCGCGTTCGATCGCCGCCTCGAAGGCCGCCGCCGCCCGCTCGGCGTCACCGAACAGCACCTCCGCGGTCCCCAGCGTGTCGAGATTCGTAGCATCGTCCGGTGCGATCTCAACCGCCCGCCGGGCATTGTGCACCGCCTCCACTCGCTGCTCCACATCCTCCGGCAGCAGCAGGCACAGGTGCCAGGCGAGGTTGTTGCGCGCGAGCTGCTCGGAGAAATCCGAGAAGCTCAGCTCAACCGCCCGTCGCGCGGCTCCGACCGCCCGGGCCTGCTCTCCGACCGCGCTGAGGCATTCGGCCAGGTTCATCGCCCATTCGTAGTACTCCCGGTCCAGTTCCACCGCATTCTGCGCCGGGGGCAGGGCCTTTTCCGGTTGCCCCGCATCGAGATACCCAAGCGCCAGCATCGACCACGCCCGTGGCAACTCCGGATCCAGCGCCACCGCCCTCTCCAGCTCTCCGACGGCGCGCTCGAAGTCCGGCGGGTCAGTCGTCGCCTGGAGCACCAGCCCATGGACCATCCGCGCCCGCGCTGAGTCCGGGTTCAGGCCCAGCGCTCGTTGCACCTGTCCCTTCGCGAGGTGCTCCAGACCGTCCGGATGCAGCCAGTTTACGTATGCCATCAGCGCCCACGCATCGGCGTTCTCGGGCGCGATTTCCAGCGCCCTCCGGCCGCTTTCGAGCGCGCCATCGAATTTCGCGAAGTCTGACTGCCGCACCGCCCGCTCCCACAGAAGGTCCACTCTCTGCTCAGCGGTCATCTCCGCACCGACGCTCCCCGCGAGTACCGGGAGCAGACAGAAGACTGCGATCCTCCGCATGGTCCTGCACCTCCACCATCGGCTTGATGCTGTCTCGACGGTTCCTCACTGTGGCTTTCTGGACCTTTCCGCGGTTCGTCGCGGGCGCGGGAGGTCCCTCGCCGGACGTAGCGAAGCTACATGCGGTTGCACAGATCCCAGACCGTCCGCTCGAAAACCGAGCGGACAGCTACCGCGGGGAGGCATAGCCCGTGAAAAAGCTCATCAACGATCCGTATGATTTCGTGGACGAGACTATCGAGGGCGTACTGCTGGCATATCCGGACCATCTCAAGCGCTGCGAGGGCTCCGACCGGGCGCTGATGCGCGCCGACGGGCCCGTCGAGGATAAGGTCGCGATCGTCACCGGCGGCGGCGCCGGCCACATCCCGGTCTTTTTGGGATATGTCGGCCCCGGCCTGTGTGACGCAGTCTCCATCGGGAACGTCTTCTCATCGCCATCCCCCGACGACATGCTCGCGGCGACGAAAGCCGCGCATGGTGGAGCGGGCGTGCTGCACCTCTACGGCAACTACTCTGGCGACACGATGAACTTCGGCATGGCGGCCGAGATGGCCGAGATGGAGGACATCGAGGTCGCGACCGTGCTCGCGAAGGACGACGTCTCCTCCGCTCCGGTGGAGGAGATGGATCGCCGCCGCGCAGTCGCGGGCATCTTCTTCGCCTACAAGATCGCGGGCGCCCGGGCCGGCGAGGGCGCGAGTCTCGGCGAGGTCGTCGGGGTCGCCGAGGAGGCCGTCCACAATACCCGCTCGATGGGCGTCGCGCTTACGCCCTGCACCATCCCCGCCGCGGGTGAGCCGACCTTCGAACTTGGCGAGAACGAGATGGAGATCGGCATGGGTATCCACGGCGAACCCGGCGTCCGCCGTGGGGAGATCAGACCCGCCGATGAGGTCGTGGACGAGATACTCGAGCACATCCTCGCCGACCTCCCGTATGAGTCCGGGGATGAGGTCGCGGTTCTCGTCAACTCACTGGGCGCCACGCCACCCGAGGAACTCTACATCATGTACCGCCGCGTCACAGAGGTGCTTGCCGACGCCGGTATCGAGATCTACCGCAACTTCATCGGCGAGTACGCCACCTCGCTTGAGATGGCCGGCGCGTCCGTGAGCCTGCTGAAGCTCGATAGCGAACTCAAGCGTCTGCTCGACGCCGACGCGCGCTCGCCGCTGGTGCCGCGCCTGTGACGAGGGAGCATGAGCCGAGCCGGTTTGACGCCATATCCGTCGTCTGAAGCACTGGCACCTGCGCGTCAGTTGATCAGGTTGACCGCCTCAAGGGAGACGATTCGATGGACACGCTGAACAATGCCGATGTGATCGAGTTTCTGCGGATGCTCAGCGAGGAGATGCCGCAGCACAAGGACGAACTGCGCGAGTTGGACGCGCAGATCGGGGACGGGGACCTGGGTATCACCATCTCCATCGGAATGAAGGCGATCGCCGATGAACTTCCCGACCTCGAAGGCGAGGAGCCCGGGACGACTCTCGCGAAAGCCGGCATGGCCTTCAATCGCGAGGCGGCATCCACCTTCGGAGCGATCTTCGCCACCGCCCTGATGAGCGCGGGAAAGCATATCAAGGGCAAGGGTGAGATCGAGGTGGAGGATCTGCCCGGGATGGTGGAGGCGGCCGCCTCGGGCGTCAGCGCCCGTGGTGGCGCGAAGCCCGGAGAGAAGACTATCCTCGACGTGCTGCTCCCGATGGCAACGACACTGGAGTCGAAGGTCGCCGAGGGAGCGTCTCTTCCCGAGGCCGTGGAGGCCGCCCATGAGACCTGCTGCGAGGCTCTCGAAGACACGAAAGAGATGGAGGCCAAACACGGTCGCGGCGGCTGGCTGAAGGAGAAGAGCCTCGGGATACAGGACCCGGGATCGACCGCCATCTGTCTGATGGTCGAGTGCTTCGCGCGGATGGTGGAGGACTGAAGGGTGAATTGCGTTCCCGGAGTGATCGTGATAGACTTCACAAGCTTCCAGCCACCGGCAATTGCGGCGCGTGCAGTGATGGGCGGCTGATACGCGGGGCCCCGTGTCAGGCTAACCTGCCGATGGTCGAACCTGCACTCCATATCCGGCGGGGGGAGGGCGAATGCGACCCGTGAATCGTCTTGGAAATCTCGCCAGCCGCGCCCCCATGCCCGTCATCGGCGTAGATCGCGATGGCCGCGTTATCTACGTTAACGACAGCATCTGCGCGCTGACCGGCTATGACCGCGATGAGCTGCTCGGAGAGTTTTTCTGGGAGTTCATCGCAGACAACCATGCGGAATATCGCCGCCGGCGTTTCCTCGACCTCCGCGATGACGGCATGGACAGCCGTTTTGATGCATTCATCCGCACCCAGAACGGCCGCCGCCTGCTCATCTCCTGGCACAATGTCACTTTCTTCGACCCGGACGGGCGCCTCGAGTCGGTCTTCAGCATCGGTGCGGACATCACGGCCCTCCGCAGCGCCGAGCAGCGCCTCGAGCGCCTGAATGCCGGCATGCGCGCCCTCGGCGACATCTCCGGCATCGCACTCCGTACCGACGACCCGCGCGAGCTACTCGAACGCGCCTGCGAAAGTCTCATCGGAAGCGGCGTATGCACCGGTGCGTGGATCGCGTTGCCTGGCGATACCGGCCGTCCCATCGGCCTGGTGGGCGCGTCCGTTGATTCCGCGGCGGCCCACGAACTCAGCCCGGCGGCGCTGCGGGAGCTTCCCGACTGCGTGACCCGTATCCTCGACGGCCCTCGTCAGATTGCAATCAATGAGATATCCGACGTCTGCGCGGGCTGTCAGTTTGCGCCCGAGCACGACCAGGTGCACGGCGTCGCCACGACCATTCGCCACGGGGACCAGCCTCTGGCCGTATTGGTCGCTCATGTCGCCGGCACCAGCCCCGTCAGCGAGGAACTCAAGCGCGTCTTTTCCGGCATCGCCGATGACCTCGGCTTCGCGCTGGTGATGCTCGAGGCCCGTGCGATGCATGAGCGTACCGAGCGGTCACTGGCCGACCGGACGCGCATGCTCAACGCCTTCTTCGAGACATCGCTCGACCCTGCGGCCATCTTCGATCGCGATTTCAACTTCCTGCGCGTGAACGAGGCGTATGCCGAAGCCTGTCGGATGCGGCCTGAGGAACTGGTGGGCCGGAACCACTTCGACCTGTTCCCGAATGATGAAAACCAGAAGATTTTCCAGGAGGTGCGGGACACCGGAGAACCTTACACGGTTCACGCCAGGCCCTTCGAGTACGAAAGCCAGCCCGAGCGGGGCGTGACATGGTGGGACTGGTCTCTGGTCCCGATCCGCAACGACGAGGGCGAGGTCGAACTGCTCAGCCTCTGGCTGAGAGATGTCACCGATGAGCAGCTCACGAAGCGCCAACTGCAGGCCCAGCGGGACTTCACCGATGCCGTGGTCGAGAGAGCCGGCAGCCTTGTTGTCGTCGTTGATGAGAGAGGGCGCATCGTGCGCTTCAACCGCGCGTGTGAGGAGCTGACGGGGTTCTCCGAAGCAGATCTACTCGGACGCGATCTGATTGAGCAGCTCGTTCCCCGGGAAGACCGCGAGCGGACCCGAAGGGACCTCTCTGCACAGTTCAAGGACGATACCGCCCAGTACGAATACTGGTGGGAAACCGCCGTCGGAGAGCGCCGACTTATATCGTGGCAACTGGCTGAAGTCCCGGCCCAGTCGGACAGCACGGACGGCCCGTACACTGTCGCGACAGGCTGGGACGTCACGGAGGAGCGCCGCATAGCCCGGGAGCTGCGTGAAAGCGAAGAGAAATATCGCGAACTCGTCGAGAATGCGCACACGATCATCATTCGCTGGGATCTCGACGGCACCATCCGCTTCGTAAACGAATACGGCCTCGACTTCTTCGGGTATCGTGAAGATGAGATGATCGGGGAACACCTCGGACTGATTATCCCTGAAACCGACAGCTATGACACCGACCTCGCCGGGCTTGTGGAGCAGATCGCTGCGAACCCCGAGGATTACTCGACAAACGAGAACGAGAACGTCGCGCGCGACGGCACACGCTACTGGGTCTCGTGGTCCAATCGAGCCATCCGCGACGAGACCGGCGAAATCACCGGCATCATGGCTATCGGTGTCGATCGCACCGCGGAGAGGCGGGCCGAGCAACAGCTGCGTGACAGCCGGCAGAACCTGCGCGATCTCACCGCCGAGCTTGCCATGGCCGAGCAGCGGGAGCGCCGCGAGATCGCCACGGTCCTGCATGACAACATCGGGCAGCTTCTGGCCTTTGCAAAGATGAAGCTTGGTGCGATGCGCGAACAGGCCGATGGCGATACCTCGGACCTCGATGATGTACTGCGCTACGTCGATGAGACGATTGCTGAGACACGCGCGCTTACGAGCCAGCTCAGCCCACCGGTACTCGACGAGCTTGGTTTGACAGCCGCTCTGGAATGGCTCACTGACGAACTTGATGGGCGACACGATGTATCCATTCGCCTCGAAATCTCCGCCGATCCGGATGAGCTTGGCGAGGAACTCGCACTGACGCTTTTCCAGGCCACAAACGAACTGATCACGAATGCCATAAAGCATGCTGACGCGGGGCAGGTCATTGTGCGTCTGGAGGCAAAGGATAACGTGGTGTGCGTTGAAGTGGCGGATGACGGCCGAGGCTTCGACCTTCACGCTGTCCGCTCCTCCGCCGGGCGCGAGAGCGGCTTTGGCCTCTTCAACGTTCAGGAGCGAATCATGTATCTCGGTGGCCAGGTCGAAATAGACTCCAGGCCCAATGACGGGGCCCGCATCAAAATGATCTGTCCCACAGCAGCGAAGGAGCAAGGAGCACCATGAGCTTCCGTGTAGTACTGGCCGATGACCATCAGGTAATCCGCGAGGGGCTTCGCAATCTCGTTGATGAGCAGTCGGACATGGAAGTTATAGCCCAGGCTTCCAACGGGCGCGAGGCTATCGATCTGTGCACCGAACACGAGCCCCATGTTGTCGTTATGGATGTGGCGATGCCTGATCTCAACGGGATCGAGGCGACCCGGCAGATCCTCAAAGAGGTGCCTGGCACGAAGGTGCTCGCGCTCTCCATGCACGCTGACAAGCACTACGCAGCGGGCATGCTCGGCGCAGGCGCGTCCGGATATGTGCTCAAGGACTGCGCCTTTGACGAACTGGCGGAGGCCATCCGCCAGGTGGCCAACGGTGGCAGCTACCTCAGCCCCGAGATCGAGGGCGTGGTACTGCGCGACTACGTGGAGCGCCTTTCGGGAGAGGGCGGCGAATCGGCATTCTCGGTGCTCACCGATCGCGAGCGCGAGGTCCTGCAGCTTGTTGCCGAGGGCCACACGACCAAGCAGATCGCATCGAATCTTCACGTGTCGGTGAAGACCATCGAGAGCCATCGTCAGAACATCATGGACAAGCTCGAGATCCGCTCAATCGCCGAACTGACAAAATACGCCATCCGCGAGGGCCTCACCTCACTGGACGAATGACCGGCGCCGCAGGCGCTTGCCGCGTATCCGACGCCCTCATCCCCTGAATCCCTGCCCGGGGCCGGGGGGCGTCATTCCGTACACCTCATCGACGTGGCGATCATCCCGCGCCATTACCCCCGGCCGTCGTCACTGCCTTTGCCGTCGTTGCTGTCGTTGTTGTTGTCGTTACTGTCGTTACTGTCGTTACTTGCGACTTGCGACTTGCGACTTGCGACTTGCGACTTGCCGTTTCCCCACTCTCCCCGCCATTTCAGAGATTGCGAACCCCACACTCAGGGGTTCTCCCTATTGTCATGTGCGCTCTGCGTGCACTACCCTTCTCGGTGAGCGTTTCTTCCAGACTGACTGCATCTCGAGGAGATCCGCAAATGGCGAAGATGACGGCAACCGCAAAGAATGTCGGTCCCACCATTATGTGCGCGAAAGTGCGCGGCCACAGTTTGTTTACGGATCTGCCCGAAGACATGGGTGGAACAGATACGGCTGCGCTGCCGCCTGAGAGCCTTTGCGCGGCATTGGCGAACTGCATCGGCATGATCGTCTCCATCACCTGCGATGAAGAGGGCATCCCCTGCGAGGGCATGACGGTGGACGTCGAAGCAGAGCCGGACGATGAGCGCAACCAACTCGACAACTTCAAAGTCACCATCACCATGCCCGGGGAACTCACGGACGAGCAGCGACAGATCGTCGATGAGGCGCAGAAGCAGTCGAAGGTGCGCGGCACGGTCATGGCCGGCGCCAGCGTGGACATAACAATCGCCTGACACGCGACCGGCGGGGAGGCGCGATACTCACCGCACATCCCGGGCACAGGAGGCGAGGCTGGATGTCACACGAACTGCCGGACCTGCCGTATGCGTACGATGCGCTCGAACCGTTCCTTGGTGAACAGACGCTGCGGACACACCATGACAGGCATCACCAGGGCTACGTCGATGGCCTCAACGAGGCCGAGCACCAAATCGAGGCCGCTCGCGAGGCCGATGACTTCTCCAACGTGCGCACGATCTGCAACGCCCTGGCTTTCAACTACTCCGGACACCTCTTCCACAGCATCTACTGGCGGTGCATGAGCCCTGACGGCGGCGGGCAGCCTGATGGCGCGCTCGCCGAACAGATCGATAACGACTTCGAGGACTTCGCTACCTTCAAAAGCCAGCTTCTGGCCGCGACCAACGCCGTGCAGGCGTCCGGCTGGGGAGTCGTCGCCTGGCAGCCACAGGGGCAGCGCCTGGTCGTGCTTCAGGCCGAGAAGCACCAGAACCTTGCCGAATGGGGTACGGTGCCGATCCTCGTCATCGACGTATGGGAGCACGCGTACTATCTCGACTATCAGAATGAACGCGCGAGGTACACAGAGGCCTTCTTCGATGTGGTGAACTGGGACTTCGTCCGGCGCCGCTTCGAGCAGGCGTAGGGCGTAGGCCCTTTGAGATGAGGAGGCGTCCGACATGAACATCACCGGAAAGCGTATCGCGATCCTGGTTGCTGACGACTTCGAGGACGTGGAACTGGTCGAACCGCGCGAGCAACTCGTGAACGCCGGCGCAGACACATTCATCGTCGGCATCGAGGCGGGTTCGGTCGCGGAGGGCAAGCACGGGACGACGATTGAGGTCGAGCACGCGGCAGGGGACGTGAGCGCAGATGATTTCGATCTGCTGATGATCCCCGGCGGACAGGCTCCCGAGAAGCTGCGTCTGGACGAGGACGTCCTGGCCCTGGTCCGCTCCGCTGACGCTCAGGGCAAGCCGATCGCCGCCATCTGCCACGCGGCTCTGGTGTTAGCGAGTGCGGACCTGCTTGAGGGCCGCCGCGCGACGTCCTGGAAGGGTGTCCGCGATGACATTGCCAACGCCGGCGCGGAGACGCTCGACGAATCCGTTGTCGTCGATGACAACCTGATTACCTCCCGCAATCCCGATGACATTCCCGATTTCGTTGACGCGATAGTGCGCGCCCTGCAGTGACTTCGATCTGGACGCAATGGACGCAGGCGATCCCTGAAAGATGGACACAAATCAACCGGCGCCGGGCGAGACGCCCGCGGCAGATTGCTGCGACCTCCACTCGCAGAGTCTTCGCGGGGACAATCGATGGCGTGGCGGCGCGATCCGCTGTCGTGGCTCCGACGCACAGGGGACATGAAGAGGAGCTGCAGGTCCGCTCGGCGCCGGTTTTGATGTGCGGTTACTCTCTGTAGTGATCGTCATGTCCTGCACTGAATCGGACTGAATGAAAGCCGGGGGCGACGATTCAGGACAATCCCACTCTGGATATGGGGGGATTTCCCGATTGTCGAGCATCCGGCTGTGCGGTAGACTCACACTCGAACATTCTCAACCGAAGTTCGACCGGCAGGCGGCGCGGAGCCGTCGGCCATGGCACATTGAGAGCGATGGGCCCCGACCGTGGTTGTGTGGTTGCGCGGTGGCGGAGATCTGGAGTGCAGGCGAGGTCGGACGAGCAGCGGGGCCCACACTCTCTCCTTCGGTGAGCAGGCCCGAAACACGTCCTGAAGGACACTGCTGTCCCGCGGTGTGGCTGCGAGGTGGTAGCGTGGTGGTGAACTGGATTGAGACCGCGGATTTCAGCTCTGATACGGGCAGGTGAGGTGGCGTGCGAGGTGACGGAGGTCGGGTCCTCTCAGGGACAACGAAGGCCGGTAAGCGCTTCAGGAAGCGGATGTGTGGTCGCGTGAGTTCTGGCGAGGTGGAAGCCCTTAGCAGGGCCCTGAAGATACAGACCGGCCAACTCGGCGAGCGGATACGAGGCAGATGGAGCGGTGGCGTGGTAGAGGTCCTCCCGGGGACCACCGAGTAGCTTCAAAGGTGCAATGCCGGTCGGATTGTGGTGGCGTATGGGCAGGAGACCGGCATCGACGGATCACGGCCCGCGGCTTTTTGCCGCGGGCCGTGATCCCATTTATCTCCTCTGACAGGCCTTTTTTCTTCCATTTCCGTGTAACGTGCCGCGCATTTGCGGTAAACTCCCCGCAGGAGTCGCGTACTCAGGAATGCGACCATCGCGCGATTTCCGCGGATACGTTCGCAGAAGCCGCGCGACGTCGCGAGAGGGGCTGGTCTGATCATGCGCACCGCCGGGGTAGTCATCACCGCCGTGTTGCTGCTCGTCACCGTGACCGTCACCACCTTCGCCCAGCCTGCACCGAGAATCCGCCAGCCGATCCAGTTCGAGGATCCGCTGACCGCCCACACGCTGAAACTGACACCGCTGCAGCTCTCACAACACTTCCAGCAGATTCTCAAGACCCGGGGGATCGCCGGACAAAAGGCTGATAAGGCCTCCGAGAAATTCCGCGCCCTCCCAGCGGACCTGCAGAGCAACCTGATCCTGACGCTTGACGAGAATGTCGCCAGAGCAAATCATCTCGACGCCGTCTCGATCGCGCGCCTCGATCCGAGCATCATCGACCGCATCGAGGCCCTGCGTATCTTTACCATCAGCAGCTTCTGGCCCGATCAGGGAACGCCCGGAAGCTGGTCATATGCCTTTGGCAAGGGCTTCAACGCTAACTGTACGGTGCATTTCGATGGGACGGCCGTCGAGTCCCACTACCTCGGCGATTCGTTCGAGTTCTTCCCCAACTCAATGGCCTTCAAGATTCCCTCCGGCGCGACGCGCGACCAGATGCATGACGTCTTCGTGCGGAATACCGCAAGCAGCGCGGACACAGCAACCGCCGAGTACGAAGTCGTCGCACCGCGTGGCTACCGGGGCTATCACGGCTGGAAGTTCTCCAACTTCTCGCGCGCCTCGATCGACTGGAAGCTCTACGCTCACTATTTCGGCGAGAGCAACGTTGAGTACGCCGACGGCACGCACCGTCCCGCGGCACAGGCGTGGTTCGACAGCACCTACACGGGCGCGGGTGGGGGCGGCAACTGCTACGGGATGAGTGTCTCAAGTCTGAGAGTGAAGAACCACGAGTTCGACCACATGTTCCACGCCGGTCACTTCCAGAATCCGGGAACCGCGCAGTCCCATCTGTGGTGGTATGACTGGAATGCCACGACCCGCGAGACCGTTCAGCAGCAGCAGGGCGCGTGGTTCACCCAGGAGATCCTGGACTTACACAACAACTTCTGGAACAACCAGACCCCGCGAGAGGTATTCACCCGCTGCCAGTCAGTGATCGGGGAGATTACCAACCGCCCGGTCCTGGTCTACTGGGGCCAGACTGCCGGCGGGAACTGGTGGGGCCACGTCGTCTGCCCATATGCCACCGAGGTGGACGGCAACACCCGCCGGATGATCTGCTATGACAACAACAACCCGTACCGCGAGAACGAGGGCGGATCCGCTGATCCGGATGTCGCAACCGTTGACTGGGCGGCCAACACGTTCTCCCGCGGCAGCGCCACGAAGGCAGAGTTGTTCACCTACAACGAGTGCACGCCTGCCAATCCCCACTTGCCCGGATCGGAGCACGGCGGTCCCGGCGCAAACAGCGTGGTGGCGGTCTTCAGCCCCAACGCGAATGTGCAGCAGATCACCGACGAGGATGGGCGCAGGTTCTTTAACCCGGACGGCTCGCTTAATGAGGATCCGGCTACGCGCATACCCAACTCCAGCATCGTGCCGCCGCTGGTGCAGATCCGGCCGAGGGTTGTCCGACCGCGCGTCGGGCAGTTGCAGCTCGCGCAACTGGCCCCGCCGGAGGATGCCGAGCAAATCTTCATCATCGGTGACACCGGCAACAAGGCCCTGACCTTCAACGTGGCCGGTGACGGCGCGAAGCAGATGGACCTCTTCACCCGAGGACGAATCTTCAGCATCGCCTCCAGCGGGATCGGCGAAATACGCTTCAGTTCCCTCGAGGCACGTCCGCGGCTGCAGATACTGAACGCGCAGGCTGTGGCACCGACCTCGCTCGAGTTCATCCGCTCCACGGCTGCCGGTGATCGAGTCTTCGAGTTGAACAACCTGCGGAACCTCGGCGCCCAGCAGCTTGAGCTTGTCCCGAATCCAGAGGGTACCGCGGTCGAGGTGAACGGTTCGCCAAACCTTCAGTTCAACCTCGAGATCCTTGGCCCGGTCGGACAGGGCATGCAACAGGCGACCTTCGGCAATATCGCTCTTCAGGCGGGCGCGAAGGCGAACCTGAGCCCGCTCAACTGGGGCGCGTTGCAGGGAAGCAACCTCAGACTGCAGATGCTGAATGTGCAAGACAACGCGGTCATCCGCCAGCAGACCATCGAGCGGCTGCGGTGATGACGCCACAACCGACAGGGTGCGAGACGGGGACGCCGCTTTCGGCGTCCCCGTTCGCTTGCCGGGCAGGATTCTCATCCGCCGCCGCGAAGCCTCGCGTGGGAGGTCGTCAGAGTGAGCGAGCAGATGCTGGGCATGGATTTCGTCGGGTGGATAGCGTGGGCGACGGGCATCGTCGGTGTGGCGGTGCTCACGTGGGGCGTGCTGGTGGGTCTCGTCGAGCTTGCGAAGCTTGAGGTCCACCGGATGCGCGGAGGCGACATCGCACACGAACGGGCGGTCGTCCGGCAGGATCTTGGTTACTACATCGTGCTGGGGCTCGAGTTCCTGATCGCCGCGGACATCATGCACACAATCCGCAATCCGACGCTCCAGGAGCTTGCGGTCCTGGGGATAATCGTCGCAATCCGCACCGTCATCAGCTACTTCGTCACCCACGAGATGCAGCAGAGCGGCCGTCTGGATAAATGGCAGAGCAAAGAAGACGACAACACTACGGCCTGAGCGCCGCGCGCAGTACCGATGGATCGCGCTCCATCAGCGCCAGTGCCGCATCGATCTCGTCCAGGGGGAAGACCTCGCGCACCACATCGCCGAAGGCAAAGCGCCCCCGGCCCTCGCGGAGAAATGCCAGCGCCTCCTGCAGGTCCAGCGGGGTGTAGTTGTGCAGCCCCTGCATCGTCAGCAGCTTCGTCGTGACCGGATGCAGATCCAGCTGCGCCGTCGCCTCCGGATACACGCACCCGGCGAGGATATACCTGCCTCCGATCCGCAGCGCCTCGATGCCATCGCGGACCACCGACGGCTGCCCGCACGCCTCAATCGCCACATCGAAGCCGCGTCTGCCCTCAGTCGCCTCGCGCAGGGTGGCTGCGAGATCTCCGCCGATATCGGCCTCCCCCGCCAGGTGTGATGCACCGAAGTACGTCGCCTGGTCCAGTCGCTGCTTGCATGGATCGACCGCCACGACAGGTTTCGCCCGCCGATGAGCGCACAGCGCCATCGCGCAAAGGCCGACCAGGCCCGCTCCCTGTACCAGCACCGACTCGCCCGCCTGCACATCGGCCATCCGAACAGCCGCCTGCATCGTCGCCATCGCACAGTTGGCGAAGACCCCGATGCGGTCGGGCAGGTCGTCGGGGAGGCGATAGAATGCCGTACCGGGCACGAGGTAACAGTATTCCGCGAAACCGCCGCTCAGGGGTGTAACTGAGTCAAGCTTTTCATGGCCATACTTAAACAGACCTTTGCACTTCTGCGGAATCCCTCGTGAGCAGTAGAAGCATCGCCCACAGCTTGCGGCAAGGCCCCAGGTCACGCGATCGCCCGGCCTGAGGGGCTCTCCGAGGCAATCTGTGTCCACGCCCTCGCCCAGGGCGGCGACCTCGCCGACGATCTCGTGTCCGAGGATCAGGGGGCCTCCGGGGTCGCGACGCCCCCTGATTGTGTGCAGGTCTGACCCGCAAATGCTGGACAAACTTACACGAACAAGGGCCTCCCCCCGGCGAAGAGGGCGCATCGGCACTTCGCGCATCTCCAGCGATCCGTCGGCCGGGTCGAACACGAGCGCCCGGCAGCTTTCAGGTATGCTCACGGACGCTCACCTCGCTGCAGGCGCTGCTCAATGTCGTCGATGACCGGCGGCAGATCCGCGACCGTGGGGACGGTGTAATGCGCGCCGGCCCGCTGGAGCGTCAACCGGGCCTTATCCGCCAGTTGGCCGAGTTCAGCTTCGCTGAGGTCAGCGATCTGCTCCTGCCGCAGGCCGACCTCGTTGCCGGATTCGATGACACCGACTGTCCATGTCCCCGCGTTCAATCCCTCCTCGATGTCCGGGACCGTGTCCCCGACCTTCACTACCGCCTCGGACGGATAGATGCCGGTCTCCAGCATGTTCACCACAAGCATCCACGGAGCCGGTCGGGCCTCGGGCACATCCGTTGCGCACACGTTCGAGTCCGCGTCCAGCCCCTGCTCGGCCACCACCGGCAGGATCGCTTCCAGCACCTCGCGGAAGTAGCCGGTATTGGTGGCGATGCTGACGCCGCGCCCGCGCAGCCAGTCGATCGTCTCCAGCGTCCCGGGTATCAGGTCCGCGCGGTCGAGGGCCGCCTGCACCTGGATCTGCTCGAAATCCTCGTACAGTCGGTCGCCATCTTCCGCGGTGGGCTCGGAGCCGTGCGCTTCCTGCCAGACGCGGGCAATCTCCGGATGCTCAAGCAGAGCCGCGATATGCTCGCGCTTGCCGACTCCCATCGGTCCGCGCGCCTGCTCGACGGTGATTTTCACGTCCGCCTCGGCGAACAGTTCGACGAATGCCAGCGTGGGTGCCTGGCAGCCGTAATCGACGATCGTCCCTGCCCAGTCGAATGCAGCGAGCTTGACCGGGCCTCGATACTCACGACGGTATGCGAAGGGCATGGTGGGCCTCCCGATGATGGCTGTGACTATCCGGCGTACGCGGAGAGAAGTCTTCCGGCCGGTGCGGGGAGAATCCTGCCTGCAGCACGCATCCCGAAGAAAAGGGGAGGGAAGGCTCCGATCGTCAGTCCTCGTCCTCCTTGTCGCAGGTAAGGAGTTCGGCGACCTCTCGGGCTTCCTCGCGGATCGGCTCGCGCTCGATGTAGATGAACTCCGCGATCATCAATGCCACGAAGATGCCCGCGATCGACCACAGGATGCCCGCCTGCGTTACGTAGAGGTGATGCAGGAGGATCGGCAGGGCGATTACGCAGCCGATGAGCCCAATAGCGGGTAGAATCGGATTAGCCTCTGCATCTCGCCACAGCCGCAGACACGCATAGTTGGCGGCTCCATCGGCGATCAGAAACGCGACTGAACCGAACTCCGTGATCTGCGCGAGGCTCCCGATGGCTGCGAACGCGGCAGTCAGGGCCCCCATGATGATCAGCGAGTAGCGCGGGATTCCGCGGTGGTCGCGGAACGAGAACAGGCGCGGAAGTTCCTTCTCGGTGGCCACTTTGTGAGCGAGCCGCGACGCGCCAAACAACGTGGCGTTGATGCCTGACGAGGTGCTCTTGAGCGCCGAGATGATCACCAGCACGAAGCCTACTGCGCCCAGCAGCGGGATGTTGGAGACGGCCTTCGCCAGCGCGGTCTCCTTGTGCTGCAGAAGCTCCTCGGGAGTCAGTTGAAGTGTGGCCATCAGCGAGACCGAGATGTAGATGAGCATGGCGACACCGACCGCGATGAAAGTCCCACGGGGCAGGTTCCGCTTCACGTCCTCGATCTCGTTATAATCGTACATGAGAAGCTGGAAGCCCTCGTAGGAGACGAAGATCACCGCGAAGCCGGCGATGGGGGAGATGTATCCCCTGTTGAAGAAGTCGATCCCGCCCCAGTCGCCCTGCCAGTAGGCGATGCCCAGCGCGGCCAGCGAGGTCAGTATGAAAATCTTGATGTAGACCGCAATGTCCTCATACAGGCCCGATGCCTCAACCCCGCGCAGGTTCAGGCCGATGAAAAGCGCCACGATCGCGATGGAGATGATCGGGCGCAGGATCTGCGGAAGCTGTGCGCCGAAGACACGATCGGCCGCAGTCAGCGTGTAGGCGCCGAAGGCGAAGGCGTACATCGCCATCACACCGACGTAGCCGGCGATGAGCACCCATCCGAGAATCCCCGCGATATGCCGATTGCTCACAACGTGCTCCACGAACGAGAATGCGCCACCGTTCTCGCCGAAGTGCAGCGCCAGCTTCACGTAGGAGTAAGCGGTCAGCAGCGTGATGATCCCGGCCAGCAGGTAGGAGACCGGGACCGCGTTGCCGGACTGCTTCATCGCCACCCCCAGCACCGCGTAGATCCCCCCGGAGACCATGCCCCCGACGCCCATCGCAATGACTTCCTTCAGGCCAAGCTTGCCGGATGTCTCCTCGCTCACCTGACGATCAGTCCTCCTCATCCGCAGGCTCTTCGGCGTCGAGCATCTTGTCGAGGTCCGCGCGCCTGCTCCCGATCGCCCGCGCGTGACGCATCATCCCCGCCCATGGATCGTCCGTCTGCGCCAGCCGATCCGGTATGCTCGCGATCGTCCAGTCCTGCGGATCGGCCCCGGCTTCAAGCTCATCCCAGTCCAGCGGCGTCGCCACCGGCGCAGCGGGGCGCGCGCGGACACTGTACGGCGCGACCGAGGTCGCGCCGTAGGAGTTGCGCAGCACATCCAGGAAAATGCGCCCGGTGCGCTTTTGCTTGCGCTGCTCCAGCGTGTACCTGTCCTCATGCCGGCGCACGAGCACCAGCGCAACGTCGTGCGCGAACTGCCGCACCTTATCGAAACCCGCGCTTCGGTCGAGTGGTATGATCAGGTGGTAGCCTTTCGACCCGGTGGTCTGGATCCATGTCATGAGGTCCAGATCGTCCATAACCTCGCGGATGTCCAGCGCCGCCTGCCGCACCGCGCTGAAGTCTTCGGTGCCCTCGGGAGGGTCAAGGTCGTAGATCATCTTATCGGGGTGCTCGAGATCGTCGGTCCTCGCGAGGTAGAGATGCGGGGTCAGGACCGCCTGGTCGGCGAGATAGACCAGTGCGGCCTTGCTGTCCACGATCGGCGCGTTGAAGCTGCCGCCCTCGCGCCTGGGGAAGTTGACCGTCTTGATCCAGTCCGGGAAGTAATCGGGCGCATCCTTATTGTAGAAGCTCCCGCCCTGCAGGCCGTCGGGGAACCGCTGCATGCTCACGCCGTACCGCTTCACGTGCGGCACCATGACGTCGGAGACGCCCTCGTAGTAGTCGATCACGTCGCCCTTGGTGAGGCCGGCATCCGGGAAGAAGACCTTGTCGAGATTGGAGATGTCGATCTCGTGGCCGCCGATCTTCATGACGCCACCGCCTGTGATTCGGCCTCTTTGTGAACGTCCCCGGCATCCTTGTCGCGCCGCAGGCCCATGAAGGCGGGGTGGCGCAGCCTGTCGTCGCCCGTCCACTCCGTGAACTTAACCTCGCACACCAGCTTTGGCGTGACGAAGTGAACGCCCCTGTGCTCGGCATCCCCCACATCGTACGGACAGGTCTTCCGCTCGATACTCTTCAGGCGGTCGCTGAGATCCGCCAGCGTCTTGTCATCGAAGCCCGTCCCTACCTTGCCGGCGTAGACGAAGTCATCGTCTCGATAGAAGCCCAGGAGCAGTGCCCCGAACCCGATGCGCTCCCCCTCAGGATCTGTCCACCCGCCGATGACGAACTCCTGCTGGCGCACGCACTTGAACTTCAGCCAGTGGCTGGAGCGGCTGTGCGCGTAGATAGAGTCGGCCCTCTTGGCGATAAGGCCCTCCCAGCCCTTCTCACAGGCCTCCTCGAGGAACGCCTCACCCTCCTCATCCCGGTGCTGCGTCCAGCGGAGTGGGTCGTCCCAGTCGAGGGTCTCGCGCAGGACCTGCTTGCGCCCGCGAAGCGGCACCCCGGTGATGTCATGGCCGTCGACGTACATGCAGTCGAAAACGTAGTAGTAGACCGCGACATCGCTCTCCAGCGACTCCTGGCGACTTGACGCGTGCATTCGGGGCTGGAGTCGCTGAAAGTCGCTCACGTTGTCCGAATCGAACGCGACCACCTCGCCATCGAGGATGCAGCCGGAAGGAGCCTGGTCGGCAAGCGCCTCCTCGACCTCGGGGTAGCTGTCATTGATCTGCTTTTGATTGCGCGACATCAGGCGGACGTCGCCACCGTCACCGATGTAGCTGATGACACGTTCGCCATCCAGCTTCCGCTCGTAGATCCACTCCGGATCGGAGAAGTGGTCGTGGCTGAGCTTCGCGAGCATCGGGTCCATCCAGTCGGGCATGGGGGTCTCTTCGGCCTGATCGTGGTCGTCTTCGGAGAGGCGGTCAAGGGGGCTACTCATCGTTCTCGGCCTTCTCGGCGACTTCCTCAACAGTCAGGCCGCTCATGACCGACTCGGGTTCGGTGGAGGTCGGGTTGCGGCGGGCGTCGGCCTCCTCGTCGCGCATCTTGATCAGCAGCCATCGCGTATCATCGCCGCTGCCGGTCCTGATGAGCGCGTAGCCGCCGGTGAGCTTCTCGCCCTCCAGCCAGATGGTCACGTGGCCGTCCTCCACCTGCTCGGCGACGGACATTGGCTCCTCGCCCTCCTCGCCCTCGTCTTCCTTGAGGTTGCGGTAGTGACCGCGGTCCCAGACGATCACCGCGCCGCCACCGTACTCGTCCTCGGGGATCGTGCCCTCAAAGTCCGCGTAGGCGAGGGGATGGTCTTCGGTGGGCATGGCGAGGCGCCTGTCAGACGGATCGGTGGACGGGCCCTTCGGCACCGCCCAGGACTTCAGCACACCGTCCACCTCGATACGGAAGTCGTAGTGCATCGTGGACGAGTCATGCTGCTGGATGACGAAGATCGGCCGCTCCTCGGTCCAGTCGAACTCGACTTCTTCGGCCTGCGGCTCCGTGGTGCTGCGGAAGTCTCGCTTCTTCTCGTACTCCTCGAGCGTTTGTGGTGCCATCGCTGCGTCCTCCTCCGGTTGTGCTGCCCATCAAGTGATTCGCGCCTACCGCCCGTCTTCCTGCCGGAGCGGCAGGTCCCCGGTGCCGCGCAGGTGAAACTGGCGGTGCCATGATCTGATCTCCGCCGGCGGAGGGAATCGAGATGAAGCCCGGACAGATGGGCGCTACGTTCATCGCACTCATTGTCTGCGCATGCGCGCTTGCGCAGCCGTACATGCCCGTCACGGCTGACCTCCCGCCGGATGAGGCGGAGATCTTCCGCGCGACCTTCGACCGCGGCTACTCCGAGTACTACGGGCGCGGACTGGAGGCGGACTACGCGCGCGGCTCGGGCGATGTCGTATTCAGGCCCTACGACCGGGGGAATCAGAAGGACATCGGCCTCTACCGCTCGGGCGACACCGAGGGCGTGGTGGAGAAGGCGCTCTACCTCGAACGCGGGAACTGCCACCGCTACGATGCGGCTGGAAACGTCAACTTCCGCCGCGGGACCGTCAGCTTCTGGATCAAGTTCGACCGGCCCGTCGGCCACGTACATCACGGCCTCCTCGCCATCAGCGCGGTCTCCCGCACCGGCATGACGTACGGCCTGCGCGGGCGCTACGGGCGGATCCTCGTGCACGGGCCGTGGGGTGGCACGCATTACGACTTCCAGTCCGATCCATGGGAGGCCGACACCTGGTATCATCTGACCTTCGCCTGGGATGAGACCGAGGGCATCCGGTTGTACGTGAACGGTGAGCGCACGCGCAGCGAGGACCTCGCGTGGCAGACCGAAGACCTCGAACCGGACAGGATCATGATAGGGACGTGGAGCTACTGGCGCGGAACGAAGCAGCCCTTCGCGCTCGATGAGTTCCGGATATTCTCCCGCATGCTCAGCGACGAGGAGGTCGCGGCGGTCTATGAGGGCGAGGAGGGCTTCCCCGCGACCGAGGCTGATCCCGACGGTGTCAGCGAGCACCGGGCGGATTACCTCGGCTGGGAGGGGCAGTCGCTGCTGGAGATCGCGCCGGCCGGTGACACGGACACGCTCTATGCGCGCGAGGCGGGGATCGCCGATGCCCGCGCGATCTACTCTCAGGCGTGGAAGGTCTGTGACGGCGATCGGCTGACGCGCTGGCCGCTGACCTACCATGGCTACAGCTTCCAGCACAAAGGGGGCCTGATCCTTCGCCTGGACGAGGGCGAGCGGTACAACTACCTGCGCGTCCGCGGGCACTGCCGGGGCGGGTTGTATGAGGGCCGGCAGATCTTCGAACCCGAGGGCGAGCCGTGGCTGTCGCTGCACTCGGACGGGCCGCTGCTGGCGAAGTCATTTGACGATCCGCAGGATCAGACGGAGATGACGTTCTTCGCCGAGCACCAGCCGGAGGAGGAGACCGAGGACGCCCCACCGCCGGTGCGCGTGCGCGAGGTAGGCTTCTACGGGACGCATCGGGAGGACGCGGGCGACCTGCCCGGTGAGCCGGAGGCGCACTATCTCTCCGATGAGATCTTCGCCGACTGGACCTCCGAGATCGGCCGCATCATGCTCAGCACATGCGAGACGTACGACCGCACCGCGGTGCGCTGCGCCCGTAAGGCGCCCGCCGATGCCCATTCGCTGCCGATGAAAGCCATGCGCTTCTACCACCTCATGCTGCCCTCCGGCTCCACGGACCGGGCGCTGGGCGCGATCCGCGCGCGCCTGTACTTCCGTGACCTGCATCCCGGCACGACGCTGTGGCTGCTCGCGGCCGATCCCATCACCCCCACGCGCCAGATTGCGGACTTCGAGGTGACTGCGAGTCCGGATGGCGACTGGGGCGGCATCCAGGCGCTGGACCTGACCCTTGACATCCGCGACACGGTCATCCCTGACGGGCGCCCGGTGTGGATCCGCCTGCTCGCGAGCAATGACGCGGAGCTTGTGTGGGGCCGAGAGCATCAGTCGCGCATCGAACTGCGCATCGAGCCGAACGACGTCCTGGCGGCCGAGTACCGGCACGATCAGCTTGCCTTCGTCAAGGACCGCTTCATCGACGTCTCGGAGCCGCGGCCGTGGGGCCGGGTCGCCATGGACACGCTGGCCGAGCGCGTCGGGATCTTCACCGAGCTTCACCGGGCGCTGAATGACCTGCACACGCGCTTCCCGGACGACTACCACGCGCGAGCCGTGCATATCTGGACGCACCCGGATGAGCCCGTTGACACGTCCGGCCTCGAGCCGCCGGACCAGGCCGGGGCGCCGGAGTGGGCGGTCTATCAGCGCGCGGCCCTTCGGAAGTACCTGGACTTCGTGTACTGGTGGATCGAGCACCGACAGGCGCCGAACGGGGAATTCGGCCACGGCCTGGGCGATGATACCGACCTGGTCAATGACTGGGTCTCACTGAGCAACATATCCGACGTGGACGGCCGCATCGCGGATTCTGTGCGACGGCTGGCCGACACGTGCTACGAGACGCTCATTCAGGACGGGATCAACCGCCGAACCACCGACCCGCTGCACGCGTACGAGGATGGCGTGAACGCGCTCTGCCGCGCGGCCGAGATGTACCCTGGTAACCCCGTCTACCTCGAGCGCCTGATGGAAGGCGCGCGCACTGTCGATGAGCACCTGACCGGCATGACCGGTGGCTTCCGGCACTTCAAGTCGAAGCTGTATGGCGCGCGGGAGATCGTCACCGAGGAGCCGTATGACCGCGACATCCTCTCCAGCGCCCTGATGCTGCACGGACCGCTCTACCTCGGCTGGTGGTCGCGCAACGAGCGCGCCACGCGCCTCGTGCGGGAATACGGCTACGCGTGGCTCGACCTCGTGCAGCAGAGTATCGAGCAGCACGGGCCGATCGAGGGGCGCTTCAAGAACCTGCCCGACTCGGTGCGGTTCGAGGACCGCGAGGTGATGAGCACCACTCACGCCTTCGGCGGCTACGGCTCAGACAACATGTACCTGGCACTGGCCGAGTGGACCGGCGACGAGCGCTACTACCTCGCGCACGAGGTCTGGCTGAAGCAGGAAATGATCGATCCGGGCATGGCGCCGGACCTGGCGGAGCGATCGGTCATGTCCGACTACGAGGAGCTTCTGCGCGAGACGGCCGAGGGCTACTCCTACGACGAACTGAAGCCGGCCATGGGCAATGACAGGCGCACGCAGGTCCACTGCGCGGCATGGCAGCAGTTCGGGGATCGGGAGATGCTCATGAAGGCGCTGCGCAACTCGTGGCAGCGGATCGAACTGCTCTTCCCGATGCACACGTGGATCGAGCAGTCCGCCGACCGCGTCTGGATTTCGCAGGACCTCGTGGACCGGATGTACCTCGGTGGCCAGCCGGGATATCGTAACTACATCTACCCGACCCACGCGATCTCGTGGCACGGAATGACGCCGAACTTCGCCGCGTGGGTGCTGGATGATGACGAGGCGGGCTTGAAGCTGATGGCGTACAACTTCGAGGCCAACCCGCAGGAGGGCGCGATCACCGTCTGGCGGCTTGAGCCGGGCACCTGCCGCGTGACGACAGGGCCGGACGCCGATGAGGATGGAGTGCCCGATGAAGCGCCCTCCGAGCGCGAGATGAAGCTGGCGAAGGGCGCGCGGACTGACGTGACGCTGCCGCCCGGGCGGACCGTGGCGCGGCAGATCGAGCAGATCGAGGCGTCCGGCGAGGATTACTACGCCCGGCCGGACCTCGCGGTCTGCGCGCAGGATACGGTCATCTCCGAAGACGCGACGACCATCGCCGCGCGGGTGCATAATATCGGTGGCGGCGGGGTGCCCGAGTTCAGCGTCATCGCGCGCGGCGATGACGGAAAGCCGGACATGGCCGCAACCGCCGGCCCGCTCGAGGCGCCGCATGACTGCAACCCGCGGATGACGGAGGTCACTTTCGAGGTGCCGGATGACCGGCGCGGGCGGCAGTTCACGGTGATCGTGGATCCGAACGATGAGATCACGGAGTTGTACGAACACAACAACGTGGTGGAACTGCCGGCCGGATGACCGGGGGCGAATGTTTCACGTGAAACATTTGTTCGAGAGAGGCAGGAGGAACAACAGGCGCGCAGGTGGTGCAGAGATGCGAAAATGCGCTCTGACGGTGATGCTGCTTGGTTCGATGGCCGCAGCGAGTGCCGCGACCGTGTATGAGCAGGATTTCGAGGACGCTGTGGCGCCGCAGTGGCAGGTGCCCCGGAGCCGGCAGGACACCACCGCCGTGCAGGTCGTGAGCGCGGACGTCATCGATCCCGCTCAGGGCAGGCGCTGCCTGCAGATGGTCGGCACGCGCATGTGGAACACCTGCGAGATGACGCTCGATGAGCCGATCGTGCTCGATAAGCCGATCTGGCTTTCCGGGGCATGGCGGGGCGAGGGCCCGGTGGGCCAGATGAGCCTGATGCTCCTGATCGAGGGGGAGCCGAAGCCCGTGTACTGCCACACCGGGCCGGTCGGGCGCCTCGCTGTCGGGAGATGGGACGACCTCGTCGCACGGCTCGACCGTTACGGTTCCGAGTACGCCGGCGCGACACTCACCGGCATCCGCATCGCCGCGCGCTGTGAGGTGGGCGCGGAGAAGCCCGGTGGCCTTTCACCGGAGTACTCGGTCTTCCTCGATGATCTGCGCATCGCGACCGCGGACGACGCCGGGCGCGCTCGTGAGCTTGTGGCCGCGCACGCCCTGCCGCGCCAGTACGCGGGCGAGCGGCGTTTCACGCTTCACCGCTCGGACGCCCTCACTGTCTGGCACACCCCTGGCATTGCTCCGGCGATGCCGGGCACCGGCGCGCCCACAGCGCGCGGTGACACTGTGCGCCTGCGGCTGGCTGCGGGAGAGGCGGCGTCGTTCGAGCTTGTCGCCGCGGTCGATTCGGACGGCGCCACGCGCGTGGCCCTGGAGGCGGGGGCGCTCACCGGCCCGGATGGCGCGACGATCCCCGCCGACAGGTTGTACTGGCACCCGGTGCGCTTCGTGCCGCTCATCACGCGACTGGGCTTCCCGGCACCCTCGGGCGGCGAACTCCTCTGGCCCGACCCGCTCTCGTGGGACCGCGAAGTGACGGTGGACGGTGACGGCAGCGCGCACCTGTGGGTGACGGTGATGGCGCCGCGGGATGTCCGCCCGGGTGTCTACCGCGGCGAGGTGAGGGTTTCGCTGACGGGGGCTGTGGAGGAGACCGTCGGGGTGCCGCTGGAGGTTGAAGTGCTGGACTTTACACTTCCGAAGCGCCCGACATTCCGCACCAACCAGCAACTCTGGGGCGAGAAGAAGGGCGGCGCCGCCAGAGCCTGGCTGGAGGAGCTTGCGAAGCGCAAGCAGTATGACGCGATCATGTGGTACTCCAGCGCCGAGGAGCGAACATGGCGCGTCGAGAGCCTCGGGCAGAACGCGATCAAGATCAACGGGGTCGGAGGCCATGGCCCGAAGGTCACGCGCTACGGAGACGCTGACATCGGGACGGAGGCTTACCGCGAAGCGTACGTCGAGCACGTGGCGAAGAACGTGGCCCGGGTGCGGCAGAGGGGCTGGCAGGACCTCGCGTTTGTCTACGTCTGGGACGAGAACTGGGGGAACGTGGAGGTCTTCGAGCACGTGACCTACCTGGCAGGGCTGATTCGCGGGGTGACTGAGGATATCCCGATCCTCGCGGCGTTGCCGGTGAACGAGCGCATCGAGGGCGTGGTGGACATCTACCTTGCCGAGTACTCGCCACCGGGGACCATCGAGCGCCGCCTGGCGGCCGGCGACGAGTTCTGGCGGTGGGGGAACGTGGACCTGCAACTGGGCAAGGCGCCATTGTCCACGCGGATGAGCTACGGCTTCGAGTCGGTGCGCAGGCATTTCACCGGCGCGTACTCGTGGGCCATCAACGCCTGGCGGGAGGACGACCCGTGGGTCGATTACCACCGCAACAACTGGAGCGCGACGGCCTTCTATCCGGGCGCTCACGAGGGCTCTGAGCCCGACCGCCCGGTGCCATCGATCCGGCTGGAGATGCTGCGCGATGGAATCGAGGACTACGAGTATGTGGCAATCCTGCGCGGGCGCATGGCTGGCTGTGAGGACGAGGCCGAAGCTGCGCGGGGAGAGGCGATCATCGCCCGGGCCGAGGCGCTGAGCCAACGCGAGAACGCCTTCCGGCGCCTCGACGAGCAGATCGACGAGATGGCGGCGGTGCGGCGGGAGATGCAGGACGCGATCGTGCGGTTGAACGGTGAGGGCTGAACAGCGGGTAACGGCGAGTTGAGGAGGCGACCTGCGCCCTGCAGGTCGGCACGGTCGTGGCCGACGCGGACCCGGCTATGATGGAGGTGCGCGACGGGAAGCCGTCCGAATACTGGCTCATGGAAGCGACGCGGTTGGCGGTCGGCGAAAAGGTAGTGTTCCAGGCCGCCCAACCTACGACCACCTGTGCACGCGGTGAGTAATCGCCACCGATCAGTGACGTGTGAAAGACGACCGGGAGTGACGACAGTGGAGAAGCCTCCATCGAACCGTTCATTGCTCACAGCATTGACTGTGCTGGCGCTGTCCACCTTGCTGGGGGCGGTGGCCTGGGCTGGCACGTGTACCGGAGTGGTCTATCTCGATGCGAACGCCAACGGTCAGCGCGACGCGGGCGAGGATGCAGTCGCGGGATGCACGGTCAGCGCCGACTGTCCATCCGCCGCGGAACCGGTGTTCGGGCTGACTGACGAGACAGGGCGCTATCGCCTGTCATTGCCTGACGGGCCAGCCGTCATCTTCATCATCAACCCGTCGCAGAGGTGGCCGACTGACCGCTGGTGGCACTACACGCCGGACGGATCGGGTGAAGTCGATTTCGGTCTGCGCGTGGACCAGCAGACCATTCCCTTTCACGTGGTCCACGGCACAGATATGCACATCCATCCAGCATGCATGGACAACTACAGGGGATACCTCGATCACGTGACCGGACTGCCGATCGATGTCGCATTCGTGCTGCATACGGGAGATATGGTCCGCGATGTCCTGCGACTGGACCCCGACGACGCGCAGAGTCTGTTCGATCTCTACATCGATTCCACTATGGCCACGGACCGACTCGGGGCGCCGGTACGGAATCTCCCGGGCAATCACGAAGTCGTGGGCCTGCACAACGATGCGGTGCCTCTGGGCCCGCCCCGCACCGGCAAGGACCTCTATCGGCGCCTGCTGGGTCCGACCACAAACGCATTCGTCTACGCCGGCTATCACATCATCGCACTTGATGCAACGCGCATAACGGAAACGGATTACGCGGGCGGCCTCACGGACGCTGGCGCCGCATGGGCAGCGGCTTACCTCGAGCGGATTGAGCCGGGATCGCGGGTGATCCTGGCGCTGCATGAGGGCTTCGGGAGCGGTCCCGCCGAGCAGCGAGTTCTCGACGCGCTGTCGGACAAGCGCCTGGCGGTGTCGGTTTACGGTCACGGCCACCGGCGCGCGGTGACGTCGTGGGGAGGGGCTCCGTATATCCAGGGCGGGGCAGTTTCCTACGCGTGGCACGGGTTGCTCCCGTTCCCGCCCCAGCCTTACGGCTATAGCGTCATGCGTTTTGGGGACGACGGCCTCGAAGACCAGGTCTTCCTCGACTGGGCCGAGACGTGCTCGTTCGACATAATCTCGCCGCCGCAGGCGGGGACGTATGGGGGTTACCCCGCCGACTTCCCCGGTTACGTCAGCGGCGAGGTCGTGGTTGAGGGCGTGGTCAGTGACCTCTCTGGAAGCATAACTGATGTACATGTGGCCGTGGGGGACATCGAGGCCGGGGCGGTCATGGTCGAAAGCACGCGGCTGAAGAAGCGTTTTGAGGCCTCGCTCGATCTCAGCGCGCTGAGCGACGGTACACGTGAGATCATCTTTACTGCGAAGCGGCCCGACGGCGACTGCACTGAGCGGCAGCCGCTCGTGGTGATCAACGGGCGCTCCGCGGATTACACGACCGATCAACCCGCAACGCTGCGCTTCCGCGCTCGGGCAGACGCTGGAACCGGTCTGCAGGTGCTGGTGAATGAAACACAGGTCGCCGATCTCACAGCCGAGGACCTCACCGGCGAAGAGGCCGAGATGAACGTGGATCCCGAGGTGTTGGAGCGGCTCAACACCGTGGAACTTCGCGCGCGAGGAGAATCCGGCACTGTCACGGTGAACCGGATCCGCCTGGCCCACAACGGGCGCGAGTACCGCGACGCCCGCTTCTCACCGGCCATCCCGCGGCGACTGACCGCCGGAGCGGAAACCGGCGGGCGGTTTGTCACGTATGTCGATCTGGAGTATGACGGTCTCTTCTCGCAGTGAGGCCGCCTCACGGTCAGGCGCGTCATGGCCTACTGCGGGAGGACATGGTAGTTGTCGGCGGTGCAGCCGCGCGGAGGTGACGTGCGGCCGTGCCACTTCGCGTGACCGTCCAGAAAGCCCGCGTTCGCGCCCTCGTTGTGCCGGTGGGCGGTGAGCACCGCCTGCCCTTGCTGGTGACCGTCGAAGAATGTGGTGGTCTCTGACGGACATGGTACCTGCGCCAGTGCGATGATCGGGCTCTGGGGTGGGCCGGGGATGTGCGGAGGCAGTCTGTATGCGAAGAGTTCCTTGTTCCACGCGTAGCTGTAGCGCCCCAGTCCCCACGCGGTCAGATCCACCGAGCCCTGCCGATCTGACGGACAGCGCTCGATCTGCTTGTTCTTCGTGTAGGGCTCAAGCAGATCGAAGGTTGTCACGAGTGCCCCCGAGGGCCTACCGGCGATCGACGGGGGAAGCGTCTCATCGTAATCCTGCGCGTACATCTGCGGGGCAAGGCCCAACTGCTTCACGTTCGACAGGCAGGACGCCTGCCGCGCCTTCTCTCGCGCCCTCGCGAACACCGGAAACAGGATCGCCGCGAGGATCGCGATGATGGCGATGACCACGAGCAGCTCGATGAGCGTGAATCCACGCTTCACGATGACCTCCGATTGGCATCAGGGCCCGCCGGTTTCACGACGGGCCCCGATCGACAGGCTGGCGGTGCGTTACAGTTACTCTTTCACGATCAGGGTCGCGTGCATGTCGGAGTGTCCCGGGCCACAGTAATGTGTGCAGTGGATGTGGAACTGGCCGGTCTCTTCGGGCGTGAACTCGACCGTCTGGGTCTCGTTCGGCGGAAGGGGCACGTCGATGTCCATGGCCGTCAGGCCGAAGCCATGCGTCACATCCGTCGCGGTGACCTCGAGGCGTACGGGCTGGCCCTCCTCGACCACGATTGGATCAGGGATGAACTCGTAGCGCTTCGCCTCAACTTCGACCACGCGCGTGCCATCGACGACCTCGCCCGACAACGCGGCCTGATCCGCATCGGCCTGCTGCTCCTCGTGGCCGTCGTCCCCTTCACGCCCGTGCATGTCGGCGCCATCCATGTGCTCCCCCGGATCGTAATTTTCATCCATGTGTTCACCCGGCTCATGATCGTCATCCATGTGCTCGCCAGGTTCGTGATTCCCATTTGGCTGTGCATCTGCATCCATGTCCGGCCCCGGCATGACCTGCTCGTCCGGGGGAGTCTGTCGGGCCTGATCGTCACTCTGTTGAGAGGGACACCCCACGAGCAGGGCGATTCCCAGGCACAACGCGCCAATGGCTACCATTCGCATCGTCGATCGCTTCATCTCCAAACCCTCCACCAGTCTCAGTCAAGTTTCTCGACCGTTCATATGAGGATTCGAGGGCAATGGAGATTGTCCTCGTGGATACAGGGGTCTGTATCCACGATTAAGGTTACGTTGACAGCGCGCGTTTGTCGTTCTCCCCCCTCGTCCCGCCTGTCGACGCGTCGTTTGCGTAGACAGGTCCCAACCCCGAAGGGGTCGGAGAGGGAGGAGGAACGACAACTGCGTCCCTGCAACAGGGAATTATCGCTATCCTTAACTCTTGATACGGACCCCGGATACAGGGAGGAGCGAGTGACTGTGAGTCGAAGGGAAGCGTGTATCATCGCTGGCCGGAAAGGAAGAGAGACCCATGCCGATGGACATGGATGCGTCATTCCCGCGCTACACTGATAACGACCCAGCCGCACCGATCTGGTGTATCACGCCCGAGGTGGATGGGTGCTTCCACCGGTTTTTCGATACCTCGCCGATCAGTCCATCGGGCCGCTACGTGGGCCTGACGAAGCTGCCCGCCGAGGACCGGATGCCGGAGGCGGGCGAAGCGGCGGAGGTCGTCGTCATCGACCTGGAGACCGGCGAGTGGGAGGTAGCTGCCGAGACCCATGGCTGGGACACGCAGCTCGGCGCGCAGGTGCAGTGGGGCGCGAGCGACGAGGAGCTTTTCTTCATCGACATGGATGTGGACGCATGGAAGCCGTTCAGCGTCAAGCTTAATCCGCTGACGGGTGAGCGGATGGATCTGAACGGTCCGCTCTACATGGTCTCACCGGACGGCCGCCTGGCGGGAAGTCCGTGTCTGCGACGCACGCGTCTGACGCAGGAAGGGTACGGGGTGGTTGTCCCCGATGAGGCCATACCGCGAAACGAGGGCGCGGTTGATGACGACGGACTCTATCTGACAGACACGATGACCGGCGATGCGAGCCTGCTGGTGTCCTTCGCGCGGGTTTACGATGAGTTGCTGGATGAAGATGAGTTCGCGGACGGGGATCTGTACGGCTTCCACGTCAAGTGGAATCTGCAGGGCACGCGACTGCAATTTGTCGTGCGCTGGGTGCCTCACGAGGACGATAGCTGGTCCGCCCGGCGGCCGATGCTCGTGACGGTTCGCCCGGACGGGAGCGACCTGCAACTGGCGATCCCGGGTGACGTATGGGCGCTGGGCGGGCATCATCCGAACTGGACGCCCGATGGCGAGCATGTGATGATGAACCTGAAGCTTGATGGCGAGAACATGCGGCTCGTCCGCGCGCGATACGACGGCGCGAATCTGCAGGCGATGAGCGATGACCTGCTGGGCACGGGGCACCCGTCATTGCACCCGGACGGGCGACACGTAGTGACCGACGACTACACGCACGGCCCGCTGGCGAACGACGACGGGACGACACCGATCCGGCTGCTGGACCTGAACCGCACCGAGGAGAGGCGGATCGCGCTGATCCGCACCGATCCGGACTACCGCGGTGACGCAAAGGTTCTGCGCGTGGACCCGCACCCGGCGTGGGGGCCCCAATTCCGCTACGTGACCTTCAACGCCTGCCCCGACGGCACGCGCGACGTGTTCATCGCCGATCTGGGCGACTTCGTGTAGCCGTGGGTGACGATGAGCGCACCTCCGTCAATCCAGTTCCAATTCGGCGAAGAAGACATCGGCCGCATTCCCGGCCGGGTTGTCCACGACGCCGGTGCGATAGGCGTGTTGCGAGTAGTAGCTCATGCAGATCCGGCCCTCCTGATCCTTGATCAGCCCCGGGTATGAGCAGTCGCCGGTAGCCGGCATGCGCAGGACAGGCTCCAGTTCGCCGCGCTGCACGCGCCAGACGGCCGTGCTGGCGTCCCCCGGGAAGGGGAACGTGGCCTCGCCGTCGCGCGTGGGTCGGCAGCGGCCCGCTACGTAGAGATCGCCCTCGTGCTCGATGAAGACCGGCGCGTTCACGACCGGGTGCATCGGCGTGACCGTCCAGTCCGTGTAGGGCGGGTGCGCGCTCGCGAAGTAGCTGCCGACCTGATCATCACCGCGGACCGTCCGCGAGACCAGCCAGGCCTCGCCATCGTCGCGGAAGTGGATGTCGCTTTCGTCCAGGCCGAGGCCGTCGCCGATCCGCGCGATGGTCTCCCACTCGCGCAGATCGTCGCTGACGATCAGGTCCAGTTCGTGCGGGCGGCCCTGCGACCAGTCACCCTCGAGGTTCTGCACCAGGCCGAAGTAGCGGCCTTCGTGACGGCGGATGCGCCACAGCCACATCTGCGGCTCGAGGATAGGCTCCGGCTCGCCCCAGTCATATCCGTTTCGGCTGAATGCGATGTACTGCTGGAGCCTGCGCGGTTCAACGCCCTCGGTCCAACTGGGCCAGTACGCGGCGATGTGATCTCTGTCGATTGGGAGCAGCTTCGGATCGCGGTTGTCGCCGCGAACGCGCAACGCCGCCACCTCCCGGAAGCGTTGCCTGTCAGTCGAGACTGAGATGACGGCCTCGCTGTCCATTGAAACATGGCCCGAGCCCTTCCGGTAGGCGACCCAGTAGCAGCCCTGCCAGAATTGCAGGTCGGTGAACGCGTTGTGCATGCCGTCGCGGACGACCGTCGTCATGCGGATGATCTTCGGCATCGTCGATTCCCCTCGCAGATGCAACAGAGTATGACCTCGCGTCAACTTCCCGCCTCCAGCACCTCCGCCAGCCATGGCACCGCGACACTGGGCTTGAAGGAATGCTCGGGAACATCCACGTTGGCCCAGTCGGCGAGGTACTCCTCGAGCGTAAGGCCCTCGGGGAGCGGCTTCCCGTCGTTCGGGCGATCGGCGGGGTCGGCGTACTTCGGGTAGTAGGTCACGTCGAAGCGATCCTTGGCGTCGAGCGCGCGGTAGGCCTCGCGGATGCGCTCGATGTGTACGGTGCGGCCGCCCTCGGTGATCAGCAGCGGGCGGGGCGCCAGGGACGCCATCAGGTCCGGGTAGTCGAACCAGGTGATGAAGTCGGGCACGTACTGCCAGGTCGAGACCTGGTTGAGGTTGGTGGCTATCGCGCGCTCGCGGAAGTCGCAGGTGAAGTCATTCCACACGACCGCCGCGATCTCAGGATCCAGCACTCCCAGGATCAGAGCCGGTTTCGCGCCGAGGGAGTGGCCGCTGACGGCGATGCGCTCCGAGTCGATCCCCGGCTGCTCGCGCGCCCAGCGCAGGATCGGAAGCTTCTCGAACACCGACAGGCCCTCGTAGCTGCGCCCCATCCACAACAGGTTCATCGCGACCTCGGCGCGGTTGGGCCCGAAGTCAGCCGCGCGCCCGCCCATGCACGGATTCTCGACCGCGATAGAGACGATGCCCTCCCGGGCGTAATGCAGCGCCATGCGGTTGCGCTCCCAGTGGCGGTCATCCGACTCCGGCTCCGGCTCACCTGCCAGTCCGCGGTTGGTGCGCGATGAGCCCGGGAAGCACAGGGCCGCCGGAGCGGGATTGGGGATGTCGTCAGGCACCAGTACCAGGAACGGAACCACGCTGCGCGGTTCCGGGTAGGCCTCCCAGCGCTGAAGTTCGTAGCCCTCGCGGGGCTCGGCGGAGAGCATCCGCGGCGAGGGCTGGGGCGGAATGTCGGGGAAGCGCATCAGCTCCCGCAGCCGATCCCGGACTGCGGCGCGCCAGGCGGGCATCTCGTCAGCGGGCATCTCCGGATCATACCGAAGCTCCGGCTCGCGGTCCTTCATCGTCGCGTGGACGAAGCCGGCAGTTGAGGCGAAACGCCCATCGTCGCGGTCAGAGCGAAAGACTCTTCTCTCGGACATGACGAACCCTCCCAGTGTGAGCCGATGCATCCGAGCGTTCCTTCGAGTTTCAGCGGCTCATACCTGCCCGGAGGATTCAGAGATCGCAATCACGAAGACCTTTGCCGGACAGGAACGCACGGGAGGTGCCGATGATGAGCAGCATCACCGCCGGAGGATACCTTGATCTCGAGCCGATGCGCCGGAGACGTGAGCGGTTCTATCAGCGCGCTCGAGATGCTGCCTTCGACTGGCTGAATGCGGATGGCTCGCCGCGTGAGGGGCATCCGGTCTTCCAGGGATCGACGGCCAACTGGCAGTATGCGCACCGGGAGCCCTTCCGGCTGGCGGCGTGCCTGTATACGGGCGAGACGCTGCATATCGACCTCGCGAATGCGATGGTCGGGCGCTACTGCGATCCCGAGACAGATCCGGGCGCACCGGAGGCGGAGTACGGGATCTTCGAGTCGAACAATGCGGCGGTGCTGCTGAACCGCTATCGCGAACGCCTCGATCGGGGCGATGAAGGGGAGCGGGGGGACCTCCAGCATCC
>CAZAHB010000022.1:0-37564 GCA_964484945.1 uncultured Armatimonadia bacterium | reverse complement strand
GCATGTTCAATTCCACAGGAGGTGTCCACCAATGTCGCAAAAGAAGGGCTTCACTTTGATCGAACTGCTGGTTGTGATCGCGATAATCGCGATCCTCGCAGCCATTTTGTTTCCCGTCTTCGCCCGGGCCCGCGAGAAGGCCCGACAGGCAAGCTGCTTGAGCAATCTCAAGCAGTTGGGCCTCGGCTTGATGATGTACGCCCAGGACTACGATGAAAGGTATTTCCTGAGCACCTATTCACAAAGCAAGAACGCCAACGCTGAGACGTTCTGGGGGCATTGCATCTACCCCTACACGAAGAACTACATGGTCTTCATCTGCCCGACGGGTGGAGGACGCGGTTCCAAGAGTTCGCTGACCTACAACAACTGGACATTCCCTGTGCGCCCGCATTACGGCTGGAACACACGACTGGCCGGAGTGAAGATGGCCAAGGTCGAAAGACCTGCCGAGACAGTTGCGCTTGCCGATTGCTCGCACCAGGTCTTCGCAAGCATCGTCGGCCGCATCGCGTGGGCGAACAGCAACGACCACGTGCGATACGGGGATGGAGGGCCGTGGCCCAACGGTGACCCGGACTTCATGAAGGACGCATACTCCCGACACAACGGGGGCGAGAATATTGCCTACGCCGATGGCCACGCCAAGTGGATGGCAAGCCAGGCCATCTACGGCAGGGGGAACTCGTCATACTTCATGAACCCGGACTGAACGCAACCGACCCTGTGCATACCCGACCCCGCCGACTTCGGTGGGGTCATTTCACGTCAGTGGATGGAGTATTTCATGCGTCCAGGGCGAATATAGTTCGGGGCGCAGCACCACTTGCCGAGGAGGCGCAACCTGCTATGAAACGCTTCGTGCTTGCCGGGATAACTCTGCTGGCCGCTTCAATGATATGCTTTGCGCAACAACTCCCGCTGGTCAACCCGAGCTTCGAGGTAGACGAGAACGCGGACGGAGTGGCCGATGGCTGGCGCGAGGCCATCCACGAACATGGCTTCGACCTCGATCTGACGGATGCCGTTGCGTCTGAGGGCGAGAGGTCCATGCGCATTACCGGTCTGCGGGACCACGGCAACCGCGCCTGCGTCGGCCAGACTGTGGACGAGCACGAGCTTCCGGCCGCATATCGGCTCTCCTTCGACGTCCGGGGAGAGGGGCGCGCGACGGCGCTGTTCCGCATCATGTACAACCCCCCGGACGGTCCCGACGGCGAGGATAAGACATGGCACTTTGACATCCCCGAGATGACCGCCGACGCGTGGACGGAGAAGGTCATCGAGATCAGCGTTCCCGATGCCATCAGGGCGGTCGGTACCGGTCGCGTGGAGTTCTACCTCTACCAGAAGGGCGAGGGCGACCTGTTCTACGATAACGTTGCCATCGAGACGCTCGCCCGGTGGACCCCGCCGCCGGAGCCGGAGCAGACCGAGCAGCCCACCGAGGCGGCCCCGACAGGCGAGGTGGTCTTCGACAATCCCGGATTCGAGGTCGATGAGGACGATAACGGCATGCCCGATGGCTGGAACTTCGCCGAGCACGGTGAGGGCTGGTCGGCAGGCATCACCGACGCGGAGGCGCACACCGGGGAGCACTCGTGCTTCGTCACCGGCGCGCCCGGTCACGGAGACCGATCCGCGATCCTGCAGGTCTCGAAACCGGCGACCGTCAGCCCCGGCTACCGCCTGCGTTTCTTCGCGAAGGGCACCGGGAATCCCGGCAGCGGCACCTTCCGCTTCCGCTACAACATTGAGGGGACCGAGCTTGAGCATCAGACCGAGCACTTCGACATCCAGATCGCGGAGGACGAGTGGGTGGAGAACGTTATCGAGTTCGCGGCAGGCCCCACCGCCCGCGAGGTCGGCGTCTCCCCCATCGAGGTCATCCTCTATCAGCGCGGCGAGGGCACCGTCTACTACGACGATATCTCCGTCGAGCCCATCGAAGCGGCTGCCGTCGAACTCAAGAACGCCGGTTTCGAAATTGACGAGAACCAGGACGGCACCCCGGACTTCTGGCGACCGTTCACGTCCGGCGAAGGCTTCGAACTGACGCGAAGCGAGGACGCGCACTCAGGAGAGTACGCGGCGTGTATTACGGGCCTGCCCGACCACGCAGACCGCGCATGTTACGGCCAGACCACCGGCCCGGTCGTGATGGCGCCGGGCTACCGGCTCAGCGTGTGGGTCAAGGGCGAGGGCAAGGCCACCGGCATCTTCCGCTACCGCTACACGGACGCCGATGGCGCGGATGCAGATGACACGCAGTACTTCTCCTTCGGCGATCTGCCGGCTGACGAGTGGCAGGAGCGAACATTCGAGTTCGCCACGTCAAAGAGCGTGCTGGAGGCCGATGTCTCGCGCATCGAACTCCTGCTGTATCAGCGCGACGAAGGCACTCTGTGCTTCGATGACGTGCGTCTCGAGCCAATGACAGACGCCCCGACGCCGGAGATGACGCCGGCGGACCAGGCCCTGCAGACCCCGCGGCGCCCGACCGCGGGCAAGGTCGTGCTGCAGAACCCTCCGGACTTCACGTGGCCGCCGCAGGCGGGGGCGGAGGGCTATGAGCTTCAGCTTGCCGACAACGAGGGGTTCGACGGCGCGGTGACCGTGACCGACCTGCCCTACAACTGCCTGAGCCACGCGGAGGTCCTCGATCCGGACTCTCGCTGGTGGTGGCGGTATCGCTACGTGCGCGGCGATCAGGCCTCGGAGTGGTCCGAGGCCTGGTCGTTCGGCATCGCGCCCGACGCGCATGAATTCCCGGTCCCGCGCCCTGCCGAACTGCTCGCGCGTGTTCCGGTCGAGCATCCGAGGGTCTACGCCACCCGGGAGACGCTCGAGCAGTTCCGCGCGCCGCGTCTCGATGAGAAGGCCGACTGGTGGGAGCAGTTCAAGGGAAAGTGCGAGGCGCACCTTGAAAAGGACATTCCCTCCGAGCCCGGCCCGGAATATGACTTCAGCGACCGATCGGGCGCTCTCACGTCCGAAGAGAAGTCGAGGATGGATGCGCTGCGGGGCCTGGGCGGTCGCGCCACCGGACCGATGTGGGAGATGGCCTTCGGCTATTTGGTGTCGGGGGACGAGCGTTTCGGTGAGCGCGCAGTTGACTGGCTGATGGAGCTGTCCGGGTGGGACGTGGACGGCACCACCGGATACCACAACCACGATCAGGTCTTCCGCGACATCGCGTGGAAGTCCGCGTGCACCTGGGACTGGTGCTGGGACCTGATGGATGAGGAGCAGCGGGCGAAGGCGCTTTCCATGATCGAGGCGCGCGGTGGGATCCTCTACCGCGACTTCAAGGAGGACTCGCGGCCCATCTATGAGTGGCCCTTCAACTCGCACGGGTGGACTTCGATGGGCTTTCTGGGGATCATCGCCTGCGCGACGGCCCACGATTCGGCGCAGGCCGACGAGTGGCTGCAGTTCATCGCGGCCACCTATCCGGCCCTCTATCCGCCCTGGGGCGGCGAGGAGGGTGGGTGGTGCCAGGGAACCGCGTACTGGAAGTGGAGCGTGCGCTTCTTCGCGGAGTTCGCCGACGCCTTCGCGTCCGCGACCGGCGTGGACCTGTTCGATAGAGCATTCTGCCGCAACAACGGCTGGTTCAAGCTCTACATGCACCCGCCGTTCTGTGACCGCCACCACTTCGGCGACGGGAACCTCGGCAGCCCCGGCGGCACCGATCGCAACAACCAGCTCGTCTACGCAACGCGCTACGACAACCCGTACTTCAAGTGGTACGCCGACCAGATCCACGGCTCCGAGGACAGCGGGGTCTTCGGATACTGGTGGTACGACTACGACATGCCCGCGCGCCCGCCCGTGGACGTGCCGCAGAGCCGATATCTCGCGGACATCGGCTGGGTCGGCATGCACTCGGATATGAGCGATCCCGATGACATCATGCTCATCTTCAAGTCATCCTGGTACGGGTCATTCAATCACAGCCACGCCGATCAGAACCACTTCGTCATCAACGCCTACGGCGAGCCGCTGCTGATCGACTCGGGCTACTATGACTGGTACGGCTCCGACCATGACCGCAACTGGACCCGCCAGACGAAGGCGCACAACGACATCCTCGTGGACGGCGAGGGCCAGCCGATCTTCGACATCACCGCAAAGGGCGAGATCACAGACTACTTCGAGAGCCCCGTCGGCTGCTACACCGCGGGCGACGCAACCGCGGCATACGAGGGCAAGCTGTCGAAGTTCGTCCGCCACGTGCTCTACCTGCGCCCGGACACCTTCGTGGTGATCGACGAGCTTGAGGCCGAGGAGCCGTCCACCTGGACGTGGACCGCCCACGCGCTGGAGGAGATGGAGATTGACGACGCCGCCCGCCGCGTGACCATCGAGCAGGGCGAGGCGGCGCTGGACATCGCTTTCGCGACGCCCGCGGGCCTCGCTTTCACGCAGGACAATGACTGGGACGGCCACCCGCCCCAGGGCCGCTACGAGCAGAAGCCGAACAACTGGCACCTCTTCGCCGAGACTACCGAGCCGAGCAGGACGCAGCGCTTCGTGACACTGATGCGCGTTCGGAAGGGCGGAGAGGCGGCTGAGTTCGGCTCCCGCGCGTCGAAGAGGGGCAACGCGGTCGTGGCGGCCCTCGATGAGGTCGCGCCCGGTGGCAATCGAGACCAGTTCTTGGTCGGCGTACGCTCTTCTGACGGGTCCTTCGAGTTGGGCGACTCCACCATCGATGCCGCTGCCGTGGCGCTGACCGGCCACTCTACGCTGGCGGTCGGATGCCGAAGTATCGCCGTCACGGGCCATGACAGGACGTTCTTCCGCTCGTCTGAGCCCGTAACTGTCGCCCTCGCGCACAGCACCGACGCAGGGAATTCCCAGCCTCTCGTCCGTGCCGACATCGAGGCCGACACCCCTACCGAGGTGTCGCTCTGGCTCGCGCGCGACCTCGACGGTCTCACCCTCAATGGCGAGCCGCTCACCGCGCAGAACTGCCGGTTCGACGCAGACACGCAGATGCTCACGCTGAGCCTCGACGCGGGCATGCACTCGATCGCCGCACCGGAGGCCCGGCCGGTCGCCGAGGGCAGCTTCGCGCTGACCATCGACGGTGAGGCGCCCGCGCAGATCGACCAGGAGGTCCTGCCGGCGTACACCGGCAGCGGCCTGCTCTTCGCGAACTTCGCCGCCGAGGAGGGCCTGCACCGCCTCGCGGGCGGCGCGCCCCAGGTGCCCGTGACGCTCAACGGCGCGCCCCTGGACGCGACCGGAGGGCTCATCTGGCTGCGTGAGAACAACTCGCTGGAGGCGCGCCTGACCGAGCCGGCGACGGTCCCGCTGGCGCTGGAGCGCATCCCCGTGGCTGGCGAGCCGCAGGTGGCGCAGGTGCTCGACGAGATACCAGAGGACGCGCTGAAGATCGAGGCGGAGAGCTTCGTAGACTACGGCCGCGGCAGCCCGAGCCGCTACTCACACCGGACCTTCCTGTCCGGTGGAGTGGGCGTGGGCGAGTGGATCGTGCCGGGAATGTGGCTGCAGTGGAACCTCGACGTTCCCGCGGGCGACTACCACCTGGTGGTGAAGGGCTCCACGCATCTCCCGCACGCCGACCGCCTCATCATGCTCGACGGCAGGCCGGTCGCCGGACAGTGGCAGCTCTTCCGCTTCGAGCACACCGGCGGTTTCGGCGCCACGCCCGAGGAGTGGGCGCACATGCTCGTGCTCGGCCCCGGCGGCGATCCGCTGACGCTGAAACTGACCGAGGGCACGCACGAACTCCGCTCGGTCTGTATCGAGAACCGGCTTAACCTGGACTACCTGATGCTGGTGCCGGTGGAGTGAGAGGGCCTTTATCCAGTCGTTCTGGAGGGGAGTGGCTTCAGCCGCTCCCGTTCGTCTGGTCTGGTCTTTCGCCATCGGAGCCGCTGAAGCGCCTCCGCTCCAGAACGGCACGACGCTCTCTACCCTGCCGGACCGTACACATCGGCCTCGACCGGCTCCTCCAGCGTCCCCAGCAGCTCCAGGCGCCGCTCATCGCTGAGTTGCTCATTGAGCATCGAGGCGATCTCGAGGGGGGGCATATCGGTCTGCGACGGGGCGCTCACTTCCGTGTCGGTGGCCTGCTCGAAACGCTCCACGAGGATTCCGACGGGCATGTCATCATGGATGATCAACAGGTCGTCGGCAATCCGCGCCCACTGATCAGGTGACAGTCCTGACTGCTCGAAGAACGCGCGGTGAAGCCGGTCGTCGAGAAGCATCAGTTCGCGCCGTGATTCACGGTCCAGTTCCCGAGGCCGCGGGTGCGGACCAGCCTCCAGCTCCCGCACCTCGAACTGTCCTGCCTGTCCGGCAGCAGGGGCCTCGTCCTCAGTCTTCGTCGCCTCCGTCGTCGGCGTCGTCTCCGTCGTCTCCGTCGTCTCCGTCGTCTTCGGCGATGAGGCGGGCCGCAAGATCAGCCAACCCGCCAGTAAGATTCCCGCCAGAACCACTACCCCCACCAGGACCAGCCCCATCAAGACCAATAGGTTTATCATCTTGCTCTCTCACTTCCTCAACAAACGTGATCGGCATCGGGTCATCCCAGTCAACACCGAGAAGCTCGAGCGGGTCGTCGAGTATCTCCCGCGCGCGCTGATGGCCTCTGCACCGGCACTCGGGGTCCTCCGGATCACGACAGGAGGCGAATATGTCCATGACCTCCGACAGCGCCTCCTCGTCGGTTGGATAGGCCGTGTGCAGGACCGATTCTTCGTCGAGGTGGCCACGGCGCGATTCTTCGTACACGGCAACGGCCTCAAAGTCGCAGTTTGCGCAATGCACAATCTGCAGCGCACTTTCATCTGAGCGCTCGTCCGCGCCCAATTCGATACTATCCTCGATCTGCAACCGGGGTGCCTCACACTCCGGACACTGAAGCGGCATTATCTTCATCCCTTCGTTTCGATCAACCGAACCAGATCTGATACGCGCGATACGCCTCACCGCCGAAAAGAGCCACAATCGACCAGACACCACCGCCGACGATGAAATGCCCCAGCACCACCCCAACAGCCCCGGGGATCAGGCGCCGATAGAGCGATACGCCACCGAGCCTCACCGCGAGGCTCTTCGTCATTGCCGCGAACATCAACCCGCCCCACGCCCGATAGCCCCGGGTCGTGCCGATGATGAATCCGAGGTGATGCAACGGGAAGCGCAGGAAGCGGTGTCGGACCACAGTCAGTATAACCGTGGCGACAAGTCCCCACACGACCGCCAGCATCTTGCCGCGATTCGGCGGGATGCCCGACTTCGCCGCGTCGCGCATGCGGCTGAAGCCGTACTTCGCGGCACTCACTCTCATGCCTCCGGTGTGCGTGCCACCTTCGAGGAAGTTCGCCCCGAGATCGTAGTAGGTGTCCAGTTGCACGACATACGAGACGGCCATGCCCAGGACGATCGCGAGCAGCAGGATCACCAGTATCTCCCGCCAGCGCACCTTCGCCTCGCGGGCGATGTGCAGGCCCTCGAAGCCGTAGGCCGAGAGATTCGGCAGATAGCCGCGGGTCAGAAACCAGCCGGTGTAGAGCATTACCAGGTTGGGTAGACCGCCCAGGCGCTTGAGGAAATCGCTCCCGAACGTCCACACGATCACACGGTTCGCCTGTGTCACCGGATAGCCCCACTGCAGCGGCAGACCCGTCTGTGCTCGAATGCGGGCATAGGCCAGCGCCATGAGCAGCAGCAGACCGAAGAACATGAGGATCGTCAGCGATGACATCCCCGCCAGCCACCACCACCCCCAGACGCCCGCGATGGACACGATCAGCCCGTACACCGCCCAGCGCTTGACCGGTGGCGCCTCCCCGGTGAATGCCCCGCGGATGCTCCGCAGCAGCGAGTGGCGCGCCGTCCACGTGACCAGCAGCGCTAACGCGACGAACGCGCCCGCCGCCTGGCTTTCGAAGTGCGGGAACTGCGGGATGTCGTAGCCCATCGCCAGCGCGCCCACCGACTCGGCCTCGATCAGCGCATAGAACACCAGCGAACTCACCACGACCTCCTGGGGCATCAGGTACCCGAAGCCCAGCACCTCGGGCCGGTGGTGCAGGATGACGTCATTGAGCGCCGTCCATGGCTGTTCGGTGAAAAGCTGGCCCAGCGGATAGCTCAGGCCCAGCGCAGGCACCGCGGGGTTGAAGGCGTTCGTGATGTTCATCAGATTGTGCAGCGCGGCCAGCCCGAAACCCGTCCACATCACCGGATCGTGCCACAACTGCGGAATGCGCCTATCCTGGTGCTTCGGCGCGGTCATCGACAGCGGCAGTTCGGTGAGCTGAAACTGCAGTCGCTCCGAGTACGCCCACTCATCGTAGAAGAGCACGCCGACACAGATCAAGCCGCCCAGCATCAGCAGAAAGAACACCGACCAGGCGCTCAGCGGGACCAGCCAGGCCTGCCACGGCACGCCGGCCTCGGTCCCCTCGTAGTATCCACGCACCACCTCCGCCCCGTGCGGAAAAAGCCAGTCGGGCTGATACTGCACGTACTCCGCCCAGCCATTCTCCGGGCTGGCGAAGTACTCGAGGGCCGTGAGTTCAGGCATGAACTCACGGAGCGCACCACCGGAGGTAAGCGCCACCGAGAGAGTCAGGAAGACGTACACCACCAGCAGTTCAGCGCGTGAAAGTGCCAGGCGCGGGGCGATGCGACGGACCAACGCGCCCAGCGCCAGCAGGACCACCAGGCCCATCAGCGCGGGAATCGGCGGCACGGACATCGTGATCTGCGCGCTGACGGTGATCAGGGCCGCGTACTTCATCCAGATGTTGGCCAAGATCAGCAGCACCACGCCGATCAGGACTGCGCGGAGCGTCAATCCCTGTCGCGCGGCCGGGGCGGTCGGCTGCTGATCGTCCGCCGGATCGCTGTGGTGCGCCATCGATACCACCGTGGGCGGGCCGGAGCTGAAGCTGTTGTGAGGAATGCGCCGTCCGGGGACCCAATTCCTGCCTCACGGCACGATCCCGCCTCAGCGCTGGCGCGAGCGGACGACAAGTGTGAATGGAAGGTTGGATCCGGCCGTCGGAATGATCTCAACGGGGATTTGCATGGTATCTCCAGGGGCGATCCGACGGCGATGAAGAAGCTGTTCATGGCCGGCGCTGAGAATCCCGCTGCGGTTGAGTGTTCCATCCACCATCGCGAGGCTGCGCGCTACCCCGCCCCCGGCCCGCAGTGCCAGTTCGAGTATCGCCGTCTCATCGGTGGGATTTGACGCATTGACGCGTACGCGGTGGCTGATCCCGTACGCGCCGGCCAGGGCGATGCCCTGCTCGTTTTCGACGTCCTCCCGACCGATACTCAGGTAACCGTATCGGCCGCCGACCTCGTACGAAACCTCGGCTTCAAGGTCCGCGGGGAACTGGTAGGGCGTCACCGTCAACTGCTCGGTCTCGCCCGGCACCGCGCCAAAGCCTGCCGGCGCATCCTCCGGATCCCGAGCCAGTACTTCCACATACAGGTCCCGGCCGGCATCGGCCACCAGTTTCATCAGGCCACTGACGACCTCGTGGTGGCCCATTTGAATGGCACTCGTCTCATACGCGGTTCGAGGTGGAAGGGTGACCAGAAACCCCGCGTCCTGTCGCACACTCTGCCAATAGCGAACCATCGCGTTGTATCCGACAAAAATCTCATCCGGGGCCGGCCCCGCCTGCGCCCATCCTACCCGAATCCGCGCGGGCTCCGCACCAGCATTGAGAAGCCGCACGGTGAGCACGATCTGTCGGCCCGCGTAGTTCTTATGATGCCACATCAGGCGCACGGGCGTCCGGCCCGACAGAGCCTGCCGCATCAGTGCGCCCGTCCCATCCACCTTCTCCGGGTGATTGCTCAGAAACAAAGCGTCCGCCGCGGGGATCGGCCCCACGCCCCCACGTCGCATCACGATCACCTCGCGCCCAACAGGCAGATACTCCGCTCCACTCGCCCGCACGGCAGCCCTGTAGCCCTCAGCAGTCGAGGTGATATCAGTCAGCCGTACTACGGCGCGCGGCTGAGCCTCGACGGCAGTCAGCACGGCATTGCGAATTGCCGGTTCGATCATCGGCTCGGGGATACCGCCGGGAAGGGCTGTCAGTGATGCGGCCGCGGCAATCCGAGCGGCCCACTTCTTCACCTCGACCGTGATACCGTGCTGTAGCTCCCCGGCCTCGAGAATCAGCACAGTTGCGCCTGTCTCTCGTCCGTGCACGAGCGCGCGCTTCGCCCCGGGTTCAACCCGGGCGATGTTCGGCGCCATACTTGAGATGCGGGGTTTTTGCGAAACCGTTCCGCCGAATCGAAGCCGCCGCTTTTCGTTGTACGGGACCACCAGCAGTTCATGGGGCTTCACACAAAGGTAGGGCTCGCGAAGAACCTCCACGAGCCGTGCTCGCCATCCTTCGCACAAAGCCTTTGGGGAAAGCCCCGAGGCGTCAGCGGTCTCCGCATCGGCGGTTACAATCAGCGAACCCGCGCCGGTCAGCGCCCACTGCCCGTCTACCCTCTCGACGCGCACCTCCTCTGGCGTGACGCCCGCGAGGGCAAGCGTGGTCAGGCGCTCAGCGACGGTTTCGGCCTTCTCCTGGAGGCCGTCGCCGTCGGGAGAGCGCAACCGCATGACCACCATGCCATCGACATTCACCGCGGCGGTTCGCACGTCTGCGATGGTGCCCGAGCTAACTGTAAAGTCGATGATTCTGTCAGCGTGGACCCGGCCGGCGACCAGAACCGCGACTGCGGCCACCATGACCGGTAAGAGGTGGCCGCAGAAACGGCGTTGGATATGAAAGCTCAGTTCTCTATTGACGTGGAGGGCAGGCATTTGTGGGCGCGGGGAGATCCGCCTTAGTCCCCCTGCCCATCCAGACGCTCGCGAAGCTCTTTGACGGTCTCCTCAAGTTCGTCGATCCGATCCTTGAGTCTGGGGAGGCGCCGCACATGTGCGATGGAGCGCAGTTGCTCCTGATGCGGCGCGGCCGGGTAGCCCGAGTAAATGCCCTCCTCGTCGAGATCTCCGAACACTGATGCGCGCGCGGCAATGGTGATATTACTGCCAACTTCCACGTGATCGTTGACACCGGCCTGGCCCCCCATCACCACATTGTCGCCGATAGTCGTGCTGCCGGCGACGCCGACCTGTCCGCAAAGCAGGCAGTTCTTGCCCAGGACCACGTTGTGCGCCACATGGACCTGGTCGTCGATTTTGGTGCCCTCGCCGATTCGGGTTGCGGCAACCGTGGCCCGGTCGATGGTTGAGTTCGCACCGATCTCCACATCGTCTTCGAGTATCACGGTACCGATTTGCGGTATCTTGCGGTGCCCGTGATCAGTCTGAAGATAGCCGAAACCATCTGCGCCGACGGATGCTCCGGCGTGGATGATTACGCGCTCACCGCATTGCACCCGCGGTCCGATGAAGACTTGCGGGTGAATGGAGCAGTTTCTGCCGATAAGCACCTCGGGGCCGACGTAGGCGAGCGGATGGATCACCGTATCGTCGCCGATGATCGTGCCATCGCCGACGTATGCGTGAGCACCGATGCTCACATTCTGACCGAGCGAGACGTTCTTGCCCAGCACCGCTGTGGGATGCACGCCCGAACCCGGCCTTCGGTCGGGCGCGAAAAGCTCAAGGACCTTCGAGAATGCCAGGCGCGGGTCTTCGGTGACGATGAAGGGCTTATGCTTGACCTCCACTTCGGGAGGCACTATCAGCGCCGAGGCCCGGCACGAGTCGGCCAGCGACTGAACCGCTGGTCCGTCGGCGAAGGATATTTCGCCCTCAGTGGCGTCTTCGAGATGGCTGACACCCGTGATCGGCACCTCGCCGTCACCGCGCAGTTCTCCCTCGATGCGTTCAGCAAGCTCGGAAAGCCTGTAAGTGATCTCGCCCACCTGTGTCAACTCCCTTGTCCCCCGCCGACTGTCCAGAACTTCTCGAGTTCTTCATCGATCAGATCTGTAACATCCTCGCCCCGTCGCTGGCCACCGGGGAGCATTTGGAGCCGAATGCCCTGGCGGTATGCTACGACCTTTGCTGCCGTCTCCGTCCCGGCTTTGATCTGCGAGCGAAGCCGCTCCGCAGCCGCGCGCATCCGCTCACGCTGCTGCTGCATCTTCTCGCGCCGGGCGAGTTCCGCAGCCTCTCTGGACACCTCAAGATCCTGCATTCGGTCGTTGGCTGCCTCCCCCGTCGCATTCGCCGAGGCGGTGGCAGCGGCCGGCGTCGTCCACGGCTGGTCGATGCGAGCAATCATCTCTTCGTGAAGCTCCGCTCCGGCTGAGCGCAAAGCCGACAGACGCCTGGAACTTGCGTCGCTCGCGCGGTCTCGTGCGATCCTGACACGTTCGGCCACGCGCTCGCGAAGCTCTGCTTCGAGCCGGGATAGCTCCTCCTGACCGGTCTCTCGCGCTTCGCTCATCTGCGATTCAATTGTTTCCCAGACCCGCTGGCGTTCCTCTTCAGCCGCAGCCGCGGCTTCGTCCTGGCGCACCGTCGCCTCGATGCTCAGGTTGGTGAGTCTTTCCTGGTACTTCTCAACCAGCGCCGCTCGCATCCGCGCCAGTCGCCTGCTCTCCCGGGACCTCGCCTGCGCCATTTTTCGGGCGACAATCTGCTCTGCCTGCCTGCGCTCCCACTCGATTCGCGCCTCGAGGTCGCTGGCCAGCCCCTCCGATTGCAGAAGCAATGGCGGATAGTCCGAGCGCCAGTCCCGCCGCAGTCGGGCCATATGCGGCTGTGGATCGGCGAGCGCAAAGCTTTCAATGAACGCCATCTCTTCGAAACGCCGGTCGATCGGGCTCAGCACCGGCTCCCATTCGTCGTCACCGAGATCCTCGACCGCGGTCTCAAGCTCCTGCAGCGCATCCCAGAGCGGGTGGCGGCCCACGAGCCTCGCGGTGTAGGCGTATCCGACAACGGGCTCATCGGGAACCCTGACCGTCTGTTGCACCGGTTCACGGCCGCACCCGGTGACCGTGCAGACCAGCGCGAGCGTCAATGCGATGCCGAGACACCTGGCGTTACTCGCCGGTCTCCTGCCCTCCACCGTCTTCTCCCTGCGCTTCGGGTTCGTCGGCCTCGCCCGACTGTTGGCCGCCCTCATCGTCTCCGGTGCCGTTGAGGCGCTCGACGACTGCATCAGTGATGTCATCGCCACCGTAGAAAACCATATCCGAATCAAGCACCATGTCGTAGCCGCCCTCGCGAGCCGTGTCGATTACGGCCTGCTCGACGGTGTCCATCAGACCTGCAAGAGCGGTGTCTCGCCTCTCACTGAGCTGGTTCATGATGCTCTTCTGCAAAGCCTTAAGCGTTTCCTGACTTGCGTCGTACATATCCTGGAGCGCGTTGAACTCGGCAGTTTCTTCAGCCGTGCGGTTTGGCTTGGCGCGCAGTTCCGCGTAGCGCTCCTCGTTATTGCCTGATATGCGGCGCAGTTCGTCGAGCCGCTTCTGGTCCTCTTCAGACAGCGGCTGATCTTTGCGCGTCAGCTCGATAGCCTCTTCGAACTCCTTCTTCGGGAGGAAGACGAAGTTAGTGAGCTGGTCGTGATATTGTTTGCGGCTCTCGAGCCAGGCCCCAAGGTCCCTTTCCTGGGCGTGCAGGCGTTCGTACTGACTCTGTATGCGCGACAGGCTTACGACCGCGATCTTCTTGACGGTCCCGTCATTCTGCGCAAACGCTGTTGAGAGACACAACCCTGCGAGCACGATGACCACAAGGCCACGCGCCAGTATCGCTGATTTACGATCCATTCATAACTCACCTGCTCGTGTCTTGTGCGGGAGACGGCACCTGTGTCATGGAATCTTTGACAGTGCCGCTCGCCCGTTGTTTCGTATCGTACTAATCTTCCCTCCAACATTGTGCAACACCGCACGAAAGCGATGCGCACTGCAGCACAGCAGCACAGCCCAAGCCGGTTGCAACGCTGGAAGCTGAAACGCTCGCAACGGGGAACGATGAGACCGGTGACCGCTCGGTCCGTCAATCCGCAATCACGTACCTGCACCGTCACAACTGCTGCAAGGTCAAGGACGTCCCAAAACACCTCTACGTTCAGGCCCGACGGATTGGGGAAACTCCAATCAGCCCGTCGGTCCGGGGGGCTGATTGGAGCAGATCCACCTTTCCGGAAGCGTGTGCGGGGCCGGATGGCGGGCGGCGAATGTCAGAACATATGCCCGAAGCTGAAGTGGGCCTGGCTTCCATCGTCTCCGAAGCCCATATCCAGACGTATCGGCCCTATTGGGGTCACCACACGCAGGCCGGCGCCGATTCCGGCGTGGGGCTCGAATTCCTGGTCCCCGGCCTCGATGTCGAAGCCCGGCACGACAGTGTCAAATGTCCCACCGAAGGCGTCGCCGACATCAACGAACCCGACTGCCGTCAAGCTGTCGTTGATGCGCTTACGATACTCGGCGTTACCCAGGAGCAGATTCTCACCTCTCCACCGGTCGGGCTCATAGCCTCGAAGGGTATTCGCCCCACCGACACTGAACGACTCGAACAGTGGTGGCGAGCCAAATGTCGTGCCGCCCATCAGCCGCAGCGCGACGACATCTTCACCGACACCGAAATAGCGTCGATAGTTCACGGTGACCTTCCCGAACTCGGTACCTCCCCCCAGAATGGAACCGGCCTGCTCAAAGTTCAGCGACGTGACCGCACCACTCCGGGGATTCGACCGGACGTCGCGCGTGTCGTCGATCAGGCCGACTTTGAGCGAATTCACGCGCCCGCCGGGATGCAGCGGTGCAGCGACCTCAATCGGCAGCGTCATGTCGCCGGGCTCAGGATGGTCAGGATTGAGATCGGGATTGGAGGGGACCGCGTTATCCCTGTCTCCATTGACCGTATCATTTCGCTGCGCCGTGCTGATTCCTCCCACCCCCGGCGCGAGGGTCGCGGTTCCCTGGAGGGCCGAACTGGAGACCTCGACCGAACGGAAGGTCAGACTGACCCGTCGCTGCTCTCCGATCGGTCTCACGATCGTGAAGTCTCCGCCGGTGCGCCGCTCATCGAATTCGTTCTCCGCGGTGCTGATCGCAGCGCCGCCCACGAACTGTCGGCGCCGCTGGGTATCGAAGAGGTTCACCTCGAATGTCGTTCCTGACGCATCGAGGTACGGGTCGGAGAAGCTCAGTTCGTAGCTCTCGCGACCGCCCAGTTCAAGGCTCGCCGAGGCGCGCTCTCCCTGTCCTCGCAGATTCTTCTCCTCCGCCGACAGCATCACAACGAGGTCATCCAGGCTGGACCAGCCGAGCGCAAATGCAGCTCGCCCGGTTTTGGCTTCCTGCACATTCACGACCAGGATCACGTCACGCAGCGGATTTTCATTGCCCGGGCGCAGTTCGGTCTCGACCTCATCAAAAAGTCCCGTGGCGTATATCCGACGAATCGCGGTGCTCACCTGCTCCTGCTGGAACAGCTCGCCCGGCTCAAGATCCATCTCGCGCCGGACCACCCAGGGTTCTGTCCGGTCGAGGCCCTCGATGACGATGTCCTCGATTCGGGCCTCCTCAATCACAAAAGTCAGAACGCCGAAGTCATCCAGCTTCGCCTCGGAGACCTTCGCGATGTAACCGCGCGCCTCGTAGAACTCCTCGATCCGACGCACATCGCGAGCGATCGCGCGCTCATCGTAGATGTGACCGGGCTGGCTGACGATCTCGTCGCCCAGTTCCGCGTCGCCGATTACCGTATTGCCCGCGAACATCACCTGGTCGATGCGCTGCTTTTCAACCACGGTGATGACCACACGGACTCCATCTTCAGTTTGCTCGGTGGAGATTGACACCTCATCAAAGTAGCCCATCTTCTTGACGAGCCGGGTTGCCTCAGTACCCTTTGCCTCGGTGTACTCTTCTCCGACCTTCAGAACCTCCTGCACCTGCTGGAGTATCGGCTCCCGCGCAACGAAGTCATTGCCTTCGACAACGACCTCGGCGATCAATGGGCGATCAGCCTGCGCCCATGCACCAGTGCAGATCAGTGTCGCGAACAACAGTATTGCTGCGATCCTCGCGATTGACTTCATCGCTCTCTCGTGCTCCTCAATGGTCCCCACCTGTTCGTACTGACGCGGTCCTGCACAAATCCCCCTGCCACAATTTACGGAATCTCCTCCAACCGCTCCTCGAGGCGCTCTCGAAGCACAGTGCGAGCCCGGAACAGGCGACTCTTGATGGCCTCGACGCTGCACCCCACGACTTCAGCGATCTCTTTGTATTGCAGCCCCTCCAGATCCCTGAGCACGACCACCTCGCGGTAATCGTACTTGAGGTTGCGCACTTCTTCAAGCACGATCGCACGAAGCTGATCGTTCTCGGCTACCCGGTCGGGGGCCAGTGTCCGGTCTTCGACCTGGCGCGTCACCTCATCGCTGTCAAGCTGCATGGGCTCGTCCAGTGAGTAGGCCCGTCGCGAGTCCATGCGTTGATTCTTCTCAAACCGGTTCTTAGTGAGGTTGACCGCAATTCGATACAGCCAGGTATAGGCCGACGCATCGTACCGAAACCTGTCGTAGGCGCGAAAGGCCGCGACGAACGTATCCTGCGTGAGATCCGCGGCCTCCTCCTGGTCACCCACCATACGGTAGATTACGTTGTAGATGCGGTCGCGGTTCTCCTCCACCACAACCTCGAAGGGCGGGCGTTCACCGCTATCGGCAGACGTACCGTCGCCGTCATTGACAGCCTGCCCGCTGGTTTGCGCCCCCGTGTTGCCGTTCACCTTAGACAGCGACTCCCTCTCCGGGTTGCGGCGTCAGTGGATTGCTTCCACCCGTCCGCTCTCAGAATTCGTACACGTACTCCACGAGGAACCGATTATCGCTTTCCTCGGTCGTCTCGTAGGTCAGTTCGAACCGCCTCTGCACTTTGTACGAAACGGCCAGTTCGTAGTCCGATTCTGTTTCGCCTATTACCGACGTCTCGTATGTGACGAGAAGATCCTCAATGAGGTATCCTCCCAGTCGCACGTCAACCGGTTGATCGAAGGCAAAGCTCACCTCGAACACCGACAGGCCGAAAAGCTGCTTGAGGTCCTCCTGGAACGGTTGGAAGACGTAATGGCGGAATGCCGCTCCCAGCGCCGAGACGAACTGCTCGGTCATCACGTCCTCGAGGTCCCCGGCCTTTCCCAACCCGCCGCCACTGAATGGTGCGGTCCCCAGCATCGCATAAATCTGCTCCTCTGCTAATGGCGGAGTAGAAGAGACCTGCACATGGATGTGATCCGGCAGCGTTCCACTCACTTGAAGCTGCACGAGCACGTTGTCGAGTTGCCGGCCGCCCACGTATGCCTGCTCGATCGTCCGCGTGGCGGTCGCCCATACGCGTCCGTCCATCTCAAGCTCGACTGGCGGTTTCCGCTGCCCCCCCAGCCTGGGGCGGACCAGAAAGCGCACACCGGCCGTCTGTACGTCCAGCACGCCGCCGGATATGTCTGCTTCGCCCTCCTGCACCTCCACAAGCCCCTGCACGGTGGGCCGCTGCGGTGTCCCGCGGAGCCAGACAGCCTTCTCCGTGGGCTCCAGCGGAGCCGTCAACCCTGTAGTCTTCACGCGCACATCCGGTCCAATGGCCAGCGCCACGTCGAAGTTGATCAGCGGGAAACTCGACGGCATCCCGTGGAGGCCCGGCCCTTCTTCCCGGCCCCCCATCGGCGGGATGCCAATCACCGCGTGCGAGAGGGTGATCCCACCCTCCATCGCAACAGGCTCGCCCGGCTGTGCGTTGCGAATTGCGATCTCGCCGTCCGCGGTGCCCAGGAAGAAGTTGCCGTAGCGCGGGCGCGCGCGATCAGCAACGATCCTGACATCAAAATCATTCTGCGCGATCTGTTCAGGATCGAATGTCGTCACATCAACCGTACCGTCAATGAAAACTCTGCCGTCGCCGAGGTCCGCTCCTACATCATCTATGGTCAGGCGGTGCCGCCCCGGCTCGGCCGTTGCGAAGCTGACCTCGCCCCCCACGTTCCGCAGTGCCATCCCGTCGCTGCCCAGCCTCTGCTTCGGAGCCTCCACGGACATGTTTAAGTCATAGGTATTCTCGGCCAGTCTCGCCAGTTCATACTCGGCCATCTCCGCGCTTCCCGACGCGGTTACGCTCGTGGACTCCACGCGCGCGGCCATCTGTTTGAGATCAACAACCGTCTTCCCCTCGACACCGGTGAAACTGACGTTGAGCGAAATATCCTCAATCGGCGAGCCCAGCCACGGTGTCTCAATCGCAGGGGCATCCACGTGCACCTCGCCATTCAGCTCAGGACGCCGCATCGTGCCGGCGATCTTAACCAGGCTGTCCAGTGTCCCGGTCGCCGCCACCTGCGAAAGCGGGCTTTCCCGGCCCGGCTCAGACAACGCATCCGCAATCGCCGGCGGGAAAATCGCGAGATCGGTACCGTCGGATCGAAGTACAACCTCAAGCGGCGCGTCCCTGGGTACGGACTTAGTATCCCAGTCCAGCGGGATCTGCCCGTCCACAAAGAATTCCTCTTCGCTCTCGCGCACCACCAGGCTGTCTACATCGACGACATCACCGTCATAGCGGATAATCGGCGCGGAGATCAGGTCGAACTTCACGCCGTGCGCCTCCGGCTCGATCACGTCGATCGAGCCCATAAACTGCGGTTCCTCGAGGCTCCCCGTTGTCTGCACCGTCAGATTCAGCCGCCCGCCCACCCCTTCGAAGGCCCCCGGGACCCACGGGCGCAACCGGGCCACATTGAACGAACTGACCTGCGTCAGCAGCTCCACATCGCCACCGGGAGCCCAGGTCCCGTCCGCGGTGATCAGCGCGTCCCCTTCTGTCGCCTCAAGCTGCAGGGCGACCTCCGGTTTCTTCTCGACCCGGGTGGTCAATGCCAACCGCGGCAGCGGCTTGTTGTCAAATGACGGATCCCGCACACTCACATCGACTTCGGCGTCGAAAGCCTCGAGCGCCCGGCGTATGCGCTCGTTTGGATCCGTGTTAGCCGGCGCTTGCTCCGGGATCTGCCCCTCGACTGACAGCGTCCCATCGAGGCGGCCGCCAATGCGCATGGAGAGCGACGCGAGTTGTTTCGCCAGCGATTCCTCTTCGGCTTCTTCGGTTCCCTGCGCAAAGCGGGCCAGCGGAACCGCTACCTGCAGCAACTCGGAGATCGCTACGTTTTTCAGGGCCACCTGGAAGGGCATGATCCGCTGCGTATCGAGGCGATAACTCCCCTCCAGGGCCAGTTGCCCGGCGGCGAGAGCGACATTCGTGCGTCGCAGCATCAGCGCATTCTGGTCCAGCACGATCGCCGTAGAAACCGCGCCGATATTCTCGTTCCCTACCTGTAGCTCCGTCGCTTCAATCTGCGCCAGCCCCTTCAGGCCGTCCAGTGGTCCCTGAACGTTCAGGTAGGGCAGGTCCACCCGTCCCGACAGCGGGAGGCCCATGTCCTGAAGCGGCGCCAGATCCTGCAGTATGACATTCTCCGCGCGGAGGGTGGCGGAGACAATCGGGTTGTCGAAGAGCGATGTGACGCTTGCGGCGCCCGTCACGGTCGCGTCCGCAAGCGGCACCCGCAACTGGGTCATCTGGAGAACGTCGCCCTGCAGACTCATCGCGAGCACCGCGTCATCGGTGGCGAGGGTCTCGTACCGGGCATGGTTCAGGGCGACTTCTCCGCTCGCGATCGGCTTCTTGAGCGTACCCCCCACGTCGAAGCGGGCCTCGACCGCCGCGACGATATCCTCCTCGCTCATGTCGGCCAGCTTCAGGGTGTTCTGGTCAACCGGGCCGGCAAGCTGCACCGTGCCGTCGAGCGCCGCGTCCGGTTCCTCCAGGTCGATCGCGCTGAGCGTACCGTCAACACGGGCCATAATTCGCCCCGAGGAGGCGTAGAGATCGCGTATCGCGACCTCGTCCATCCCGCCGACCACGTCGGCCTGGATCGCATCGACCTCGTAGTCCTCGTAGGCCACGTTGAAGCCGCGCAGTGTGGCATCGACCTGTGGGTCATCGGGCGTTCCGCTCGCCGAACCACTGAGGAAGACCTCACCCGCGAGGCCCTCCACTCCCAGATCGAAGCGTTCAGCGATTATTGCGAGGTCCGCGCCCACCACGGAGAAGCTCGCGGCCATGTCCCCCTCGAAAGGCACCACCGCACGGACACGCCCCACGCCCATCGGATCCTGGAACCCGGCGCCCCGCACCTCCACGCCCTCTTCGTCCACGGTCACCAGCGCGCGCAGGCTCTCCACCGAATACTGCTGATAGGCCGGTGCGTCCACAACTACGTTCGCGATACCCTCCGGTGCACCGGCGGCGAACTCGCCTGCAAAAGTGCCCGAGAAATCGCCGCGCAGCTGCTCGGCCGCCTCGAGGCCAGGTAGCTCCCCCAGGCGCGCCAGATCGAAACCGTCGAGAGTTCCACGCGCCCACGCCCAGGGGCCCTCCTCTCCCCCGATGTCCAGCACCGCATCGGCCGTCAATCGGCCTCCCAGCGGCTCGGCCTGCAGGTTTCGCAGGTAAATCACATCATCGGCCATCGCCACGGACGTACGCAGTCCCTCGACCGCCATCTCACCGACCGCCACGCGTGGAACCGACAGATCGGTCTGCGCCACCGGGATCTGCTCGGACCAGAGGACATCCGCTCCGACATCCTCAAGCGGCGCGACCTCGATCGGCCCCTCCATCTCCTCCGGCAGTGCGGCCTGCAGCGGCTCGAGGTCCGGGGCGTCGGCGCGAGCGATCCTCGCCCGACCGCGAACATTCGGGTCCGTCACGTCAAGCACATCTACTCTCAGATCGATCGGTCCGGCGGCGATTTCGCCGACGTCGGCGTTCGCGTAGCGTACCTCTCCGGGAGCCTCGATCTGTGCGCTGATGTTCGCCTGCTCGATGGGCCCGGTCATCCTGCCCGAGAGCAAAAGCGGCCCACCGATGTCAAGACCCTCGATCTGTTCACCAGCCTCCGGCCCCAGGTCAGCTACCAGTTCGAGCAATTCACTCGGGCGCGTCACCTCACCATCGAAGCTCGTGTCAAGCGTCAGATTCTCCCAGTCGCCCAGATAGCCGCTCACGTCCATGCGGACGCCCTCGGAGCGGGCCTCAAGCCGGTGTATCTGCGCACCGTCCAGTGTGCCGGTGAGCTGCCCGTCGGCGCGAATCTGACGACCGCCCAGAGCCGCCAAGGTCAGGGCTCCCCGACGGATCGTGACGTCCGCCGCCACGCTTCGCTCGGCCTCACCGTCCCCGTCGGGTATCATGCCGAACGTCCCGGACACATCGACCAATCCGCGCTGGACGTCGAGCCCCGCCGTCTCCACCAGGGTGTCGAACCAATACGCCGCGTCGATGCTGTCCACATCGGCTCTCGCCCATGCGAATCCGCTTTCAAATTCGGTCTGGCCCTGCAGGGAGATCCCGCCGAAACGCCCCAGGCGCTCGCGCGCCGTCAGATCAACCGCGGCCCAGCCAATCTTCCGCATGTCGATCTCCGCGTCGATCTCGGTGAGACCGATGTTCAGCGGCCCGCCCGTCAACGTGTCCACGGCGTAATCATCGTAGACGATGGTGCTGTCTACCATCCGCACGACGCCCTGGAAACGCTCTTCTGGAGGTGGCGGAGGCCCGACCGGCTCCGGGACGAGCTTCTGGACGTTCAGATCCCCGTGCGGATCACGCACGGCGTGGACCCACGCGCCCTCAAGTCGGACGCTCGAGATTCCGGCGGCCGGAGCGACCTCCTGGTGGACAATGGCCGGCAAATCGAAGGCAATGCGCAGCTTCTCGGCCCGGATCACGGCTCCGTCTTCAAGTGCTTCGTCTTCAGCGACTGCCAGGGAACTGGCCGTGACTCCCTGCAATGAGATATCGGTGATCGGTCCGACCTGCACCTCGCGGTCCAGCGTGTCCGCCACCTGCTGCGCGACGAGCACCTGCAGCCACTGCTGCCACCGGCCCTCCGGCTCCATGACGTTGCGCCCCGCCTCTCCGAAGAGAGCGGCGGTGGTGAGTACTATCAGCAGGATTGTGACAATACGATTGGTCATTGTCTGCCCAGGCGCGCGACATGACCGAAGTTTTGCGGATGACCGCCTGCCTACTCGCCGCCGAGTTCGGCAACGACCTCCGCGGCATGATAGCTGCTGCGCACGAACGGACCGCTGAGAACCCGCTTCAGTCCCCGGTTGCGGCCCATCTGTTCGAACAGTGCGAATTCATCGGGCGGGACGTAGCGGGCCACCGGCCGGTGCTGCGGAGACGGGCGGAGATACTGGCCGATCGTCACCACGCTGCACCCCGCATCGGCGAGATCCCCCAGCACGGTGCCGACCTCATCCACAGTTTCACCAAGCCCCACCATCAATCCCGACTTGATGACTGTGCCCGCCGGAGCCTGCTCGGAGGCAGTGCTGAGTACGCGGAGAGACCGCTCATAATCCGCGTCAGGGCGTACATCCTCCTGCAGCCGCGGAACGGTCTCCACGTTGTGATTGTAGACCTCCGGCTTAGTTTCCAGTACACGTTCCAGTGGCGAAAGGTTACCCGCGAAGTCACTGGTGAGGATTTCGATGCCCACTCCCGGCGTTCGCCTGCGAAGCGCCTCCATGGTCGCAACGAACTGCCCGGCGCCACCGTCGGGAAGGTCGTCGCGGGTCACGCAGGTGAGCACCACGAACTCAAGCCCCAGCCTGTCCGCGGCCTCGGCGACGTGTTCGGGCTCATCCGGGTCGGGGGGAGATGGCGTGCCGTGCTTAACGGCGCAGAAGCGGCAGTTGCGCGTGCAGGTATCTCCCAAAATCATGAACGTCGCGGTGCCACTGGCGAAACACTCGCCGATGTTGGGGCACATGGCCTCTTCGCACACTGTACACACACCACAACCGTGCAACAGTCGGCGCGTTTCGCGCGTGAGGCTGGCTTTGCCGGTCTTAACTTTCAACCAGTCAGGCACAACGTCATGCCGGACCGTGTCTGCTTCCGCTCCGTCGGCCACAGTGGCAACTCCTCTCGTGGCACTGATTGTATCCCCCGAAGGCACGGTACGTCAATGCGCGGGCACGGAGTGCACGCCGTTCAGGCGACGTCGCCACGTATCATTCGCCGTCCCTGGTCGAACAGGCATTCCAGTCCGTCCGCCGCTCTTTGTTGACCACTGACAAAGAAGGAAGCGGGAGAGCCCTGTGGCCCTCCCGCCCAACCATCACCAGGTGCCTCGCTGCGGCTCACCATTCACCAGGTGAGTATTCTGCGCGCGCGGCCAACTTCCCCCCTTCAGCTGTCACATTGTCCGACCGGCAGCCTCGGCGAAAGCCGCCAGGTCCTCCATGATAGTACAAAACACCGACGGTGTCACCGATTGCGGGCCGTCCACCAGCGCCTCCTGCGGGTGCGAGTGTGTCTCCACAAGCAGCCCGTCGGCACCTGCGGCGATTGCCGCATTCGACAGGGCGGGCACCATCCAGTCATTGCCCGAGGCATGGCTGGGATCGACGACGACCGGGAGGTGGCTGAAGCGCTTCATCGCCACGACGGCGGAGATGTCAAGCGTGTTGCGCGTGGAGGTTTCGAAGGTCCGGATGCCGCGTTCGCACAGAATCACGTCATCGTTGCCCTCGACCGCCACGTATTCGGCTGCCTGCAGCAGGTCATCCACGGTAGCGGACATCCCCCGCTTGAGCATCACCGGTCTATCCACCTTGCCCAGTTCGGTCAGCAGTGCGAAGTTCTGCATATTCCGCGCGCCGACCTGGTAGATGTCGGCGACCTCGTGCAGCATCTCTATATCGCGCACGTCCACGACCTCGGTGATGAAGGGGATACCGGTCTCCGCCTTCACGGCCTTCGCCATCGGGATGCCCTCTTCGCGCAGGCCCTGGAAGCTGTGGGGCGAGGTGCGGGGCTTGAAGATCCCGCCGCGGAGCACGTCCCCGCCGGCATCCTTCACGTACTGCGCGATCTCGATAAGCTGGTCATATCCCTCGACCGCACAGGGCCCGGCCATCATGACGATCTTCTCTCCGCCGATGGCCAGGTCATCGGTAATATCGATCACCGAGGGTTTCGGCTTCACCTCCCGCCCGACGAGCTTGTAGGGCTTGAGGATAGGAATGATCTGCTCGACGCCGGGCATGGTCTCGAGAATCTCGATCTTGTCCTGCGTCTTCTCGCCCACAACCGCGATGACGGTCTTCTCCACACCATAGATCGGGTGCGGGGTAAAGCCGAGGGCCTCGACCTTCTCAATCAGATCTTCGACGACCTGTTTTTCGGCACCGGATTCGACGATAATGACCATAAGGGAACGCCTCTCATATGCGGGCTCGCGTCACGTGGGTGAATTATATCAGGCGATGCGCGGTGGTGGAAGGGTGTGGCGTTTGGTCGGCGACGGTGCGTGCCCACACATGTGGCCCGCGTCGGGCCAGGGCTGGCCCGACCTCCGGACGACAACACGGCAAGGGAACGGCCGACGGACAGGAGTGTCCGGAGGATCGTAAGCGATCCTGTCGGAGTTTGCCTTGCAAACGTCCGTCGCACGGAAAGGCTACTGCAAAGGCGAACGGCGGCCCCTCCCCTGCGACAAACGACATCGCTTTCCCCCTCCCGCCCCCTTCCGGATTGGGATCAGCAAACAACGCTGATCAGGCGGGAGAGGGCGAGAACAGCGAACGCCCTACGCCAGCCTCCGCCTCGGCGGCTCGGCCACGAACTCCGTCAGCGTCAGCGACGCGTTATCGTGGGTCTGCACCAGCGAGCACGGGACCTTCGCGGTGACTTCGCCGTGCAGCACCCGCCGGATAACCGCGCGCTGCCACGGGCGGTTCGAGTACAACCGGATCTCCCGCGCGCTCAGGCACTCCTTCATGCCGACCGTGACCGCCGTCGGCGGGATGATCTCCATGTTCCCGTCCGCGACTGTCACCGAGTTGATCGTCCGCGTCTCGCGCGAAAGCTCCAGCACCCGCGTGGGAAGCTCAGCGAACTTTTCGACAGGCATGCTCTCCCCCGGCTCGGGCGGCTCATTGAACGCAATGTGTCCGTTGATGCCGATCCCGGCGTAGCAAATGTCCACGCCACCGAGTTGTTCCATCATCAACGGGACCTTCTGCGGGTCGTGCGGATCGGGGAAGATCACCTGCTCCTGCGGAGGCGACAGTTCGTCATCCAGCAGGTCGAGGAAGCTGCGCTTCATGTGCCCGCGGAAGCTCAGCGGATGGTCGATCGGCAGCCAGTCCCCATCCTCCGTGAGGTACTCGTCCATGTTGAAGCACCACAGGTTCTCGAGGCTGATGCGCTCGATGTTGCAGATCCGTGCCATCCGCGAATACTGGCCGACCGGCCCCACAGGGAGGATGAAGACCGTGGGTTTACCGATCTCCTCGTTCTCCTCCACCTTGTTGAGCATCGTGCGGGCCATGTCATGGTACAGGTCCTGATCGGTCTCGAGTATCTCGACTCGGATCGGTGAGCCCTCTCCGAGCCTGTCGCCTGGAATGGTGGTGACGTCTTCCATTGTGTCTCCTCCTCAACGAATCGTCAGGCAAAGCATCCGTCCGTGGTGCGGACGCCCTCGTCCGCACGCCGTTCAGGAACGACTGACGGGCTGGAAGCCCGTCGTACAAACGACACGTACGGCGGTAACGGCCTACGATTTCCGCATCGCCAGCGCCCCCGCGCGTATCAGCGTCACACCGATCGCCGCTACGCCCAGCGCGATGACAATCGGCATCCACACCGGCGCGTACACCGCGTGTGGCAGATACAGCACCGTGTCGATGTCAGTCAGCCCGCCCGGCCAGTCGGTGATGGTCCGAATCCCGGCGTAGCGGAAGATCATCCACCCACCGAGGCCGACCAGGGCAGTGCCGATCTGCTGCTGGAGATTCCGCCCGGCCACCACCGCCACTGTGACGAGCACCAGCACCGTCGCCGCCTGGCGCGTCTGCTCCAGCGCGACGATTCGCGGCGGCATTGCCTCGGTTACCGCCTGGGCGAAGTTCCCGCCCTCCTGGGAGACCTTCAGCATCCCGCGGACGTAGAACGTCGCCACCGCGTCCACGTAACCGATGGCGATACAAAGCGCGGCCAGCGCCAATAGATAGCTCAGGACCGTCATTCCGCGCGGCTTGCGTCGTGCCATCCGTTACGCCTCCGCCGGCCGGGGCGTAAGCTCCCAGCCCGAGGCGTCCACGCGCAATCCCTGCGCGCCGGTATGCTCGCGAGCCGCGCTCTCCATCTCATCCACCGAGTCGAACCAGCCCACCAGGTAGGCCGCGCCGAAGCTCTCCCCCGCCTCCACGCGCCGCCCGCCAATCTCCTCAATGAAGCACACATATCCCCGCTGATGGCACCACGCCTGGTAGACCACCGACGGATCGAGCGTAATCCCCGCCAGCCACGGCCCCTCCAAGCCATCGGGCATCGTCACCTGATACGCACGCACCATCGTCTCGGGCACGCCCAAATCTTCGCGAGAGTAGAGGTACCGGGCATCGGGCGGGAAGTCCTCCACGAACTCGTCGGACGGGATCTCGCCCCGGTAGCTCAGATAGATGCGCTCGAAGCTGTCGCCGGCCTCGTGCTTGAGGTGGCCGGGCATATCCAGCCGGAAGATCAGATCATCGACCGTGTTGGCGCTGATGATCCGATCCGCGGAGATGAAGTGCCTCAGCCCGTCCACGAACACGAGCGTCTGCTCCCAGCGCGAGCCGGGCTCGCGGCCGTAGGTGGCCCACTGCCACTCGTGCCACTGGCGCACTGCGACGAAGTCGTCGCCCTCAAATGTCTCGAACTGCAACTCGCCCGCCTGGGTACAGATTTGCGGGCCCTCGACGTAGCGGTGTGGAAGTTCGCCATGAACGTCATCGCGCCCGTGGTAGGGGTGCTCCACGTCCGTATCCGGGTCATCCCACTTCGGCTCCAGCAGAAAGTCCGCGATGTTCAGCCCGAAGCTGAGATCGACCGCCCCCGTGCTCCTGTCGATGAACGTCTGGCGAGATACGCCCGAGACGTATCCCTCGGTACGCACTTCCGCCGACAGCATATCGGTCTCGATGGAGATGATGGAGCCCGAGATGTCGATGGTGGCCATGATGGGCCTCCCCGTCCAGTCGTTTGGAGGGGCGGCATTACATTGCCGCCCGGTCGTGTGTCGTTCGGATGCAGAAGACCGCCCGGAATCGCGAACCCGTGGGCCGGGGTGGAACCTTCGGCCCCTCCATGACGACAACGGCACGACAGACCACGCCTCCGGCCTCAAGCCAACTCGCTCAGCGTCTCGCGCCGCTCGCGAAGCTGCGCGATCTTCTCCTTCGACTCGGCGAGGCGCTCGCGCTCGCGCTCGACAATCTCCTCCGGCGCGTTCTCCACGAAGCCCTCGTTGCTCAGCTTCCCTTCACTCTTGCGCATGTTCCCCTCAATGTCCTCGATACGATTGTCGAGACGTTCGATCTCCTCGGCGATATCCACACTCCCGGGCACGTGCAGAAAGACCTGCGAGCCCTGCACCGAGGCCGCCAGGCAGTTCTCAGGCGCCTCCGAACCGGGCTCGAGCAGCTCAAGCTCCGAGATCATCGCCAGGCTCTTCAGGCCGTCCTCCTGGGTCTCCAGAAGGCCCAGGCTCGTCGCGTCATCGCCGATAATCGTCACCGGCGCGCGCTGCGAGGGGGGCAACGTCAATGCCGCGCGGAGGGTGCGGATCGCGCTCACCGTCGCCTGGAACTGGTCCATGCGCTCCTCCGCGGCTTCATCATACATCTCCTCGTCGGCCATCGGGAAGTCAGCCAGCGCAATCGGCCCGACCTCATCGTAGAGACGGTGCCACAGCTCTTCGGTGACGAAGGGCATAATCGGGTGCAGCGCGCGGAGGATGCCATCCAGCACCGTCCGCAGCACCTCCTGCGTGATTGCCTTGCGCTCCGGCGTCTCCGGATCGTACAGGTCACCTTTGGCAAGCTCCACGTACCAGTCGCAGAACTCGCTCCAGATATGCTCATAGAGCGCGTCGGCGGCCTGCGCAATGTTGTAACGCGAAAGCTCGCGATCGAGTGTCTCCAGCAGGTGATGGTGCCGCGAGAGTATCCAGCGGTCAGCCAGCGACAGATCCGCTTCGGCCAGATCGATGCGCTCCTGCGCCGCGTCCTCCAGATTCATGGTGACGAAGCGCGTCACGTTCCAGAGCTTGTTGCAGAAATTTCGCGCGCCCAGCACGCGGTCCTCAGAGTAGCGCAGATCCTGCCCGTGCGTGATCATCTGCATCAGCGCGAAGCGCAGGGCGTCGGCACCGTACTCGTCGATCAGCTCCAGCGGATCGACGCCGGTGCCCAGCGACTTGGACATCTTCTGCCCGTCCTCAGTGCGCACCAGGCCGTGGATGAAGACGGTGTCGAAGGGCTGCTTGCCCGTGAAGTGCATCGAGTCCATAATCATCCGCGCGACCCAGAAGAAGATGATATCGTAGGCGGTCACGAGCGTGCTGGTCGGGAACCAGAAGTCAAGCTCCTCGGTCTTCTCCGGCCACCCGAGCGTGCTGAAGGGCCAGAGTCCCGAACTGAACCAGGTGTCGAGCACGTCGGGCGACTGCACCAGGTTCGTCGCGCCGCATGAGAGGCACTCGGTCGGATCCTCACGGGAGACGATCCACTGCTGGCAGCTTTCGCACCACCACGCGGGGATCTGATGCCCCCACCAGAGCTGCCGCGAGATGCACCAGTCCTCGATGTTCTCAAGCCACTCGCGGTAGACCTTCGTCCACCGCTCGGGCACGAAGCGCACCATGCCCTCGTCCACCGCTCGCAGGCCCTGCCCGGCAAGCTCGTCCATCGCCACGAACCACTGCTCCGAAACGAGCGGCTCCACGATCGTGTCACATCGCGAGCAGTGCCCCACCTTGTGATGATGCTCCTCGATGCCCTCAAGCAGGCCCTGCTCCTCCAGCGCCGCCACAATCTGCCGGCGGGCGTCGAAGCGATCCATTTCCGCGAAGTCGCCGGCCGCATCGGTCATATTGCCATCATCATCGATGACCACAACGCGGTCGAGGCCATGGTTCTGCGCGATCTCCAGATCCGTCGGATCATGCGCGGGCGTGACCTTCACCGCCCCCGTGCCGAACTCCAGATCGACCAGTTCATCCGCCACAACCGGTATCTCCCGGTCCATCAGTGGCAGCACCACGGTCTTCCCGATCAGATCCGCGTAGCGCTCATCATCGGGATGCACCGCCACCGCGGTGTCGCCGAGCATCGTCTCCGGGCGCGTGGTGGCCACGACCACGCCAGGCCCGCCATCGGCGGCCGGATAGCGCATATGCCACAGGCGGCCCTGCTCGTCCATGTGCTCAACCTCAAGGTCCGACAGGCCCGTTGAGCACCGCGGGCACCAGTTGATCATGCGGGCCCCGCGGTAGATCAGGCCTTCCTCGTAGAGCGTCACGAACGCCTCGCGCACGGCGTTGGAGAGGCCCTCGTCAAGGGTGAAGCGCTCGCGCGACCAGTCCGGGGTGCAGCCAAGGCGCTGAAGCTGGCCGATGATCACATCATGATGGTCGTCGGCCACCTCCCAGGTCTTCTCGATGAACTTCTCACGGCCGAGGTCGTGGCGACTTTTCCCCTCTTCCGCCAACATCTTTTCCACAACGTTTTGCGTGGCGATGCCGGCATGGTCGGTGCCCGGCAGCCACAGCGCCGCATAGCCCTGCATGCGCTTCCAGCGGGTCAGCAGGTCCTGGATGGTGTTATCCAGCGCGTGGCCCATGTGCAGCGAACCGGTCACGTTCGGCGGGGGTATGACAATGCAAAACGGTTCGCGGTCGCGGTCAAGCTCGGCGGAGGGCACGTCCTCCTCGAGCCAGTAGTCGTACCACTTGCTCTCGACCTCATCGTGATCGTAGGCCGGCGGCATCTTCTCGGGCATAAATCTGCTCCTTGATTTCGAAGTAAGAATTGCTGTCTGTCTACCTTAAACGCATAAACCCCTCGTCCCTGCACGGGACGAGAGGCTTGCTCTCGCGGTACCACCCGGATTCCGATGGCGATCGGGTGCGCCGATCGCTCGGCTCTCGTGGACGAGGTAACGATCGTCAGTCGGCGGCGCCTGCCAGGCGTATGGTATTGCACGCAGTTCGGCGTCGCGGCTCAGGGGCGACCAGCGGCGGGGCGACCACCGGCTCTCAGCACTCCGCCGGCTCTCTGTGGATCGCGGGACCGCCACACCTCCCCGTCAGGGCCTGTGAGGTGGGTCTGATTGTGCGCTGAGTATACAGCAGGGCTGGTCAGGGCGTCAAATGAGGCTCTTCGAGTGGACCTGCTCGCTACGTTCGCAGGTCCACTCGACGCCCTGAGAGCCGTTCAGGAGGGGCGGCCCTCACACCGTGGCGTCTGGGGTGTAAGGGTGCTGAGCGCCCGCTGTCGTCTGGCGGCGCGAAGCAGCTTCCCTGCCCGCCCGTCGTTATCCCGCTACGCTCGGCGAACTCCATCCACGACCGCGGGCAGTATGACCGCGCCACATGCACACGAACACATTCATCATGTGGGGCAGGCTCCCAGCCTGCGGACCCCTTACCCGTCCACCAGTGCCCGCTCCAGGACCTCGTCCATCTCAGACACAAATACAATCTCCAGGTCCTCGAAGACCTCCTCGGGGAACTGCTCGCCGTTCTCGAGGTCCTTCTCATTCTCCTCGGGCAGCAGCACCGTCTTCATGCCAGCGCGGTGCGCGGCCAGAACCTTCTCGCGCACCCCGCCGATCGGGAGGATCTTCCCGTGCAGCGTGATCTCGCCGGTCATCGCCACATCCTCGCGGACCGCCCGCCCGGTCACCGCCGAAATCAGCGCGGTGCCGATCGCAACACCGGCTGACGGGCCCTCCTTGGGCACCGCTCCGGCGGGAACGTGAACGTGAATATCGCGCTCGCTGAAGTAATCGGCTCCAAGCTCAAACTCGCTTGCACGACCACGCACGTGGCTGAGCGCGGCCTGCGCGGATTCCTTCATCACATCGCCAAGCTGCCCGGTGAGCAGAAGCTCGCCGTCCCCATCGACGACCCCCACTTCGATGGAGATGACATCGCCCCCGGCGGCCGTGTAGGACAGTCCTGTCGCCACGCCCACCGCCGGTTCGCCGCGGGCCGCCCCCCATGAGTGCCGGCGAGGGCCGAGCATCTCCCGGACTGTATCCGAGGTGATCTGCGCGCAGCCATCATCGCCGGCGGCGACATCGCGCGCGACCTTCCGGCAGACCGCCGCGATCTCGCGCTCGAGGTTCCTGACGCCCGCTTCGCGGGTGTAATGCCGCACGAGCGCCCGCAATCCTGACTCGTGGAAGCGGATGGAGTTCCCGGTGAGGCCGTGCGAGTCCCGCTGCTTGGGGACCAAAAACTCGCGCGCGATTTGCAGCTTCTCTTCCTCGATGTATCCGGGGAATTCGATGATCTCGAAGCGATCCTGCAGCGCCGGCGGGATCGGGTCGAGCAGGTTCCCGGTGGCGATGAACAGCACGCTGGAGAGGTCGAACGGGACCTCGAGATAGTGATCGCTGAACGCCGAGTTTTGCTCCGGGTCGAGCACCTCCAGCAGCGCAGACGACGGATCGCCACGGAAGTCGGCACCGATCTTGTCAACTTCGTCGATCATGAAAACCGGGTTGTTTGAGCCGACGCGCCGCAGTGCCTGGATGATCCGCCCGGGCATCGCCCCCACGTACGTGCGACGGTGGCCCCGGATCTCGGCCTCGTCTCGCACCCCGCCCAGCGATATGCGGATGAACTTGCGCCCCAGCGCGCGGGCGATGGACTGGCCGATGGAGGTCTTCCCCACCCCCGGCGGCCCCACGAAGCAGAGGATAGGCCCCTTGACGTCTTCAACAAGCTGGCGCACCGCGAGGAACTCCAGGATGCGCTCCTTGGGCTTACGGAGACCGTAATGATCCTCATCGAGCGTCCGCGTCGCGGCTTCGATGTCGAGCTGGTCTCCCGTGCTTACACACCACGGCAGTTCGAGGATCCAGTCGAGGTAGGTCCGGATGACGCTCACTTCCGGGGACGCCATCGGCATGCGCTCGAGCCGGTCTACCTGCTCCATCGCGGCGTTGAGGGGGGCCTCCGGAAGTTCGGCGGCCTCAATTCGCTCGCGATACTCCCACGCCTCGCCCATCGCCCCGTCAGGGCCCCCGAGTTCATCCTGGATGGCGCGGAGGTGCTCGCGGAGGTAATACTCCCGCTGATTGTCCTCTATCTCGTCCTCAACGCGCAGCCGCATCTCCTCTTCGAGCCGCAGGATGCGCAACTCCTCGCGCAGATGGCGGGCAGCGGTCTGAAGCCTGCGGGTGCAGTCCGGCTCCTCCAGGAGGGTCTGCCGCTCCTCCAGATCAAGGTCGAGACAGGAGGTGATGATGTCGGCAAGCTGGCCGAGGTCGTCGATATTCAGCGCGGTGACGAGCGCTTCGGGCGGGATACGTCGGGACAGTTCAGTGGCTTCCTCGAAGTCCTCCAGCGCGCGCCGTTTCAGCGCCTCAACCCACGGTGCGGGGTCGGGCCGCACCTCAACGACCGGGGTGATCTCGGCGCGCATGAAGGGGTCCACGTCGAGCATATCGACAATCCGCACCCGTGTCTGGCCCTCGAAGACCGCGCGCACGGTGCCATCCGGCAGTTCGAGTGCCTGCAGGCATCGGCCGACGGTCCCGACAGGGTACAGTTCATCGGGCAGAGGGTTGTCCTCATCGGGGTCTCGCTGCGCCACCAGAAGCCCCAACGCGTCCTCGCTGCGGGCTCGTCGAAGCGCGCGCAGACTTCGCTCACGTCCGAAGATGAGGGGAGTGACGGTTCCGGGGAAGACTACGACATCGCGCACCGGCAGAACCGGAATCATGACCGGGCCCTCGCCGTCATGCTCACTGTCCGCACGCGCGACCCAGTCGGCCGGCGGGGATGGATCAGATGTCGCCGGTGGTCGTGGATCCCGCTCCGGCGGGTCGGATGGGTTATGACGCATCGAGATTGCCCCTGCGTGATATGGTTGTCCCGTTCACGTGGCGGCGCCCTCCGGGGGTGAGCCGCCACGCACGTGTTCGCTGATCGCTCTCACGCGACCTCACGATCATCGTCGGATACATTCTCCAGAAGTGGCTCCGCGCCCTCCCGGATCGTATCCGCTTCGATGGTACAACGGTTTATGTCATCACGCGACGGGATCTCGTACATCACGTCAAGCATGATCTGCTCAATAACCGTTCGCAGCGCGCGGGCGCCGGTCTTGCGCTCCATCGCCTTCTCCGCAATCGCCTCGAGCGCCTCGTCCGTGACCACAAGCTCCACACCGTCAAGCAGCGAGAGCAGCTTCTTGTATTGCTTAATCAGCGCGTTGCGCGGCTGCACCAGCACCTTCACCAATGCGTCCTGGTCGAGGTGATTGATGGTGGCGATATTCGGCAGTCGGCCGATGAACTCGGGGATCAGCCCGAACTTCATCAGGTCCTGCGGCATGACCTCCGCCAGCAGTTCGTCGTCATCCTTCTCATCGGTCCTGCCTGCCTTGGCGCGGAAGCCCATTGTCCGGTTGCGGGTGCGTTCCCGGATGATATCGAGCAGTCCGTCGAACACGCCGCCGCAGATGAACAGGATGTTCGTCGTGTCGATCTGGATGAACTCCTGCTGCGGGTGCTTGCGGCCGCCCTGCGGAGGCACGTTTGCCACAGTTCCTTCGAGGATCTTCAGCAACGCCTGCTGCACGCCTTCACCGGAGACGTCACGGGTGATCGACGGATTGTCGGCCTTCCGCGCGATCTTGTCGATTTCATCGATGTAGACGATGCCCTGCTCCGCGCGCTCCACATCACCACCGGCGGAGATAAGAAGCTGCAGCAGGATGTTCTCGACATCTTCGCCGACATACCCGGCCTCGGTGACCGAGGTGGCGTCGGCGATTGTGAAGGGAACATCGAGCATGCGCGCCAGGCTCTGCGCCAGCAGCGTCTTCCCGCAGCCGGTCGGCCCAAGCAGCATGATGTTCGTCTTGTCAAGCTCGACGTCGGCGTCCATCGCACCGAGCCGCACGCGCTTGTAGTGGTTGTACACAGCCACTGCCAGCACACGCTTGGCCCGATCCTGGCCGATCACATAGCTGTCGAGGTAGTCACATATCTCACGGGGCGTTGGGACGCGACCCTCGGCCGCGGCCGTCTTGGCTTCCTTCTCGGCTTTGCCCCGAATGATCTGGTTACACAGCTCAACGCAGTCCGGGCAGATATACACACCCGGGCCGGCGATCAGTTCTTTGACCTGTTTGGGTTTCTCACGCCCACAGAACGAGCAACGCAGTGGTCGGGAGTCCTTGCCCTGTCCGTCGATATCCATCGTCAACTCTCCCCATCGCGCACATTTCTGGTAGTGTGGCCGGGGCGAACCTGGCCGGTTCGCCCCTTCCTGCGGCAGTTGGCGCGACGTTACTCCTCGTCGGTCGGCTGTTTCTCAACGACCGAGTCCACCACACCGTACTCGGTGGCCTCTTCGGCGGTCATGAAGTAATCGCGGTCAGTGTCCTTCTCGATCTGCTCGACCGGCTGGCCGGTGTGGTCAGCCAGGATCTGGTTGATCCACTTGCGCAGGCGCAGAATCTCTTCGGCCTGGATCTGAACATCAGCGGCCTGCCCGGATAGCTGGCCCCACGGCTGGTGGATCATCACTCGCGAATAGGGCAATGCGTACCGATGCCCCGGTTCGCCGGCAGCGAGCAACACAGCGGCCATGCTCGCAGCCTGCCCGGTGCACCAGGTGTGGACCTCAGGCTGGATGTACTGCATCGTATCATATATGGCCAGCCCCGCCGTGATACTTCCGCCGGGCGAGTTGATATACAGCGAAATCGGCTCCAGCGGGTCCTCGTCCTGCAGGAAGATTAACTGTGCCATAATTGAACTGGCAAGCTCGTCGCTAATCGCGGTCCCTACGAAGACGATTCTCTCCTTCAGGAGCCGAGAGTATATGTCGTACGCACGCTCTCCGCGCGGTGTCTGTTCAACAACAGTCGGGATAAGTCTCACTCGTCTTCACTCTCCTCGACATCTTCGTCGGCAGAATGTTCCGTTTCTTCATTCAACGCCGCGTCATCGTCGCCCTCGTCATCCGAAATCGGAGCCTCATCCGATGCTTCTTCACCCTCTGCGATCTCTTCGGCTTCTTCTACTTCCTCTGCCTCGTCTTCCGAGCTTATCTCAACGTCGGCTTCGGACTCCTCAGCCCCGGCAAGCTCCGCGGCGTACTCCTCGTACTCCTCTGCGCTTACGTCCTCGACCTCCGCCTCACCGATGATGTCCTCAAGCAGGCGGCGCCGCATAACGCGGCCCTCCACTTCGTCGAGGAAATTCGGCTGGAGAGCAGCGGCCTGCTGGACGAACTGCATGTCGCCATCGGCCTGATCGGCGATACGCTGCAACTCGGCGGTGACGTCATCCTCGCTGACCTCGATCCCCCGCTGCTCGGCAAAGGCCTCCAGGGCGAAGTGCAGCTTCAGGCTGCTGATGGCTCGCGCCTGCTGATTTTCGCGCAACTCCTCTTCGGTCAGCCCACTGGCCTCGGCGAACTCCTCGATTGACATGCCTGTCTGCTGCAGTTCGGATCGCAGATCGTCAAGGCTGCTCTCAGCGGCCTCGTCCACGAACTGCTTCGGAAGTTCCATCTCCACGTTCTCGACTATATGACGCAGAACCTGGGATCGAAGTTCTTCATCCGCCTCTTCCTCGCGAGCCTCTTGCAACTGCTCGCGAACCGATTCCCGAAGCTGCTCCATATTCTCGTAATCACCGAGGCTCCGGGCGAACTCGTCATCCAGTTCCGGCAACTCTCGTGCCGAGAACGAGTCGATCTCCGCAATGACCCGCGCGGAGTTGCCGGCGAGGCTCTCGTCGGGATGATCCTCGTCGAAGGTATAGTCCACATCGACGATGTCGCCAGGCTCGTGGCCGATCAGTTCCTGATCGATGTCGCCGATGTAATCGCGCTCGCCGATGATGATCTCTTCCTGGCGCGGCTCGGCCTCGTCGGGGTCCTCGTCCTCAAGGACGATACTGATATCGACGATGACCTCATCGCCGTCGGCGATCTCCTCGCGATCCGTTTCGACCTCGACGGCGTTGATCCGTCGCAGTTCCTGGAGACGCTCGTCAACATCCTCGTCAGACACGTCGGAGACCGGCCGCTTGAGCGACAGATCGGATAGATCCGGCAGTTCCGGCCGCGGGTAGGAGGTGAACGTGGCGTAGAACTCGAACGGCTCGCCCTCCTTCAGCGGGATGTCCTCCATGGCGTCTTCGAGGGCCTCTTCGGGCTCCTCACCCGCTTCTTCAACGGCCTCCACCGCCTCTTCCTCGTCTTCATCCTCGACGAGGCCCGACTTGATGGTCTCGGCCAGCTCTTCCTCGTCGTCCGGCGGCGCTCCATGCTGGACATCAAGCTGGTCGATGGGTTGCAGGCTCTCCTCGTCCATGGCCTTTTCAAGGCGGTCCTGGATCAGGTCCTCGTACGTGACCGCTCGGATGAGTTCCTCATCGTAGTAGCGGTCAAGAATCTTGCGCGGGACCTTACCGGGCCGGAAGCCCTTGATACCGCCGCGATCGGAAAGCTGCTGATACGTCCGATTGAAGGCGTTGTTGACCTCGCCCTTGTCGAGTGTCACGTGTATGGTGTAGCGGCTGCCCCCATGATCGAGCACGTCAACTTCCACGACAGATCGCTCCCGTCCGTGCCGGGCGGCGCTCGGCGCGCAAGACGTGCCGGCCGGGGAAACTGCCACCCGAAATAGTGAAACGGGGCCGCGCGAGCGGCCCTGATGGTGGTCTGCTGGTGGGCGCGGGGAGATTCGAACTCCCACGGGTTGCCCCACATGATCCTAAGTCATGCATGTCTACCGGTTCCATCACGCGCCCGGGCTGTGTTCTGATCGGAGCGCCGGCGACGCATGCAGAGACGGCGCGCCGCCCCCACCGCGCCTGACCGGTGTGAAGAGTTAGGTGGTGGGTCGGGGTGGATTCGAACCAACCACCTTGGGATTAAGAATCCCCTGCTCTGCCAACTAAGCTACCGGTCCACGCTGTAGGGTGGAGGTATATCCTATGATTTTCGAATCGCTCTGTCAAGCCCCGCGAAGCGCTCCATGCGGGGGCGTGCTGGTAACGGCTGGCGCGCCCGGAAGGATTCGAACCTCCGACCTACGGATCCGAAGTCCGTTGCTCTCATCCGCTGAGCTACGGGCGCGCATCAGTCATACAGCAAGCGTCAACCAACGTCAGCGAGCGTCAGCAACCATCAGCCGTCAGTGTGCCGTTGCTGCCGTACGCTGGCGTTCGCCGCCGTTTGCTGCCGATCGCTGATGTTGAAATGGGGTGGGCGATGGGAATCGAACCCACAACCACCTGAGCCACAGTCAGGTGCTCTGCCTTTGAGCTACGCCCACCACGAACGTGCGCCGCTGCGCTCTGCACGTTTTGCGAGTGTCGCCTCGCTGCGCCCCGCGGGCCCCCCCCCCCTTTCCCCCAGCACCACCCCGATCGCGGTATTATACGTGGGGCG
>CAZAHB010000021.1:8764-39314 GCA_964484945.1 uncultured Armatimonadia bacterium | reverse complement strand
CGATCTCACCGCTGTCAGTCCGGGCGCAGGTGACGTGGCCCATCGGCCCCAGAGTTACCACGTAGCCACCCGCGATGGCGGGGACGGTGCGCGAGATACCGTGATTGTCCTTGATCTGCACTGCGTATGACTGGCGCCAGATCCTGCTGCCGTCTGCAAGCGACATGCAGCGCAGCACATCCTGGCGCGCGCTCTGGTCATAGTCGAGGACGTAGACGCGACCGTTTGCGATCGCCGCGCCCGCGTGACCGGGGCCGAGCATCTTCTTCGACCACAGCTTCTTCGGCCCGTCACTCGGCCAGCTTGACGCCAGGCCCGATGCGCTCTGGGCGATGTTGTCGTAGCCGTCGCCGCGGAAATTCGGCCAGGAGGCGCCGCCACCGGTCGGCGCCGGAGCCGGTTGATCGGATGCCGCCGACTGCTGCTGAGAGCCAGTCTGCTGCGCGACCTCCGTCTGCTGCCGGGCGGGCTGTCCGCCGGCAGTCTCAGAGGTGCCGGGTGCGGAGGACTGCTCGGCCGCGCCGCTCGCCTGCTCAGCCGCCTGATCGGTTGCAGCCGAGGAGGAGGTGGAGGGTTGGGCAGGGGATTGGCCGGTCTGGTCAGCAGCACCTGGTGCCTGCGTTACCTGGCTGCCCGCGCGCGGTTCGACGTCCACTGGCTCGCGGTCACCAAGAACCCACAGGCCGAGCAGGAACGCTCCCACGAGCGCAACGAGAACGGGTACGACGATACTCAGAATACGTCGGCGGCCAGCATTGCCGGACTCCTCGGGCGCGTCCGAAGAAGAGGGGCGGTCGGTGGCCGATTCTTCAGACTGCTCTTGCCGGGTCTCATTGGCTGTCGAGGGCACGCGATCTGGACGCAGGTCGCCATTTCCGGTCCCGTCGCTCTTGCTCATATTTCCCCTCACAGGTTTGAGACTGGAGACTTGCAGCCATAGTATTGTCCGGGAAGTGCCAAGTCAAGGCGTGTTGGCGATGTGCGAAGCCGGTCGGATGACAGTGTGCGGCTTCAGCGATTGCAATGACGTATCTGGCGAGAGTGACGTTCAGCGTATTCATCTGGTCGCTGAACATTGATGCTGCCGGCTGCGTCGGCGGTGGTGGCTGAGGATTGTCAGAGCCTGTGCGAAAGTGTGTCCCATCGTGACGCGCTCTCTGGACAAGTTGCGTCGCTGACTGTATTCTGTTGCATGCAAGATTGTCTATTTGGGATGTCACGTATCGGCGTGGGAGGTGAGGGCTTCGTGGCAGGACCCGCGTTAGTGTTGGTCTCGCGGCAGCTTGATGACGATGGAAGATGCACCTCCATGGAGGAGGACCTGGCGCGGCTGGTTGCCCGGTCCGGACGCGACGTCGTCATGGCCCCGGCCCTTTACCACCTTCGTCACGGCAGCGACCTCTGGCAGCAGATCGAGCGCCTCGACCGGCCTGTGGCGCTGGCGGGCTGGATCAACCCGCGGTCCCTGCGGTGCCTGATGAGCGAGTATGCCGGGCGGGAGCCTCTGGTGGCGGTGGACCTGTCCCGTGTCGAGGGACCGGAAGAGGCGTTCGCTGCGCTCGCGGAGGCCCTGCCTGCGGGTGATGGCGAAGGTACGGTGCGCGAACTCGCTGCCGATGTCTCAGAGCGATGGTATCCGGTCATCGATCGAAGCCGCTGCACGTCCTGTGGGCACTGCATGCAGTTTTGCATCTTCGGGGTCTATGAGATCGAGGAGCGGCGGGTGGTAGCGGTGCAGCCGGATAATTGCAAGCCCGGCTGCCCGGCCTGCGCGCGAGTGTGTCCCGAAGGAGCTATCGTTTTCCCCCTGTCCAACGAGCCTGCTATCGCCGGTGAACCGGGTTGCGAGATGGAGCCTGATGCCGCCGCCCGACGAATGTACTACGTGCGGACGGGCAAGCCATGCCCCGTGTGCGGACATGTCGCGGAGGCCGGCGGGGTTTCGGATATTCCCCCTGGTGTTCCGACCTGTGACGAGTGCGGCCGCCCGCTGGCCGAGGCATCGGCGGACCCCTCGCCCGTGCACGAAGAGATCGATTCTCTGATCGACGCACTCGACGACCTCGCCGCCGGCGGTGGAAGCGAGTGACCTCCGCCGGTATCCCCGTCGTAATGACCGCAGATCGGACGTTGATGGCCGATCACCGTACGCTGTTTGGAGGGATGATCGCCAGCAGTCAGACCACGAGCGTCCCCTGGCCGATCATGGACCGGGTGCTGGCGCCGCGCTCATCGCTGGATGTGGCGCCACTGGGGCTGCGCAGGATAGAGGCGGCGCTGCTCGAGGATGGGTTCGCGCGTGACGAGGTCGCAGTTGTCGCCGAGGATCAACTTTCGGATGTGATCGGGCCGGACACCCGCGTGATCGCCGTCAGCGCCGGAGAGGCCTGCGGCCTGGGGATGAACTCCACGACCATGACCGCAATCACCGGTGGAGAGATCTACCCTCGCCGCCTCGTCCATGACCTTATGAGCAAGATTGAGCGTGCACGCGGGAGTGCTCCGGACGCGAAGGTCTTTGTCGGCGGTGCCGGGGCGTGGCAGCTTGTAGCCGACGATGACCTCCGCGCGGAGCTTGGCGTGGATCACGTGGTCTCCGGCCAGGCAGAGGGGAATGTATCGGAGGTATTCCGGGCTGCTCTCGGGGGCCACGAACTGCCGGACATCATCGACGGAGAGGGCGTGGGCGCAGTAGACATTCCCGGTATTCGCGGCGCATCAACGATGGGCATCGTGGAATTGTCGCGCGGTTGTGGGATGGGCTGCAGCTACTGCGTGATGGGCCGCGAGCGCATGCGTCACCTGCCGGAGGAGACGATCCTCGCGGACGTTCGCACCAACGTGGATGCGGGCCTGAGCACCATCGGCGCCATCAGCGAGGACATGCTTCGCTACGGTGGCGATGGCCGACATCCTGCCCCCGAGCGGCTGCTGAGGCTTCTGCGCAGGATGCGCAAGATCGATGGCGTGGACCTGATACAGACCGACCACGCGAACGTTATCTCGGTGGGAGCGTGGTCCGACGCACAGCTTCGCGAACTGCGCTCGCTGATGGTAGGGGAGAGCGGCTCCAGGCATCCGTGGATGAACCTTGGGGTCGAATCGGCCTCGGGCGAGTTGCTCGCGCGCAGCGGCTCGGCAAAGATCGGTGACGTCGATCCCTCAGACTGGGGCGATTTCGCCGCCGCACAGCTTCGCCGCCTGATCGACGCGGGCTTTATGCCCATGGCCAGCCTGATGATGCTGCTCCCGGGCGAGACGGGACAGCATGTACAGCGAACCCTCGACTGGGTGGAGGCGCTGGCCGGCGAGTCGCTCACGATCTTCCCGGTGCTCTATGCCCCTATTGATGGAAGCGTCGGCCCGACCGGTGCCGATCTGACGCGTGACCACTGGAAACTGATCCAGCGCTGCTACGATTTCAACTTCCGCGAGGTGCCGCGCATGTTCTTTGACGGGCAGACGGCCGCTGGCGTGCCCCTGGGGCGTCGGATGGCCCTTCAGGCACTCGGGTACGGGCAGGTCGCACTCTGGAGCGCGTTGTTCTCCTGGCGGGGGTGGCGAGCGGGCGCATGACGATTGCGCATGAGCGCCTGGAGGCGGCACTGGAGGAGGCCCGCGCAACGCTGCTGTCGATGCGCGCTGCCGGGCCGTGGTGGGAGGGGCACCTGTCATCCTCAGCGGTTGCCACCGCCACCGCGGTGATGGCGCTGCAGTCGGCCGGCTTCGATGAGGACGCGGAACTCATTGACCGCGCGGCCGGGTGGCTGATTGAGGACCAGAACGAGGATGGCGGCTGGGGCGACAGTCCGGACAGCCCGAGCAATATTTCGGCGACCGTGCTGACGGTCTCCGCGCTGACGGTGGCCGAGATGCCGTGCCCGGAGACGCTTGAGCGGGCGGGTGAGTGGATCGAGCGGAACACCGGCGAGGGCGATGTCGTCGCGGCAATCAAGCACCGATACGGCGATGACCGCACGTTCCAGTCGCCTATTCTGGCGGCATGCGCGCTCGCGGGTCTTGTGGAGTGGGGGGATGTGCCGGGGCTTCCCTTTGAACTTGCCGCACTGCCGCGCGGCCTGCACGCGATGCTGCGTCTGCAGGTGGTCAGCTACGCCCTGCCGGCCCTCATCGCGGTGGGCGCGTTGATCTTCTCGAAGCGCGGCGGGGATACGATGTTCCGCATTTCCCTGCGTGCGACCACCCTCGGGGGGGTGCTGGGGATCCTTCCCGATCTGCACCCTGCCAGTGGCGGGTTCCTCGAGGCGGCGCCGCTTACGGCGTTCGTGGCGATGAGTATGGCGGAGGTCGCCGGCGGCGACCACGTCGTCGTCGAGGGCTGTCTGCAGTTCTTGCGCGAGACCGTGCGGGACGATGGAAGCTGGCCGATCGACACGAATCTGTCAGTCTGGGTCACAACGAACTCACTGGCGGCTTTGCGCCAGTCCGGTGGCATCCCGGCCGAGATCGGCGAGGGAGCGAACTCGTGGCTGATGGACCAGCAACTTGGTCACGTTCATCCCTTCACTGACGCCCAGCCGGGGGGCTGGCCGTGGACACATCTGCCGGGCGGGGTGCCCGATGCCGATGACACCGCGGGGGCTGTGCTGGAGATGGTGGCCGGTGACGAGAACGATGCGGCGCGTGCCGGTGTCGTCTGGCTGATGAATCTTCAGAATTCTGATGGCGGCTGGCCCACGTTCTGTCAGGGCTGGGGACAGCTTCCATTCGACCGCAGTTCGCCGGACATCACCGCTCACGTGCTGCGCGCGATTCATGATACGTTGCGGATGCATAAGTCGAGCGATGATGACGACAGCTACGTTGCCCGGCTGCTAAAGTCGAGCCTTGACGCGGCGACTGAGCGGGGCTTCGGCTATCTGGCGGAGAGCCAGCGGCCGGACGGCTCGTGGGCGCCGCTGTGGTTCGGCGACCAGCGTGTGGCATCAGAGGCCAACCCGGTGCTGGGAACCGCGCGAGTGCTGGCGGCGTACGGGGACTGCGGTCGCGCTGACAGCCCTCGGGCTGAGAAGGGCCTGCAGTACCTTCTCAGCGCCCAGAATGAAGATGGCGGCTGGGGCGGGGCACAGGGAATTGCGAGCACAGTGGAGCAATCCGCGGTCTCCGTCAGCGCGCTCTGCCGCTTCGCCGGAGGTGAGGACGTGGACGGTGCAATTGACGCGGGGGCTGAGTATCTCGTCGGCCGAGTGGAGGACGAAACGTGGATGGAGACGTCGCCGATAGGTCTCTACTTCGCCAGTCTGTGGTATACTGAAGCTCTCTACCCGGTGGCGTGGACGGTGGAAGCGCTCGGTCGCGCCCACCAGGCGATTCGCGGTCAGTAACCCAGCGGATCGATGCGGTAAACTGTTGTCTTGAAGTGAGCAGTACTGGACTGAAACGCCCTTCAATGCCGGGCCTGCAGAGGTAGCGGCGAGGGAATATGTTCCGACATGGAGGACGATGCCCGATGCACATGCACGGTTCGTACAGACATATAGTAACCTGCCTGATCGCGATCGTGATGGCCGCCGGACTCGGCGCCGCCGATGACTTCATCGGCTTCCGCACGGATGGCACCGGGGAGTATCCGGACGCCAACCCCGTAACGGCCTGGTCGGCCGCCGGGGAGGAGGCCGAGAACATCATCTGGCAGACGCCTATGCCGGATGCAAGCAACTCGCTGCCGATCATCGTCGGGGAGAAGCTGTTTGTATGCTCCGATCCGGCCACGCTGCTGTGCGTGGACAGGAATTCCGGCGAGATTCTCTGGCAGGCTGCGAACACTCCTGCTGAGATCGCGGATCCGGAAGAGGTTGCGGATCTTGAGAAGAAGACCGAGGAGTACAATCGGCTTCGTGGTGAGTTGAACAGGGTCAGCCGAGAGGCGCGCAAGCACAAGAAGAAGGTCCAGGACAATCCGGACAACGCGGAGATGATGGCGCAGTTCAAGGAGCTTCGAAAGCAGCAGAAGGACCTGCAGGAGCAGATCAAGCCCTATGAGAATACGTGGTACGTGCGGCCGCCTGCGCACGGCTACAACGGCTACTCCAGCCCCACGCCGATCAGCGATGGCGAGCACGTGTGGGCCGTTTACGGCAACGGAATTGCAGCCTGCTACGACATGGATGGCAACCGCGTCTGGGCGCGGTTCATCGAAAAGCCACCCAATGGCTGGGGAACTTCGAACACACCTGTGCTGGCGGATGGCAAGCTCATCGTGCACATCGGCACGATGCGCGCGCTCGATCCGCTGACCGGTGAGGAGATCTGGACACAGCCGGAGGCCCGCTGGAACTGGGGCACCTCCTGGGTGCATGAGATCGACGGGATCCCGCTGGTCATTACCTCCAGCGGCGACATGGTCCGCGCCGATACCGGTGAGATTATCGCAAGCAACCTGGGCAACCTCCGCTGGGGCTCCGGGCCCATGATCGTTGACGGTGTGCTCTACTATGTCGATTCACAGGGCAAGGACTACATCTCTCGCGCGTGGCGGCTGCCCGAGACGCTCGAGGAGCCATTCGAGCCTGAATTGTTGTGGGAGGCGGAGCCGAAGAAGAACCGCTACTATGCCTCACCGATCATCGAGGACGGGCTCATCTATGCAATTACGCGCCACAACGAACTGACGTGCCTCGACGCTGAAACCGGTGAGATTGTCTACGAGCAGACGCTGCAGATGGGGAAAGGCGATGTGTTCGCGAGTCTCGTGCTTGCAGGGGGCTACCTGATCGCGACTCACGAGAACGGGACCAGCATCGTCTTCGAGCCGGGCCGGGAGTACGTCGAGGTCGCGAAGAACATGCTCGGCGAGACCGTGCGCAGCACCCCGATCTTCGATGGCGATCGGATGTATGTGCGTGGATATGAGAACCTGTACTGCATCGGACCGACGGACGGGTAGATGGTGCTTGACCGGCCGAGGAGGAGGCCCGGATGAGCGGACAACCCGTTCCGGAGGCGCGCGCTCCGGATACGATCAAGCAGGTGCCCCCGGAGGCCGCGGTTCGCCGGCGCATCCGCGAGGCGGCCGCGCGGGCGGCGGGTGAGCTTTCACGGGAGGCCGTGCCCTCACGCGAGCGGCTCACTGAGATAGCCGGCGAGATTCTCGGCGAGCCTGGCCTGCCGGAGGGCTACGCGGGCTTCGCGATGGTGGCGGCGAGCAACGCCTTCTGGCGCGAGCAGTTCGAGGCGGTGCCGCTCAACCGGCGCCTGCTGCTGTTGCCCAAGTGCCTGCGCGATCCGGTGGCCTGCCGGGGGACGTTCGACTCGGTGGGGCTGCACTGTGCCGGGTGTGGCGCCTGCATCATCGGCGACCTGGTGGCTGAAGCCCGCGAACTGGGCTACTCCGTGGTGATCGCCGAAGGGACCTCTTCTGTCATCATGAAGGTGCTGGAAGGGGAGGCAGACGCGATCCTCGGCGTAGCCTGCCTCGATTCCCTCGACGAATCCTTCGAGCCGGTCGCCGACCTCGGTGTGCCGAACCAGGCTATCCCACTGCTCCGCGACGGCTGCGAGCGCACCGGGGCTGAGCCGGAGCTGATTCGCGAGCGTATGAACGCCTTCAGCGCGGCCGCCGGCGTGACAACCCGCACCGCCATACCTCTGTTGCGCGCTACTCGGGGCATCTTCGAGCGCGCTGCGCTGGATGATGTCCTCCGTCCACACGTAACGGACGGTGCTCTCGCGTGTGGTGCGGCAGATGATCCGATGTTCGAGACCGAGGCGCTCGGTGCGGAGTGGCTGTGCCGCGGAGGCAAGCGTCTGCGTCCGTTCGTGACGGTCGCCGCCTGCGCCCTGGGCAGACACGGTCTGGATGCGCTGGCAGCGGACGCTGAGGCTGAAGCGATGCTCGACGCTCCCCTGCGGGCAGTTGCCGTGGCGATTGAGACGCTGCACAAGGCCTCGCTGATTCATGATGACATCGCCGACCGCGATGAGTTCCGTTACGGACGGCCCGCCCTGCACGTCAGCCACGGCGTCGGCCGGGCCGTGAACGTCGGCGACTGGCTCGTCGGATTGGGCTACCGTCTCATCAGCGCACAGGCCGGTGCCCTCGGCGCGGAGTGCACCGGGCAGATCATCTCGCGCCTTTCGGGGGCCCAACTTGCGCTGACCCGGGGCCAGGGGGCGGAGCTTGCGTGGGTTGAGGCCGATGGTGGCGCCCTGCGCGCCGTGGACGCGCTGAACATCGGCGCGCTGAAGACGGCCCCGGCCTTTGAGGTAGCACTGTTCGCGGGATTGCGCGCCTCAGGCACGGACTTCGACGACGCGCTTATCAAGCGCTTTTCCACGTATCTGGGCGAGGCCTACCAGGTCCTCAACGACCTCGAGGACTGGCAAAGTAATGACGCCAACAAGCTGGCGCTCGGGCGAGATGTCCTGACCGGGCGTCCAACGATTCTCCGCGCGTTCGCGATGGAGGCCGGTGGCTGGGACCGGCTGACTGAGGCGGGGGAGATGGATGAGCCGGATCGCGTGGTCCAGTCGGTCCGCGGGCTTTACAAGGACGTTGGGGCCTTCGAACGCGCTCGCGCGCTCGTGGACGGCCTGCGCGAGCGCTGCATGGGGCTGGCCGCCGACGCGCAGCCGAGCGCGCTGGGCGAGTTGCTGCGCTTCCTGACGCGAACGGTCCTGCGCGAACGCACTGATTCGCGCAAGCCGGGGAGCTGACCGTGGGCTACCTCACTATCCTCGACGGCATCCTGCGTGGCGGCGCTCACAGGCTGGGAGAGCCTTTCGGGCGCGCCCAGACGGGGTGGCTGGAGTGCCAGGAGCTTCCGAATGGGGGCTTCACCGGGCGTCGCGGAGACAGTGAGGACCCATACTACACGAGTTTTGCCCTGCGAGCGCTGGATCTTGTCGGCCCCCAATCCCCGGTCTTCGAGACCACCGCTCGGGGGCTCCGCCGGTCAACGCCATCTCCACGGACCGTTATCGAGGCCTTCAGCATCCTCAGTTGCGCCCGGCTTCTGCGGCGGAGGGACCTGGTGGTCATCAGCGCCCGCCGGCGCATCGACGAAGCGCTGGAGGGTCAGACACTGCCGGATGGCGGCTTCTCAGGCCATGACTCGCGCGAGGTCAGCGCGTACCAGACGTTCCTGGCGGTGTTGGCGCTGGAGATGATCGGCGAGTGTGCCCCCTCGGCGGACACGGTCAGTCAGATTGCCTCCCTGCAGCGCGCGTCAGGCGGCTTCGCGGAACGCGCAGACGCCCCGCACGCGCAGACGAACGCGACTGCCGCGGCCTGCGGAGTCCTGCTTACGGGAAACGCCCTTGCGGAGATCGACCTGCCTTCCGCACTTACATTCCTGAAACGGATGCAGGGCGATGATGGCGGGATGCGCGCCCACCCCGGTGCCGAGTGCGGAGACCTGCTTTCGACCTTCACCGGGCTGCTGACACTTACGATGATGGGCTCGCCGCGAGAGCTTGACCTGCCCGCACTGGGGCGCTTTGTGCGCGGTGCTTCGCAGGCCGGCGGCGGCTTCGGTGCGATACCGGGTGACCCGGAGGCGGACGTGGAGTATACCTTCTACGGTATCGGCACACTTGCGCTGCTGGCCATGCTGGCCGGGGGGAGCGCCTGATGCGCATCGCGCACCTCGCGGCCGGAGCGGCCAATATGCACTGCGGTGCCTGCGCCCGCGACGCAGCGATGGCACGCGCTCTGATCGACCGCGGGCACGAGGTGCAGATCATTCCGCTTTATACGCCACTGCGGCTCGAGGGGGGGCGCGACCTTCCGGTAGCGGACGTCCACCTTGGCGCGCTGAACGCATATCTGCAGCAGGTTTCGGGGCTGTTCGCGCGGCTGCCGCGGGCTGTCTCGCGCTTGCTGGACCACGAGGGCCTTCTGCGCTTCATCTCGCGATTCGCGGTGAGCACGAAGCCATCACAGCTTGGCCCGATGACCGTTTCCGTGCTGGCCGGCGCGGACGGGAAGCAGCAGGCGGAGCTTGAAAGGCTCGTGGAGTACCTGCACTCGGATCTGAAACCTGACGTGGTTACGATCACGAACTCCATGCTGTCGGGCGTGGCGCCTGAGATCAAGCGGCGCCTCGATGTGCCCGTGCTGTGCGAGGTAAAGGGCGAGGACGGCTTCATCGAAGCGCTGCCCGAGCCGCATTGCTCCGAGGCGATCGAGCTTGCGCGACGAAACGCGCGGAGCATCGATCGCTTCATCTCGCCGACCGCGCGTTACGCGGACGTGATGGCGCAGTTCCTCGATGTCGAAAGAGACCGCATTGAAGTCATCCGATCGATCATCGACGCGGAGGCGTTCCAGCGCGAAGGGGCCCGCCCGCGCGAACCGTTCACGGTAGCGTATGTCTCTGTGATCACTCCGCGCAAGGGCCTGCACGTGCTGGTCGATGCGCTGGCGAAACTCGCGCGCGAAGGGCGCGATCTGCGTCTTCGGGTGGCAGGTCAGGTGCTCGATCGCGGGTACTGGCGTGAGATTCGGCGGACGATCAGCGATGCCGGTCTCAGCCGACATTTCGAGTATCTGGGCGAAGTTGATTTCGCCGGTAAGGTGTCTCTGCTGCACTCTGCGAGCGCCTTCTGCCAGCCATCGATCAAGCCCGAGGCGCTCGGCACCGCGTCACTGGAGGCGATGGCCGCCGGTGTTCCGGTTGTCGCGCCGAACGAGGGCGTGTTCCCGGAGACGGTCGAGGTCACCGGGGGCGGACTGCTCTTTGAACCGGGGAGCGCAGATTCGCTGGCGGATGCGTTGGGAGAACTGATAGACGATCCACACCGCGCGGATCGAATGGGGGAGGGCGGAGCTTCCAAGATTCGAGAGTGCTTCTCCGCGGGGGCCGCGGCCTCGGCTCTGGGGCGAGTGCTGGAGGACGTAACACAAGACAGACAATCAGGAGGCCGTGATGATGGCGAAGAAGTTATGCAAGCTGGCAAAGAAGGACAGGCTGAAGAAGATCGCTGAGGCCGCGCGCGAAGGGAACTACATCTGTAAGAAGTGCGGCCGCACCGCCGCCGAGAAGAAGCGTCTGTGCAAGGCGATTGCCGTCGAGGAGCTGTGAGTCGCATTCAGCCCCGGGGGAACTCCCCGGGCCCTCTTCTGTGGCCCCCGGGGCAATCCCTCGCGGGGCGCGGAGGGATTGGGCGCCGCGCCCATCAACTAATGCGCGTGCGAGGCGATCGGGAATGGCTGGCCGCGGGTTCTCCAAGAAGTGGTGGTTCGTCCTTGTCGTCCTCACCGCGATCCTGCTGGGTCTGCAGGTCGTCTACGGCTGGTACCGACTGATCCAGGACGTCGCGCAGGGCCCCGCACCGCCTGAGCAGTATGAGAAGCCGAGCAGGCGGCAAGCGGTGGCGGGGCGCTGGGTGAATGATGCTACGGACGGACGGGCCGTGGTTTATGTCGGCAGCACGACCGTGATGGCATTCCGCTCCGCTTACGAGGGGCACTCGGCGAATGAGCGGGCGCGGCACGCGGCCCGGGCCATCGACCACTTCCTGAGGGCTGGGAATCAGGCGTTCGAGGTCGCTGTGACGCGCCGCGATGACGGCCTGCCTGCGGTTACTTTGAATGGGCAGGCTGTGGCGGTTGCAGACTTCGCGACTGCGAAGGCAAACAAGAGTGCGCCCGAAGATCTCGCGGAGACGTGGGCTGACAATCTCCGTGGTGTACTGCGCGAAGAAATACAGGGTGACCGCGACTGACGCAAAGCCCAGATGTGTCCAACGGAGGGACCTACCCATGGCCGATCGACGACCGAACATTCTGATGTTGGTCGCAGATACGCAGAGAGCGCAGAATCTGCACTGCTACGGTTACGAGAAGGAGACCTCGCCCACCTGGGACGCGATCGCCGAAGAGGGCGTGGTCTGCGAGCAGAACATCTCGCCGGGAATCTGGAGCCTCCCCGGCTACGCCTCGATGTTCACCGGCGTGCACGTCGCGACCCACCGCGGTGACGCCGACCACGAGTACGTCGCTCGCGGCCTGCCCACCCTGGCCGAGGTGCTCGGCGACGCGGGGTACCAGACCTGCGGGCTGATGCCGAATGCCTGGGGCTCGAGCACCGTGGGCCTCGACAAAGGGTTCGAGGCCTACGTTGACTGGGGGATCAGTCGCAACGATCCGCCGGTCCGCGGCTGGGAGCTTCCCGAGGTGGAGGCCGAGAGCAGGGGGCGTAACGGGGCGCGCATCGAAACCCTTGGCCGCTGGCTCGATGACCGCGACAAAGACCGCCCGTTCTTCCTCTTCACCGTTTTCGGTGACCCGCACGCGACCTACAACCCGCCCGAGCACTACCGCGAGCAGTTCCTGCCCGACGACGTAACCGACGAGGAACTTCAGACAGTCCTCAACGAGCAGGACGTCATCGCCATGCACGCCGAGGATGTCATGTTCGATGAGCGGCAGTGGGAAATTCTGCACGCGCTGAACGATGCGTGTGTGCGGAATGCCGATGAGAAGTTCCGCAAGTGCATCGACCACATTAAGGAGCGCGGACTGTTCGAGGACACGGTGATCATCCTCACCTCCGACCACGGTGACGTCATGGGCGATCGCCCGCCGTGGTGGGGGCACATGGCCGAGATCTGCGACTCGCTGATCCACGTGCCACTGGTCATGCGCTACCCCGATGCCATCGAACCCGGCACACGCATCTCCGGCATCACCCAGACCATGGATGTCTTCGCCACCTGCTGCGAGATCGCGGGCATCGAGCCGCCCTCACCGGCGCGCGAGCAGTCGCGCAGCCTCATCAGGGCCGCGCATGGCGAGGGGCTTCGCGAGTTCGCCCTCGCGGAGACATACAAGCCCGTGCAGGTGATGGAGCGCATCCTGCGCCGCTACCCGGATTTCGATGTCCGGAAGTACAACTACCACATGAAAGCATGGCGCTCGACAACTGAGAAGTACGTCTGGCGCTCGGACGGGCGGGATGAGTACTACCGCGTGGACGAGGATCCGTGGAATCGCAACAACCTCATCGAGGACAACCAGGGCCGCGCGAAAGAGCTTCAGCAGATGATGCTCGACTTTCTGCTGAGCATCCCTCGCAACGAGTTCGGCGACCTGCAGAGCATCTGGCCGGGCAAGGCCGCGCGCCCGGAGATCGCCGCAAAGCTGCAGGCGCTGGGTCTGTATCGGAAGGTCCGCGACTGGCCGGACTGGGCGCCGAGGTAACGATGGGGCGTGGGGCAACGGGAATAGAGCATAGGGGAAGGGGCACCGTCGCAGTGCCGGCGCACCACGTGCCGTTCAGGAGGGGCGGCCCTCGTCCCGCGCCGTTTGCGGGACGAGGGTGCTCCCGCCCCCGCGGGAGCAGCTTCCTTGCCCGCCCGTCGTTTCTGGTGATCACTGGGAGGAACGGACCATGCTGACGGAAGGTGACGTACAGGGGCGTGGCAAGCCTCATCGTTTGCCCGACGAAGCCTACCGCACGCTGGGACAAGCGGTGGGAGTTACGGTTCGCGCACGTCCGTTCACACCGAGCCTCACGACAGGAGGCCGTCCGTCCCTGGTCCTCAATGCCCTTTATAACGGGGCGGAACTGAAGCGCTGTGCCGTCATCGCGCACTGTCTGCTGCCAGATCATCTGCATTTTCTGATGTGTGTGTGCTGGACGAAGACGGACATATCCTGAAGGCGATCAATAGTTTCAAGCAGTATTCCGCGCGTCGTCTGCCCGAGACCGGGGTGTACAAGCCCGCCTGGATTCGGGATTTCTGGGATCGGCACGTGCGAGAGCATGAGGACTACGTGAATGTCGAGTGGTATATCGCGAACACCCGGTTCGTCACGGGCTCTGCGACGATCCGCTGGATTGGCCATTCACCGCGCGAAATGGCTGGCCCGGTGCCCTAAGCGCGGGGACGAGCGACAACGGCGGGCGGGCAGGGAAGCTTCCTCGCTGGCGCTCGTCACCCTCGCGCCGGTAAACGACACCGGACGCTCGGACCGCCCCTCCTTAACGGCTTCGGGCGCGTTCGTTCGTTGTGAAGGGAGCCTCGATCGTGGTTCTGCCTCTCGTGGACAGAGTTCGATGCAGGTCCCGCGCCCTCTTCACGCGAATCAGACCACTTGAGATCACACAGAAGCGGCGGAGCAGTCCGCCTTCGACCGAAGGGAGATCCGGAAATGCCTGAACCGAAGAAGCTCGGCACAGAGAATCTGATGGGAAGCTCCATTCCGGTCATCGGGGTGTGCGCCACCGGTGACCCGCGCATCGACGAGGACAGCCGCACCCGCGCGCAGAACATTATCAAAATGACTGCGGACATCCTCGCCGATCGCGTGCAGATGCCCGACGGCACGCAGGTGCCGGTCGTCTACTCCGACATCCTCATCGACGGTGAGCCGCAGGCCGACACCGTCGCGCAGCAGTTCAAGGACGCCGGGGTGGACATCATCGTCTGCGTCCCGGACACCTGGGCCTTCCCTCAACTGTCGCTCATCTCGCTGATGCAGCAGTTCCCCGACGACACCCCGCTGAACCTCACCTGCGGGAACTCCGCGCCCAAGCCCGGCGTGGTCTTCGTCCACGCGGCCTCCGGCGCAATCTCGCAGTACGGACGGCTCGTGCACATCAACGTCGGCACCTGGCCCGATGAGGGGCTCGACCCGCAGATGACCGACGAAACCGCCGATGAGCTTGTGGACTGGACCTACGCCGCGGTGGCCAAGCAAGCGCTTAAGGGCCGCCGCATGGTCATCTTCGGCCACGACTCGATGGGCATGGAGACGGCGCTGCAGCACGTGATCCCCACGCGCAATATCCTCGGCATGGAGATCACGCGCCTGGACATGAAGCTGCTGGCGGACATGGTCAAGAAGGGCGCGTATGACGAGTCCGAACTGAAGGACCTCCGCGGCTGGATCGACGAGCACGTGGGCGAGCGCCTCGAGGTCTCCACGGCGGACGAGAGCGAGCGCCTCAACCAGTCCCCTTCCATGTACCTGGTCGTGCGCCGTCTCATGGACGATCTCGGCGCGGTCGGCGGCGGCTTCATGAGCCAGCTTGAGTGGGGCTCGGACACCCGTGGAATCCCGATGCCCGTCGCGGACACGATGGAGTCGCTGTTCAACTCCACGTTCGATCACAACGGCCCCAAGGCCCCCATCCCGTACGCGACCGAGGCGGACGTGCAGGCCCTGCTCACGATGATCGCGTTCACCTACCTCAGCGGCGGCAACCCGCCCCTGTTCATGGACTTCCGCAAGGTGTGGGAGCCGTGGGAGCTTTCCGAACTTGCTGAGGCGAAGGGCGTTGACGTGGCCCCGGACGCCGAGTGGATGCAGACCGGCCTCGTAGACGGCAACAACTCCGGCAGCGCGTCGCTCAACTGGGCGGGCATGCCCGGCACATCCCCTGAGGAGCTTATGAGCCGCGTGAGGATGCCGTCCGCGGACCCGGGCTACTTCCCCGGTGGCGGCAACTCGGTGACCTTCCAGTCACCCGGCGGCATCGAGGGGATCGCCGGCCGCATGGCCTACTCCGCCCTCAACGGCATGTTCTCGCTGGTGTGGGATGAGGCGAAGACGGTACTGCCACCCGACTCGATGACCGAGGCCATCCGCAACGCCTCCGACCCGACCTGGCCGCACACGTTTGTGATGCCGAAGTACGCGACTATGGTCGAGTACAAGCAGTACGCGCCGGCGAACCACTTCCACATGACGTGGGACCTCACGCCCGCGCGGCTGGAGTTCTGGATGGACCTGATGAACGTGCTCTCCGCGACGCCGTGGGAGGCGCGCCCGGACTTCATCGAGGGCGTCGATCGCCCGCAGCCGCTGCTGTATGTGATCAACGGCGGCGAGAACCAGACGAAGCAGATGCTGGCGAAGCGGTGACGGCGGTCGCGGAGATGGAGTTCGCGGAGCCAGGCGATACTCCAGGGCCTCTGAGCGAAGCGAAGAGCGTCACGGGGAGCCGGATACTTTCCGGCTCCCTCGCCACAGATGATGGAGGCAACCGATGACTTTGCGCGAGAACGTCCTCGCCGCGATGCGGGGCGAAGCGCCCGAGCAGATCCCCTTCACCTGCTATACCGGCCTCGCTCCGGAGGGCGCCGAGGAGATAGAGAACCTGTGCTTCATCGTGACCGCACGCGCGGTCACCGAACACACCCCGGATGTCAGCATCTCCAGCGAGGAGGTCGCTGACGGCAGGCGCCTTGAGCGCATGGAGACGCCGTGGGGGACGCTCACCTGTGAGCGCGAGGTGGAGCCGGGCTATGGGAGCGCGTATACCACCGACCACTGGATCAGTGGCCCCGAGGATTACGCGGTCATCGAGCAGGTTATCCGCACCACCGAACTCGTCCCACTGCCGGATGCGTATGCAGACGCCCGCGCGCAGTTCGGCGATCGGGGTATCGTGCTCGTCTGGACTCCCCGCACCCCTCTGCAGCGGCTGTGGATCGAGTATTCAGGCATCGAGCGTCTCTCGTATGATCTCGCGGACTGCCCGGAGTACGTCGGGGGCGTGCTCGACGCGATGCTGGAGCAATCGCGAGAGGTCGCGAAGATCGCCGCGCGGTCCGATGCAGAGCTTATATGGCTGCCGGACAACATCACCGGCGAGATTGCCGGGGCCGCGTGGTTCGAGCGCTATCTCGCACCGTACTACGAGGAGATGTGCGAGATCCTGCTGCCGGCGGGGAAGACCCCCGTGTGCCACATGGACGGCTTCCTCGGTCAAATCAAGGACCAGATTGCTGCGACGCCACTGCCCGTGATCGAGGCATTCACGCCTCCTCCGGACGGAAATCTCTCGGTCGCCGAGGCCTTCGACGCATGGCCGGAGAAGAGCCTGTCACTGAACTTCCCGTCATCCGTGCACCTGAGCGTTCCCGATGAGATTCGGCGCATGACACGCGACCTCGTCGCGCAGGCGGAGGGCCACGGGGGGTTTGTGATGGGCGTGACCGAGAACATCCCCGCGAGCGTCGGGCGGACGACGCTTGAGGTGATCGGAGACACGTTGATGGAAGGATGAGGCCCATGCTCGAAGGCAACGAAGTCACCTCGTCTACCGGCGCAATCGCCGCTCAGCCGAAGCAGGCCGCGCAGATCGGCGCGCGGATCATGGAGGATGGTGGCAACGCCTTCGACGCGGTCGCGGCGTCGTCGCTGGCCGCGTGCCTGCTGCAGCCGCAGTCCACGGGCATCACCGGCTACGTGATGTGCGCGGTGATGCGCGACGGCGCAACCGGCGAGATCTTCTCGCTTGACGCGAACTCCGTCGCGCCGGCTGCTGCGCACGAAGATATGTACGGGCTTCTGCCCGCCTCCGGTGATCCGAAGGACCTTAACTCCCGCGAGTACGAGTGCTCCGTTGAGGACGACGCGAACGTCTACGGCCCGCTGGCGGTGGGCGTGCCGGGCATGGCCGCGGGAATCGGAACGCTCTGGGAGCGCTGGGGACGCGTCTACTGGCCCGAGATCGTGGAGCCGGCGGAGGAACTGCTCTATGAGGGCATCCCCTTCGGTAACACCGCGGGTGCGGTGAAGTCGCTGGAGGACGTCGTGCGGCGCTTCCCGGCGACCGCCGAGCAGCTCCTCGTCGATGGCGAACTTCCCGAGCCGGACGACATCATGCGCCGGCCCGACCTCGCCGAGACCCTCGATCGCGTCGCCGACGCAGGCTGGCGCGACATCTACGAGGGCGAGATCGCGCGCACAATCGCCGATGCGGTGCAGGCCGCCGGGGGTATCCTGACATACGAGGACCTCGCCTCCTATGAGCCGCGCGTAACCCCACCTTTGAGGACCACCTACCGAGACGCGACTGTCCACGGCTGCATCCTGCCGAACGGCCCCCTGACCTGTCTGCAGGTACTCAACATGCTGGAGTGCTTCGATCCCGCCGATGACGCGGATCCGGCATACTGGCACCGCCTCGCGGAGATTCTGAAGCTGGCGTGGCGCGACAGGCTGGAGTATCTCACGGACCCGGACTTCGCGAATGTACCCGTGGAGCGCCTGCTCTCGAAGGACTACGCTGCCGGGCGCGTGGAGCGCATCAAGCAGTTCCCCGAGTGGGTGGACGATCTGCCCGCGCAGTTCCCGCCCGGTGCAATGCATGGGACGCTGCACCACTCCGCTGCGGACGCGGACGGGAACGTCGTGTCCGCGACCATCACGCAGGGCATGGCCTTCGGCGCGGTCTTCGTGGCGGAGGGTACGGGCCTGATACTCAGCCACGGGATGGCGCGCTTCGACCCGCGACCCGGGCGCATGAACTCCGTGGCGCCAGGCAAGCGTCCGCTCAACAACGCGGGCACGATGCTCATCGAGGCGCCCGATCGCTTCGTCGCCACGGGCCTGCCCGGCGGGCGGAAGATCGTCAGCGTCATGGCGCGCGCTGCTCAGCGGATCATCGACGCCGGCGACGGGCCGCTGGCGGTGGCGGAAGCTCCACGCATGCACGTGGAGGGCGCGGAGCCGGTCTCGATCATGGAGAGCGCGGGGGAGAACATCGTAAGCGCGTTGCGCGAGATGGGCCACGAGGTCGAGACGCCCGAGCGCATCGCCGGTGGGATGCACTCGGCGGAATTCCGCAAAGCCGAGGGGGCAGTCTGCGCCGGCGGAAATCACTGGGCCGCGGGAGTGGAGTGAGCGATGGTGCGATGGCTGACGATAGTCTGTGCGATGATGATGGCACTGCCGGCGGCAGCCGAGCCGATTGCGCAGTGGGACTTCGAGGCGCCCGATGCGGTGAAGGCATGGTCGGCGCGGGAGAACGTCTCCCTCGCACCTGGCGACGAGGGCGTGCTTGAGGCGACCATCGACGTCTCGGAGGGCCGTGGCGGCTGGTTCCGCACCACGCTCCCCGAGGCCGACTACTCGGACTTCGCAGGGATCGCGTTCCGCTGGCGCGCGCCCGAAGGCGTAGCCGGGGACTTCGGCGTTCGGTTCGTGCATGTCGGCGAAGAAACCGGCAAGATCATTCTGAGCGCTGACGTTTCTGCTCTGGCCGAGAGCGGCGGAGAGTGGGTGCAGGCGTGGGTGCCCTTTGGCGAGATGGAGCAGCTCACGGGCGCGCCGGGGGCATTGCGGATCGCGCCGCTCGGGCCCTCGTGGTTCCTGATGATCTTCCCGGGCGTCCGCAGTCGGGAGGATGTCACGTTCGCGGTCGATGACGTGACGCTCGTTCGGCAGGACCAGGCCGCCGATATCGCGATGCAGGTTGCGCGTGAACAGCGCAGGCGACCCCTTGACGTCTTCCCGGTGCGACCCACCGGAGGGAGCGTCGAGACCGACTGGTACGCCACCTCGGGGGAGGGATCGCACCCCCGCCTGCAGTACACCGTCAGCGCGGTCGCGCCACGCTTCGTGATGGTGCTGGTGCCGCGGATCGGAGATATCCCTCGGCCTGAAGTCACTGCTCTGGACGGACCCGCTGGCGCCGAGATCCGCTGGCCGGGGGCGGCGGACCGCGTGCTCTTCGGCGGTGGCGGGCACGGTGGCATGACACTGGATGGCGCGGCGGGGTTTATCCGCGCGCGAGATGGTGCGCCGGACCTGTGGGCGCTGATGGATGGCACGATGCTTGGGTGACGGGGACAGGAGCTTGTCCGGGCAGAGGCGCCGACTGCAATCGTGGAGCGCGCGCAATGATCGCGACGTGGATGCTGATGGGAGGCCCTGCGATGACACAGGCAGACGCGATTGGACCGGAAGCGACGCTCTGGCGGGAGGTCCCGGTTCCCGAGCAGTTCCGCGGACCGGGACCGGACGGCCCCTGTGGCGGCGATATCCGCATCGGCGACCTCGATAACGACGGGCAGGTGGAATTTGTCTGCTACCGCAACGCCGCGTGGCTCAAGCCGGCGTTCATCGGGGCATTCGACCCTGGCGGGGAGCCGACCTGGAGCTTCGGCGATCCGGAGCGATCCGTGGACGTGCCGGACGAAGATGAGACGGACATCGGCTTGATGCCGCCCGAACGCCCCGGCCCGGTTGCAGTCGCCGACCTTGATGGAGACGGCCGAACGGAGGTGCTGGCGCTTGTGCTCGCGGAGGGCATCGAGCGCGCGCACCACTGGCGCCTTGATGGGACGGAGTTCGTGCTTCTGGACGGCGCCACGGGGGAGGTCAAGCGCCGCGGCGCCTCCCACGCCCTGCAGGCCGCCGACGCCTTCGTCGAGGCGGACTTGCTACACGCGAACTTCGTGCATCTGCGCCTGATGATCGCGGACATCCGGGGCACCGGCCATCCGCGCGACTTCGTCATCAAGGCCGGGCGCACTGTCTTCGCCTTCAGCGATGAGTTCGAACTGCTCTGGGCGTATGACTGTCCGTGGAACCGCTATCCGGAGCATTGCTGCTACATTCCCGCGGTCGGCGATGTCGATGGCGATGGCTGTGATGAGGTCAACATCGGCAACGCGGTCATCGACGACGACGGTGAACCGATATGGGAGCGCTTCCTCGGCGAGCACAATGATTCGGTCCTCGTGCAGGACTGGGACGGCCGCCCGCGCGCGATCTGCTCGGGATACGGGCACGTGCTGGACGAGGACGGTCAGCCCCTGGTCGGCCTCGGCGGCGATCTGGTCCCACACGGTCAGGAGGTCCGGTGCGGGGATTTGCGGGCTGACAGCGAGGGAGACGAGCTTGTGCTCCGCTATGACGGCCACACGCCGCGCGTGATGATCGTGGCGCAGGGCGGAGAGGTGCTGGATCGCTTCGACGTCCCCGAGTCACCGAACAACACCGGTCTCGAGATCGTGCGGTGGAACGGCCCGAACAAGCCGGGCGTGATCTACTCACCGGCGGCGCTGGTTGATGGCCACGGGAAACTCGTAAGCGAGTTCCCCGAACTGCCGGAGCCCTCCGGTGGCAATCAGGGCTGGTTCCACTGCTTCGCGGCCGACGTGTGCGGCGATCAGCGCGAGGAAGTTGTCCTCTACGACCCCTGCGCGACCTCCATTTTCATATACACTCCGGCTCCTCTCGACGAAACGGCGTATTCCGGGTATTATCATGGCGCGCGGCAGTATAACGCGCGACTGATGGACTGACGATGCAGCGGCGGGATCGTTCGGCGTGCATCTGTAGCGATCGAGACAAGCTTTTCAGTGGGGAGACTGTGATGATGAAGCGACTGGCGATGGTGAGCGTGGCGTTGGTGATGAGCGCGAGCGCGTGGGCACAGCCCGTTATGGACTATGTGAACGCACCGGATGACAGCTTTGCGTGGGAGGTCACCGGGGAGAAGCAGTTGGCCGGGACTACGGTGACGCAGATGAAGGTGACATCGCAGACCTGGCGGGGGATCTCGTGGGAGCACCGCGTGAATGTGGTCGTCCCGGATGACTGTGCCGATCCGAGCATCGGGCTGATGATGATCACCGGCGGCTCGCCGGGTGGCAAGGAGCTGATGCTGCTGTCCTCCGCAGCCCGGATGATCTCCGCGCCCGTGGTACTGCTGGGCGATATCCCCAATCAGCCGCTCTTCGACGGGCTGAAGGAAGACGCACTGATCGCCTACACATTCGAGAAGTACCTCGAGACCGGCGAAGAGGACTGGCCGCTGCTGTTTCCGATGACGAAGGCCGCGGTGAAGACGATGGATGCCGTGGAGGCGTTCACTGCCGAGCAGTGGGAGCAGCCGATCGAAAGCTGGATTACCACCGGGGCCTCCAAGCGCGGCTGGACGACCTGGTTCACCGGGGCCGTCGTCACCGACCGGCTCGAGGGCATCATCCCCCTGGTCTACGACAACCTCGATCTGCCCGCCCAGATGGCGCACCACATGGAGGCGTGGGGCGAGTACTCGCACATGATCCACGACTACACCGAGCGCGGGCTGCAGGAACTGCTCCAGACCGAGGCGGGAGCGGGGCTCTCCGAGGCGGTCGATCCGTATACGCTGCGCGACCGCGTGACGGTGCCGAAGCTGATCGTGACCGGGAGCAACGACCCATACTGGCCGCTCGATGCAGCGAATCTCTACTGGGACGAACTGCCCGACCCCAAGTACATCCTCTACGTCCCAAACGCCGGCCACGGACTGCCTGATATCAACCGCGTCATCAACGCCGAAGTCGGGTTCTTCAAGGCGGCGAGCGGGCGCGTGCCGCTCCCGGAGCCCACATGGACCTTCGAGGACCGCGGCTACGTGAAGCTCACGGTCGATCCGGGCGATGAGCTTCCCGTGCTGCGGGTCAACGAGTGGACGGCTCACTCCGATACGCGCGATTTCCGCGGTGTCGAGTGGGATGTGGACGAGGCCATCGAGCACGGGGGAACATACATCGCGCGGGCCTCACACCCCGATGAGGGATACAACGCGCTGTTTGCGGAAATCATGTACGAGGTCGATGGGCGCGAGTTCCCGCTCTCCACCAACGTGCGCATCATCGGTCCACAGGAGTGATGCCGTGGTGCGGACGGGCGCACGCGCGCTGGCGCTGATAGCAGTCGCTGTGTTGTCTGCAGGGGTAGCCTTTGCTGCCGAGGAGGAGCCGCTGGAGTTGCACTTCTTCTTCACTCCCGGCTGTGGGCACTGCCGTGACGTGCGCCAGGACATCGTCCTCCCGCTGGTGGAGAAGTATCAGCAACTCGAGTATCACGAGTACAACCTCGCCGAAACGGAGGCGACGGAGAGGCTCGTCGAGTTCTTCATCAACTACGGCGTGCCCGAGCAGCACTGGGGCGGGTCGAGTGCCGCGTTTGTGGGTGATCTGCATTACGTCGGGGCCGACGAGATCGAGCAGAAGCTCCCACGGGCGGTTGAGAAGCTGCTCGAAGAGGGCTGGGAAGTCCCTGAGGAATGGAAGCCCGCCGATGCGCGTACTCGACTGGTTCGCGTGTTCGAGCGCTTCGGCGTGTCTGCGGTAGCGGTAGCGGGCCTCGCCGACGGCGTGAATCCCTGTGCGCTTGCGGCGCTGGTTTTCCTGCTCTCGCTGCTCTCCATTTCCGGGCGCACATCGAACGAGGTGCTCGCGACAGGGCTGCTCTTCGCCGTCGGCGTATTCATCGCGTACTTCGGTGTGGGCATCGGTATCTTTCGTGGCCTGCAGGCACTGAGGGGCTTCGAGCTGGCGGCGGAGCTGCTGTACCCGCTGGCGGCGCTGGCTACGCTGGTGCTTGCGATCCTGACCTTCCGCGACTACCTCCGCGCGAAAAGCGGCAGTCCCGAGGACATCTCACTCAAACTTCCGAGGTCGCTGCAGAAGGCCGGACATGCTGTCACGCGCGTCCTGTTGCGAGGGCGGTGGTTCCTGTGCCTTGCGGTAGTGGCTGGCGCCGCGGTGTCGCTTTTGGAGCTATTCTGCACCGGGCAGATCTACCTGCCGACTCTGATCTACCTGTCAGGCCGAGGAAAGATGCTCGCCCAGGTGCTCCCGATGCTCGGACTGTACGTACTCATGTTCACTCTGCCCGTGATCGTGCTCACGATCGCGGTCCGGGCAGGTTTCAGTTCCAGGCGTCTGCAGCAGTGGGCCCGCCGACACACCGCCACGTCCAAGCTGCTCATGACGGCAGTTTTTGCTCTGCTGACGCTGGCACTGGTAGCGGTCGCGCTCACACACGCATGAACGGCAGCGTCTGGCGGCGGCCCAATCGGCTCCTGATGCCGCCAGAGACCGTTTGGAAGATGAATCTGGATGAAGGGGATGGAAGCCATGCAACGACGAGAGTTCATCGGTCAACTTACCGCCATGGGATTGGGTGCCTCAGCCGGAATTGGCTTTGCTGAGGATGCGCCTGACCCCGCTCGCAAATTGCCACGCCGGAGTCTCGAACCCGGTGGACCGCAGCTTTCGATTATCGGATTCGGGGGGCTGCTGCTGCGCGGCATGCAGCAACAGCACGCGGACGACATCGTCGCGTGGGCAGTAGACCGCGGCGTGAACTACTTCGACGTTGCCCCCACGTACGGTGATTCTCAGGACCTGCTCGGGCCGGCGCTCGAACCGTTCCGCGAGGACTGCTTCCTCGCCTGCAAGACCACGCAACGCGACGCCGCGGGTGCCCGCGAGGAGCTTGAGGGATCGCTGGAGGCCCTGCGGACGGACTACTTTGACCTGTACCAGCTTCATGCGCTGAAGACGATGGAAGACGTAGAAACGGTCTTCGGCCCCGGCGGCGCGATGGAGACATTCACCGCGGCGCGGGATGAGGGCCTCGTCCACCACCTCGGCTTCTCGGCACACACCGAAGAGGCGGCGATTGCCGCCATGGATCGCTTCGATTTCGATACAACACTCTTCCCGATCAACTCTGTGTGCATTGAGAACGGCGACTTCGGGCCCGCGGTCATCCAGAAGTCCGATGAGCGTGACGTTGCGATCCTCGCAATCAAGGGGCTGGCGTGGACGACTGTAGACGACCGCAACGATCGCCCCTACCCCAACTGCTGGTATCAACCGGTCGAGGACCCCGACCTGGCTCGCCTGTCCCTGGGCTACACCCTCGATCAGCCGGTGGTCGCGGCGGTCTCTCCGGCCTCCGCGGAGCTTCTGGTACTGGCGGTGGAGGTAGCTCTGCGCCACCAGCCACTGACTGATGATCGGCGTGGGGAACTGATGCGACACCTCGAAGGCGTGCGACCGATTTTCCCGCAATAGGTTACTCGACGAGCTTGTGATGTGATCGACTTTACAAGCGGGCACCGCGCTGGCGCTTGACGGAGCCCAGCTGGTAAGTTGTCTGCCGGCGCGCCCCCCCCAGGTAGCGATATACCTGCCTGTCAGAACGCTGCTTACGATGACTTCTCCATAGAGAAAGACAAACTTTGGAGCCAAGTAACACCTCACGGCCATCTGCGTTAACACATGTGGCGATCTGTGCTCAAGGACTGTGGGCAATTGCGGAAAGAATGCGCTTGGTCTTGCGCGTAATTGCCGCAATATGTTATCGTCTATGGACGGAAGACAGAAAAAGTTATTGCAGTAAAGAAGGTCCTGCGTAGCCAACAAAGAATTGCTATCATCCGAGGGCGAGGTTGAAGTTTGATTGCCGCCTGTGTCAGGTATCGCCCGAGGAGTCAACACACAGCCGTATCACCTAGGAAGGGTGGGACACGTGATGCGTAAGGTACTCGTTGTAATGGTCGTTTTGGCTCTGGCTGCAGTCCCGGCAATGGCGTTCATCCCGGGCGCGGCGCCTGTACCTGGCCCGGCTGTTCCCGCGTGGGCTGGACCGGCGCCTGCTGGCGTCGTGATTCCTGCTGGGCCGGCCTTCATCCAGCAGCACCCGAGTGGCTGGGCAGTGCTGATCGAGACGCGGAATACGGCGACCCCGGGCGGACAGTCAACCTTCCCGGTCTGGCTTGTTTGCCCCGGTAGCAACGCCGCACAGACAGCGGCGCATGTCAAGGCCGCCAATATCGCGCGGAATATCAATTTCGCGGCGATGGTCAATGGCAATGGCACAAACCTGCTGGCCGATATGGCGGTAGTTGGCAACATCGGATTTGAGAGTGTGGGCGGCGGGAACTACTCAGTTTACGTCTGGGGCGTCAATATGTGGGCCCCCGCCGGCGCTGCTGCAACCGTGAAGAACCACTTGGCCATGGTCGATTCGAGCATGGCCAAGCTCTACGGGGCCAGCGCTTACACGGTGGCGCGCTTCCTGAAGTTCAGGCTGCAGGGCATGGCCGCTTTCCCGAATGGGACGCAGTCAATGAAGAATGCCCTGAACGGTGCATGGAACAGCCTGGATCCCTGATCTCCCTATGGGACCTTCCCGCCGGGGGGGGCGGTCGCCCCTCGCGGCGTCTTTTTCTGCTCGCATGGCGCCCTGGACCAATTGGCGATCGCCCTACAGTGAACGTCAGAGCACTGCAGCAACCAATGCAGCCTTCAACGAACCAGGTGAAATGCCATGCTCAACCTTCGGGTACCGCCCGTGGTGGCGGCTTTTACGTGTGTACTGGCCCTCCACATCTGCGTTGCCGCTGAGGCGGAGGAGCCCCTCACCCTCGCTTGGGGGGGAGTTCATACTGTCGGTCCGGCAGACCAGCGTGCGGATACAGTCGCTGCCGGCCTGATGGAGAGTCTCGCGGACATCCCCAGCATAGATCTTCTTACATCGGAAGAGGTCCAGACGGCACTCGCCGATGAGCGCTCTGCGTTGCTCGCCGGCGACCGCGCGACTGCGCGGCAACTCGGCGAGCGTTTCTCCGTCCATGCGCTGGTGCTGCTCACCGCCGTTACTTCGCCGGACATTCTCGACGACGACCCGCCGCAAATTCGAGCCATCGTCATTCACTCCACAGCAGCCTCGCCTGGCGTGTTTCCCACCAGTCCTGTCGCCCTGGATACGGACGGTCCGGAGAATGCACTCGCGGCCGAAGTCCTGAGTCTTCTCCCTGTTCTCGGAGAGGTCGTCGGTGTGATCCAGACCGGTGGCGAGACAAGTGTGCAACTGCATGCCCACGCAGGGCCTGACGGCCTGCAGGATGTGGGCACACAGGTCCACATTCACAGGCGGGCCGCGTCTGGTCAGGCGCGGCTCTACGTCCACTCAGAGGGTCCGGATTCCGTCCCGCTGGCTCTTCCGCGCGAGCGATTGTGTGAGGCGCAGGTGGCGCGCGTCGTAGACGGAGAGAGGCCCGAGGCTGTGGTAGTAGATGGAGAGATACCGAGCCTCGGGGCGCTCGTGATGGCTGCACCGGCTGGTGATGGTGCATACCCCTCGATTGCAGACCCCACGATCATCGTGAGCCGACCAGGGGGAGCCGTCTGCACAATCGAGGGACAGACCATGGGCGTGACACCTCTGGTTTTCGGCGGTGAGGCGTTGGCGGGGGCGAAGATCGAGCTGGAAGCCGAGGGATACGAGACTTTTTCCGCAGCCATGCCCGATGAGCTTGAGGGCAGTGGTTGGTGGCGCGGTTCGCTGACGCGGATTCCGCCGTTTGGAGCGCTCAAGATCACGTCGGTGCCGGAAGGTGCCTCAGTTTCGGTGGATGGGGAGGAAAAGGGCGCGACTCCTCTCATGTTGCCGAAGGTCGCCACCGGCCGGCACAGCATCCGGGTGAGGCTGGCCGATCACCGGCCCTTCGTCACGGATGTGAATGTGGCGCTTCGAGAGACCACGAGCGTCCAGGCAGCCTTGCAGCGGTCGGCCCAGCCGGTCACTATTACCAGCGACCCCACGGGGGCTGAAATCCTGGCCGATGGGATGCCACTTGGGACCACTCCGATACATGACGTGTCACTGGATGTGGGAAGGCACACGCTCGTGGTGCGTCACGATGGCTACGAGGCATCACAGCACACAGTTGCGGTCGTGCCCGATGCTCCTCCGGAACCGATCGACCTGAAGCTTACACCACTGCCCGGCTCTCTGAATGTCATATCGCAGCCGCGGGGGGCTGCTGTGCATCTGGATGACGAGCCAATCGGAAGCACGCCTCTGGAAATGCCGCAGATCCCGGCCGGCGAGCACTCGATCCGCGTGCAGAAGGGTGGCTTCGAAACGTGGGACGCTACAGTCACGATCGAGCCGGGAAAGACCGCTCGCCAGCAGGTGGAGTTGCGGCGGTTGGAGGGGGATCTTGCGGTCGAGACGGTTCCGGAAGGTGCTGAGGTGTTTGTTGACGGCACGTCCATCGGGCGTACCCCGCTCGAGACGCCTGCGGCGGTCGGAGAGCGAGACATCGTCATCCGCGCACCCGAACATGAAAGCTGGCGGCGCGTCGTGGAGGTGCGCGAAGGGGAGACATCGCGAATATCAGTCGCGCTCATCCCCGGGGAGCCTGAGCCCAGGCCGTCGCCGTCCGAAGAGCGTCAGGCGCGGAGCGAAGCGCCTCCATTCGACGGAATTGCCGAAGTGGAGATGTTCACCGCCGACGGCGATGAGTCCGTCAATCTCCGCGTGGACGTTGATCGGGGGCCGTCGCAGGGGCGGGGTTCGTGCAGACTATGGCTCTCAAGGCCCTTCCCGGAGGAAACGAGAACGGTTGCCGCGGAGGATCTGATCACGGTTGTGATACCCGGAATGCGCTTCCCTGGAGAGCGCCGACAGTTCACGGTTCCTTTTGGCCCTGTAAAGGAGATACAGGTCGGGCAGCAATCTGAGCGAGACGGAACGGTTCGCGTGGAGATACATACGGTAATTAGGCCCGAGGTCCAGTTTGACTTCGAGACAGATCGGATGCTGCGAATCTACCTGGAATCGCGCACCGGCAATTCCGCTCAGGGCACATCCCGCCAGATCGCCCTGACATTCGACGACTTCCCATTTTGTAACTCTGAGGGGCTGTTGGACACACTCGACGAACTGGACGTACGTGCCTCGTTGTTCGTGGTAGGGGAGAAGGCCGAGCAGTATCCGGATCTGATGCGCCGGGCCGCTTGCAGCGGTCATGGCCTGGAGAACCACAGCTACACGCACCCGCAGTTCATGGAGATCTCCGACAGCCAGGTCGAGTTGGAGTTGAAGCGGTGTAATGAGGTGATTCAGTCCACCTGCGGACTTTGTCCGGTGCTCGCGCGGGCCCCCGGCGGACACTCGAACGGGCGCCACGAGCGGATCATGAACGAACTCAACCTCGAGAACTGCGGTTGGACAATCAATGTCGCAGATTACCGCAAGCACAGCGCGTCCACGATAGCCAATCGTATCCTTCGTGAGGTGGAACCGGGGGCGGTCGTCCTGCTGCATGATGGCGTCCCGGAGACGCTTCAGGCACTCAGGACAGTCGTTCCGAAGTTGCGCGAGCGCGGCTACAGCTTCGCGCCCGCGGGAGAACTGATGGGGCGCTGACGGTGCTAACGCGAGAAATCAGCCACGGCCCGGGACAGCGGCGCCTCGTACCCGATCGCTCCAGTCCCGGGCTTTTCCCCGTGCGATGAGTGTCACCCGGTTCCAGGCCGTGTCTCCGACGCCGAGCGCACCCCACGCATACCCTCCTGCGCGCCACTTCGCACGGGTTTATCTTCTTCGATTTCGCGGGACGGCCGTCCGCACCGAGAGGCCTCGATATTGGGAAGGGTTGGGCAGTTCCTTACCGAAATAGCTGCGGGATGTTCCAGCCAGTCAGGGGGGATTCTCGACGATGCAAGAAACCACACCCGTCGAGCAGCAGCCTCGGGGCGTCAACCTCTGCGTGCGGCTCTCGGCGATGATGTTCCTGCAGTTCGCGATCTGGGGCGCGTGGTCGGTTGTGAGCGCCGCCCATACGCAGGAACCTGGCTTCACCGAGATGCGGATCGCGCTCGTCTTCGGCACAATCCCCCCGCACGATTGTGTCGCCGCTCTTTGTGAACGACCGCCGACCGAGACGGGCCGGCGTCGTGACAGGAGATCGTCGCGCAGCAGGATCCGACGGAGACGACAGTGCAAGTTACGGGCCGTCGGACGAAGCTGCGGTCAGTCTGGGCCTGGCGCTGTGAGGGCGATGCAGGTCCCGCGCCGTCTACGCCGAAGATTCATCCGGCACGGCGTCGCATCGATTCACCTGAAAGGAGCGACCGACGATGGTTCAAGTCGGATTGGTCGGACTGGGGTTCATGGGGCAGCAGCATTTCCAAATCTATCGGGAGATGGAGGGCGCGGAGCTTGTCGCGGTCTGCGACAAGGATCCCGGGCGCGTGGGGGAGACCGCCCCCAGCGTTGGCGGCAACATTGGCGAAGCCGAGGAGATCGATCTCAGCAATCAGGCGCGGTACACGGATGTCACGGAGATGCTCGACAGCGAGGAACTCGACCTGGTCGATATCTGCACGCCCACGTATCTTCACTCAGAGATGACAGTGGCAGCTCTGGAGGCCGGCTGCCATGCGGTGTGCGAGAAGCCTATGGCGCGGACAGTCTCCCAGTGCGACGAGATGATCGCCGCTGCGGAGAAGACCGGGAACATGCTCTTCATCGCGCAGTGCATCCGCTTCTGGCCGGAGTACGAGGTGCTGGCGCAGATGGTCGAGGACGGCGATCTGGGCGATATCAGGGCCGCGCGGTTTGTGCGGCAGTCGCCGACGCCCGCATGGGCCTCGAATGACTGGCTGATGGACAACGAACTGTCCGGCGGCGCGTTGCTGGACCTGCACGTGCACGACGTGGACTTCATCCTGTCGATCTTCGGCACCCCGAACGCAGTGATGGCGCAGGGTACGAACATCGTCAGCGAGGGCGCTCCGGTCGATCACGTTGACACGCAGTACATGTACGATGACTTTGTCTGCACCGCTCAGGGCGGCTGGGTCATGCCCGACAGCTATCCGTTCGACATGGGCTTCCAGGTGCTTGGAACCGAGGGGCTTCTCGATTTCTCGGTCAACAATGACCCGATGCTCCAGTGGTACCCCTTCGACGGAGAGCCCGAGACCCCGGAGTACGAGCCCGGAACCGGCTACGAGAATGAACTGGCCTACTTCGTCGAATGTGTTGAAACCGGGACGCCGCCCAGGCGCGTCACGCCTCGATCGGCACGGGAGTCGGTGCGGCTGGTGATGGCAGAGGCGACCTCGATGGAGGACCGCGAGGCGGTCATCATCGGCTGACGCGCCTGCGGAACCAAAGCATCGGCGGGCCACCCGGGGGGCGGCGAGGGGGGCCCCGATGTGCGGGCGGAGCGGTGGGGGGGGCCGGTCGGGCGAGGGG
>CAZAHB010000021.1:0-8754 GCA_964484945.1 uncultured Armatimonadia bacterium | reverse complement strand
GGCAGGGCCGACCTCGATGCAGGCCGGCGAGGCGTTCATCACCGGCTGCCGCGCCTGCGAAACAAAAGCATCGGCGGCCGCCCGGGATCCCGGGCGGCCGTTTCTATTTGCAGGGCTGGCCGCAGCGTGTAGCGAACTAACCGGCACGAGGTGCCGAGACCATGCGAAGACATGCAATCGTGCCGGTGCTCACCCTCATCCTCGCATTGTCTGCATATGCGCGGGCCGAGAGGGTTCGCGTGCTGGAGAGCGATGCGCACTCGGCGGTGCTGGGCACCGACGACTTCTCGCTCCGCGTGGGCCGCACCGGCGCCGGCGGGGGGGTCACGGTCGGCGAGACCGAGTACTGCTGGCTGATCCGCCTTTACACGCGGCCTGACATCCCAGGCGAGGACGGGACGGTCCGGGCGGTGCAGGGCGAAGTCTCGCGCGGAGGTCTGGGGCCGCCGCCCGAGACGGTCGATCCGCAGATCCGCGGAGAGAACGCGAGCGTGGTCATCCGCCGCACCTGCGCCCGGGACCAGATTGACGCCGGCGCGCCCATGTACGACCTCACCCAGACCGTCACCGTGCACCCCTCAGGTCTGATCAACCTCCGCTACGAGTTCGACTGGCTCCGGCTTGTCGATCTGCACTCCGCGAGCCTCATCATGGCTCTGCGGGCCGCGCCGCTGGATGGCTGCCGATGGTACGCGGACTTTACCTCACACACCGAAAGCGGCGTCATCGACGCCGCGCCCGATGCCAGATCGATCGCCATTCGCAATCAGAAGATGCGCACATTCACCGCCCAATGTGCCGCCGCCGACCTGCACGTGTGGATCAACCGCGGCAGCGAAGTGAGTATGCGACGCTGGAACCCGAAGGATTACGCCGTCTTTATTCAGGTGCCGAATGTCAGCCGCCACGCACCGGTCTATCCGGGCGTGCGTTCCGTCATTGACGTAGACCTCAAGCTGCCCGTCCCCGGGGAGGACTGACCGATCATGAAGCGCCTCGCAGTCATCGCTACGCTACTCGTCGCCACGACCACAGGCGTGATCGCCGAGTGCACCCTCGAGGAGACGACCGTGCAGGGAGAACCGGCGATCATCATGGAGAACGACTTCGTTCGCCTGCGGGTGCGACCAACCATCGGCGGTCGCGTCGATCAAGTCATGTACAGGCCCGCTGAGCGCAACCTGACCTCGGAGACGGACGGCAGCGTATTCCTCGACCGCGTGTGGAACTACGCCAATCCGGATGTCTACCGCCAGTGGATGACGAGCGCATACACGCCGGTGACCGAAAGCTCCCCCGAGCGGGTTGCGGTGAGGTTGACCGGACCGGGCTTTGTGGGGCCGGGGAAGTTCATGACCTTCGAGAAGACGATCAGTCTCACCGCCGGATCCAGCGCGGTGCGGGCAGACTACCGGTTCTCAGTTGCGCAGGAGGCCATGAAGCCGGTGCGGGTCGGGCTGTGGTGGCACAACCGACTGGGACTGGCGCAGGAGGAGAGCACGTATTACGTGCCGACGCGAGAAGGCGTCAGCACGGCCACCTATGGCGCCGGTGGCGGCGGGCAGTACTGGTGGAACGATCCGGCGCGTGGCTGGTCCGCGGTCGTGGGGGAGAGCGGTGTCGGTGCCGCGATTGTGACGGACCTGGGGCCGCTCATGACGGTGTACAACTGGATGGGCGGCGATGTGGCGAGCCTCGAATGGGCCTTCCGCACGCGCGAGATCCCCAACGGTGGCTCGATGGAGACAACCGCGTGGCTGCTGCCCTTCCACGAGATGGGCGCGGTCGCAGGAGTTTCGGAGAGCGTGATCGTCGGGGTTGATGAGACCCCCTCGAACCTTGACGCACCGGGCGAACTTCCGGTCACGCTTCAGTTCACCGCCCCCGAGGCGCGCTCGGTTGATGTTTCGCTCGTCGCGCGGCGCCTGCCGGATGGAGGGACATCCGAAATTGCGAGTCTCTCCGCCGACCTGCAGGCATCCGTGACCCGTGAGGAGACCATTACAGCCACTCTCAACCAACCGGGTACATGGGTGCTGGAGGGGACTGTCTCTTCGGACGGCGAGCAGATCGCGGACTTCTTCCACGAGGTCGTGGTCGGCGAGCGAACGGGCCGCATCGCCATTGAACCGAATGTGGAGCTTATCGGCCGCGTGGGAGAGCGCTTCGAGGACAAGATTGCGGCAAAGGGCACCGGCCCGGAGGACCGCCATCCCTCACATGAGATCGAGACCCCGCACGTGGACTGGGCCACGCCGCTGGCGGGAGGTCCGCTGCGGGCGCTGATCATAAATGACATGCTCACGGGCCGCGAGACCGTGGAGCTTGCGCAGCGGCTGGACCTCGACTACGACGCGCCCTTCATCAGCACCGCCTACTCGATTGGCCGCGGTACGCAGATGTTCGGGGCGCCGGTGAGCGTGGAGTGGGCGCTGGACAATATCCGGACGCTGCTTGAGGAGAACACGTATGACGTGATCCTGATCGGCGGCCTGACCTGCGAGCTTTACCCCGAGGATGTCATCGGCATGATCCTCGACCAGGTGCGTGCCGGCGCTGGCCTCGTCTGGGTCAACCCCAACAAGTGCTCCGACGCGCTCTGGAATGCGCTCCCTGTCGGGCCGATGGAGGGCGGCTCGCGGCCGGAACAGACGTGGGAGGCCGTCGCGGAGCATTACGTCACCGCGGGGATCCCGTGGGAGGCCCTGCCGCCGACGGAGATGTCGCGTTACACGGACGCGGACGGCGCCGCTGTCCTCGCGCGGGCCGGCAAGTATCCGCTCGTGGCCGAGAAATGGCTGGGCGAGGGTCGTATCCTGACGCTCGGCTACAACACCTCGTGGCAGGGCCCGGGCAGCTACTCCAACGGCATCACGCCCTGGATACAATTCGCGCCCGTGCGGTTTGCTTACTGGGAGTACTATCACGGCCTGCTCGCGAAGTCGATGATCTGGGCCGCGGGGCGCGTCCCGGAGACGGCCATCGCGTCGATCTCCGTGGCGCCCGCGGAGGTAACCGGGGGATCGGATGCGCCTGCCCTGGAGCTTGCTCTGGCCGGCGATCCCGGTGAGCTTGAGGGCGACTTGACGCTGATCGATGAGTTCGGTGAGGTGCATGGCACCGAGGAAGTGCTCGTGGATGCTGCACAGAGCCGCTTCCCCCTGCCGCAGGACCTGCCCGGCGGGCGCTACCTGGTGGATGTGATCCTCCGTGACCGCGACCGGGCAGTCGTGGACTTCGGCAGCGCGACCTTCACGGTCATGCCGCAGGTGGAGATCACGGAGTTGACGGTGCCGGATGAGATCTACCGCGGCGGCGACACCGTGGAGGCCACCGCAACATTCGAGGCCATCGAACCCGCGCCCGCGCAGGTGGAGCTTGTGGCGTCGCTGACGGATGCGCACGGTCGGATGATCGCGCGCTCCTCGCAGCAGGTAGCCACTTCGGCAGAGGCCACGATCCCGCTCGAGCTTCCCGAGCCTCGGGCGACGCTGGGGACACTTCGGGTGGAGATTCGCGATCGCGACGACATGGCCCTCGATGCCGCGGAGGCGGACGTGCTGACGATGCCTCAGCGCTGGTACGAGCGCGAGTGGGAGCCGTGGATCGATATCATGTGGGGCGGTCCGGCGGGCGCTTACTCTCGCGAGTACCTCGCGAAGTGGGAGACGCGCCGGGTGAAGGAACTGGGCGTGGACGCGGTCACGACGTCCTCGCGCTGGCTGCACGACGGGGAGCAACTGAACTTCTTCACGCACGGCTTCCGGGCGGTCGTGCTGGGAGTGGCCGCGGGGACGCTGCACACCGACAGCGTGCGTGGCGAGGACATGATCCCCTTTGCAAAGGCGCGAGAGATGTACGCGAAGACCGGCGAGAAGAAGTATCTGCATCGGCCGTGGCCGCTGCAGGCCGAGCGCACGCGGGAGCAGGTGCGCGAGCGGGTTGAGCAGGCCACCGAGGCAACTGCCAGGTACCGCCCGCTGGGGTACAACTGCGGCGATGAGCTTTCGGTCACGCACTACGTGACGCCCTTCGATTACGATTTCAGCCCATCCGCGCTGGAGCACTTCCGCGAGTGGCTGCAGACAGAGTACGAGACCCTCGCGGCGCTCAATGCTGAATGGGCGACGGATTTCGCCACCAGGGACGCGGTCATGCCGATGACGGCCGAGGAAGTCCGCGGGCGGGGCAACTACGCGCCGTGGGCCGACCATCGCACCTTCATGGAGGTCAGCTACGCGAACTTCTTCCGCTTCATCGACGATGAGATCGAGGCGCGCGACCCGGGCGCGAGGCTGGGCATCTCCGGCACACAGGCCGCTGAGGCCTACGGCGGGTATGACTGGTGGCGGCTGACGGACGCGCTGGACTTCGCGCAGACCTACGATCACAAGACCACCGGCGAGATGCACCGCTCTTTCCATGACATGCTCACCGCGCCGTGGTGGGGCTACGCGCAGACGGACCCGAACCTGGGACACCGCCTGTGGCGGCGACTGCTCAATGACAACGATGGCGGCAGCTACTTCACCTGGAGCTACGTCTACTGGCCGGACCTGACGTGGACCGAGAGTACCGCGGACTCGATCCCGCACATGGAGGACATCCAGGGCGGCATTGCGCGCCTGCTGAACGCCTGTGACGAGCGCGCTGCCGATGTGTGGGTGCACTACTCGCATCCGAGCATCCACGGGTCGTGGATCACGGGCGGGCAGGACACATTCACGAACAACCGAGGCGGCTGGGTGAAGGCCATCGAGGACCTCGGGATGCAGATGAAGTTCGTCTCCTACGCGCAGATTGAAAAGGGCGCGCTGACCGAGGATATGCCTCGCGCCCTCGTCTTGCCGTATTCGGTCGCGATTTCCGATGAAGAGGCGTCCGAGATCGAAGCATACGTGAAGGCCGGGGGCACGGTGATCGGCGACGCGCGCATCGGGCTGATGGACGAGCACTGCCGCGCGCGGGACGTCGGCGCGCTGGATGACCTCTTCGGCATCCGCCGCGCATCGATGGAACCGAGTGCCCGCCGGCCGCGGGGGGAGGCGACGTTCTCGGCCGCCGAGCACGGCTGTGATCCGCGGGATATCAGCTTCGAGGGCTACGGAGGCGAGGATATCCGAGCAACCGACGCGATGGCATACGGCGAAATGGGCGACCGGCCGGCCCTGCTGCTGAACTTCGTGGGCGAGGGCCGCGCAATTCTGCTGAACATGTTCGCTGAAAGCTACCAGCGGCGGGCGAAGCTGGGTGTGGTCGCGCCTCTGCGCGCGTTGCTCTCCGAGACACTGGCATTGGGCGGCGTGACGCCACCGTTCGAGGTGGAGGTCAGCGACGGGCATACCGCCTATGTGGCGCGCTACGTCGATGGCGGCACGACCATCGTGGGCGTTGTGCGGGACCTCGCGGAGGGCGGCGCCACCGTCTCGCTGGGCCTGGGCGAGGACGCCTGGGTCTACGATATGCGCGAGGGCGGGTCGCTGGGACGCACCTCGCGCCTCAGTACCTCGATGGCTCCGGGCGAATGTCGGATGTACGCGCTGCTGCCCTATGAGGTGCAAGAGGTCCGCGTCAGAAGCCGCTCGGAGACTGTGGAACCCGGCCAGATTGTTGATTATACCGTTTCTGTGAAGGCGCCGCCGAACGTGGAACCGGGTCTGCACGTCTACCGAATAGAGGTAACTGATGCGACTGGTGACCGCTGTGACTGGTATGACACCCGACTGACCGCATCGGGGGGCGTGGCCGGCGGCGAATTCCGGCTCGCGCTTGATGATGAGCCGGGCGTGTGGACGATCCGCGCGACGGATGTGGCGACCGGGGTAGAGGGCGAACTGCAGGTCACCGTCGAGTGATGAGGTGGCGTGATGACGCGGACGATGATGAGCGGCCTGGGGATCCTGGCGCTGCTCGCGCTCGCGATCTCAGTGGCCCTGGCAGGATGCACAGAGCCAACTGACGCACGACAGGCGCGTGCTGACGCAGATGCGAACACGCAGACAACCGATGAGGGGTCAGGTGCGAGGGAGATGGCGACGCAGACTGCGACGTTCGGCGCAGGTTGCTTCTGGGGCGTGGAAGAGACATTCCGCTGCACTGAGGGCGTAGTGGATACGGAGGTCGGTTATGCAGGCGGCGACAAAGAGAATCCGACCTATAAAGAGGTCTGCTCGCACACGACCGGCCACGCGGAGGTCGTGCAACTTCAGTATGATCCGGAGCAGATTACCTATGAAAAACTGCTTAAGATCTTCTTCGAGATGCATGACCCGACCCAGGTGAACCGCCAGGGCCTGGACATCGGCGACCAGTATCGCTCGGTGGTCTTCTACCACAACGAAAAGCAGAAGCGGGCGGCCGAGAAGATGAAGGCGGAGCTTGACGAGAGTGACGAGTACTCTCGCCCCATCGCCACGCAAATCGAGGCCGCGCCGACGTTCTGGCCCGCTGAGGACTACCACCAGGAGTATTTCAGGAAGCGGGGAGGCGGCAGCTGCCACCTCTGAGCGGCCGTTACGCCCGCTACGCACACACGACCGCCTCGCCCGGCAGATCGGGCGGGGTGGTTTTACACTGAGGGGCATGAGCTTGCCCGCGGCTCCTCGTCATGTGGCAATACCTTCCAGCCCGCCAGCGCTCAACCTCACAGCCCTCGAATCATGTACGCCTGGAGCATGCCCGACTCATCGGAGTTGAAGAACGCAATCGTCCCGTCGGGTGAGAGGAACGGGTGGATGTGTGCCCCCTTCTCGCAGCCTGAACCGGGACTGAGTAGATAGCGAGGATTCTGCAGCGGCTCCTCGCCGGGCTCACCAAGCTCCGCGAGATAGATCGCACCGCCCTGGTCGAAGGGCTTCGAGTCGGAGACGATGCGCGTTCCCTCGATATCCGTCCCGAAGTGGTGGAACTGTGGGGCCGGGACATCCCGCGTGAGATCGTTCCGCTCCGCGCCGGGCGTGTAGAGCCCGACGTGCCCGGCGTATGGCGCCGCCTTCCCCTCGATCAGTTGCGCCTCGGACACATCGATCGTCCCGGTGCTGGTGATGGCCCACGTACTGCGCCCGCGCCAGCACTGATGTCCCTGACAGTGCTCGTTGCCATCGCGTCCCCAGGGCATGTTTCGGAAGGTCGTGCCGTCATCGCGTATAACGTGAATGTCGGCGCCGAGGCGTCGCGGAAGACGCTCCGTTGAGCCATCGGGGTGAGGTAGATTGTCGTGGTTCTCCTGCACGAGGATGTCGTGTGACGCATCCTCGTCGGTCGAGCGGCAGTACTGGGGGTGGATGTTGCACCACGTCGGCCCCTCCAGCGCCAGGCGGACGGATGCCTCCTGCACATCGAAGACCATCAGACCGCAGGGTGCGCCGAGGGTCTCGCCGTCGCCGAGGAAGCCGGAAATGGCGACGCGCTCACCGTCCGAGGAGATGGTGGAGAGCGGGTAGATGCGGCTGGGACGGTAGTCGGTGCCGGGAAGCGGCCCGTCGAGTGCGAGAATCGTCTCGCGCTCAGTTCCATCGAGGGCGACGCGCTTGAGCGTGAGCCGCCCGCCCCCCAGTTCGGTCTCGTTCACGAAGTAGTACAGCCACTGCCCGTCCGGGCTGACGGAGGGACCGGTGGCACCGGTCTCATCGGTCAGGGGCGTCAGTTCGCAGTCGTTCTCGATGTCACACAGCAGATAGCGGTGTTCCGGGTCGTGCTGGTCACTGCCGTGTGCATGCGCCGACTGGTGCAGCACAAAACGCTTCGAATCAGGAGTGAAGATCTGCGCCTCCATGTAGACATGGGAGGCGTTGATCCGCGGATCGTCGGTCAACTGGATGACTTGCAGGTCTGCCGGGGAACGTGAATCGAGCATATCCTGTCGCAGTTGCACGGGGATCTCCAGACACTGCTGTAGTCGGGCGCCCCGGTGGGCGGCCCTGTGAACTCAGGAGTGCATATTCGCGGGGCGGACCGGATGACCTTCGGCGGATCGGCTAGCTGGCCGGACACCGATTCAGCGCGTGCTGCACAGACGGGGATCGGGGAGTTGGGAGCTGCGCGAGCAACGGGTGGATGCTCACACGCTGGTTCGCACGATGAACGCGGCCTCATGGGACTGTCCCGCCATCTCGCGCGCTTCGGCGCCAAACAGGCAGTGCGAGGCATCACGGGCATCCACGTCCACGCATTCGATCTCCTCGAAGTCTGCCTGCTCCAGCTTCTCGCGCAACGCTTGCGATCGCTCATGAAATTGTGCATCGGGCAATCCGCGCGGGACCAGTCCGATGAACGTCATCTCCGCGCCACCGAAGAGCGCGACGATCTTCATCAGGTCGCGGACAACACTCGGGTCCAGCGATTCAGTTACCGGAATGAGCATGCGGGCCGGCTCGTCGTCCGCGGGCAGGGCAAGGATGGCCAGCGAGGGACCGGTCATACCTGCAACGCGCTCGGTGATGCGCGCCGGAACGTCCCCGTCCTGCGCACCGCGCTGGTCCTGAGGGCTGAAGCCGAGCAAAACCACGTCGGCGTCTATCTCCCGGCACAGGCGAACGATGCCGTTGGCGACGTCATGGGAGAATTCGACCATCGGATCGACGGCGATCCCAAGCTCAGCCCCGAAGTCTTCCGCCTGATCGACCATTTCCTCCGCCTGCTGGAGCCGATCCGGATCGGCGTACTCGGCTCCCCCGGCGGGATCGGCCTCCTCCCGAACCAGTACCACCCACGCCGCCACGGTCCGACCCTTCCGCCCCCTCGCCGAAACAGACG
>CAZAHB010000020.1:0-39418 GCA_964484945.1 uncultured Armatimonadia bacterium | reverse complement strand
ACATCACAAACCAGACACCGGCGTGCTACGAGCCGACAATCGCCTACGCCGTGACGAAGATGCCGCGCAGGACCTTTGAGAAATTCCACGGAGCCGAGGAACGCCTGACGACGCACATGAAGTCGGTCGGTGAGGCAATGGCTATCGGCCGAACCTTCAAGGAGAGCCTGCAGAAGGCTATCCGGTCGCTGGAGATCGGGCGGTTCGGTCTGGGAGGCGACGGGGCCGGTGGACGCTATGATGAACTCTCACTGGACGAACTGCTGGACCTGATCGAGCGCCCGCACCCGGACCGGCTCTTCGAAGTGCGCGCGGCCCTGATGCGCGGGGCCACCGTCGATCAGATCTACGAGCGCACGATGATTGACCGGTGGTTCCTCCGCAACCTCGCTGGGATCGTGGAGATGCAGGATGATGTCGCAATGTGGCGTCCGGGACGGGGCCGGGGCCCGGGCGAAGACGAAGAGCCCGACATCTCCGAGATGTCGCAGGAGGAGATGGTCGGCCTCAAACGCGCCGGATTCTCGGATCGGCAGATCAGCACACTGGCGCAGGTCTCCGAGCATGACGTGCACCAGCGCCGCCGGGAGCTTGGAGTTCAGCCCGTTGTGAAACTGGTCGATACCTGTGCCGCGGAGTTCCAGGCGGCGACCCCGTACTTCTATCTGACCTACGAAGAGGAAGACGAGCACCGCACGAGCGACCGACCGAACATCATTATCCTCGGCGGGGGGCCCAACCGCATCGGGCAGGGGATCGAGTTCGACTACTGCTGCGTGCATGCCGCCTTCGCCCTGCGCGAACAGGGCTACGACGCGATCATTGTCAACACGAACCCGGAGACGGTCTCGACCGACTACGATACATCCGATAAGCTGTATTTCGAACCTTTGACACTCGAGGATGTCCTGAACATCTGCGAGAAGGAAAGCCCCGATGGTGTCATCGTGCAGTTCGGGGGCCAGACGCCCTTGAACATCTCCGAGGGCCTCGGCAAGCACGAGGTGCCGATCATCGGAACCACCCCTGCCGATATCGCACGCGCGGAGGACCGTCAGTACTTCAAGGAGGCGCTGGAGCGGCTCGGGCTGCAGATGGCCGAGGCCGCAACTGCCACCTCAGTGGAGGAGGCGCTTGAGGACGCGCGCTCGATCGGCTACCCGGTGGTCGTGCGGCCAAGCTTCGTGCTTGGCGGCCGCGCCATGCAGATCTGTTACGACGAACAGCAGCTTCTGCGCTACATGGAACTTGCGGTGGAGGCGTCACCGGAGCATCCGGTGTTGATAGACCGCTTCCTCGAGGACGCGGTTGAGATCGACGTAGATGCAGTCTCAGACGGCGAGGCCTGCGTAATAGGCGGAGTGCTTGAGCATATCGAGGAAGCCGGTGTGCACTCAGGTGACTCTGCCTGTGTGCTGCCCCCCTTCAGCCTGTCTGATGAACAGGTGGAGGGCCTGATGGAGCAGACACGCGCCCTTGCCGCCGAACTGAACGTCGTCGGGTTGCTGAACATACAATACGCCATTCGCAACGAGCAGGTCTACGTGCTCGAGGCGAATCCACGCGCATCACGCACGATACCGTATGTCTCGAAGGCGATCGGTGTACCGCTGGCCAAGGTTGCCGCGCGGGTGATGGCCGGTGAAACCCTCGAGGAGATTGGTTTCACTGAGGAAGTTGAGATCAACCATTTCGCCGTGAAGTTCCCGGTCTTTCCGTTCAGCCGCTTCCACGGCGTCGACACAATCCTCGGGCCGGAGATGAAGTCCACCGGAGAGGTCATGGGGATCGACCGCAATTTCGGTGCGGCGTTCGCCAAGGCTGCAGTTGCGGCCGGCCAGAACCTGCCCACCGAGGGAACGGTCTTCATCTCCGTGCGGAATCGCGACAAGCGCGATGCGATCTTTCTCGCCAAGCATCTGGAGACACTTGGCTTCGACATCGTCGCCACCGAGGGCACCGCTCGCGCGTTGCGTCGCAGTGGCATCGATGTCGAAGTGGTCTACCGCCTCGGTGACGACCGGGGGCCGAATGCAATCGACCTCATCGAGAACTTGCGCCTCGATCTGATCATGAACACGCCGTCGGGCCCACAGCCGCGTGACGATGAGCGTCGTATCCGTGCCAGCGCCGCCCAGCACGGAGTCCCGTGCATAACGACCATCGCCGGCGCTTCGGTCGCAATCATGGGCATTGAGGCACTTCAGAGTGGGGAGATGGACCTCCGAACCCTCCAGGAGTACAACGCCGACGTCCATCCGGAGGAGCTGGGAATCTGATAAAAATGAAAAGATAGCCCTGAAATGTGTCCTGAAAGCGACTAAAATACAGATTGGCTCAAAATCAGGCGCATGGGCATTATCTTCCCTGTGAATGGGTAAACTGCTCTCAACAATTGGGACCTGTGATTCTCACGACGTGTTTGGACGGTCTAATTCCGTCCCCGCGGAGAGCAGGAGGTAGGCCGATGCACTGGGTAGCCAACCACACGCCCATCAGGGGCAGCACTCATGGCGGTATTATCTGTCTGCTAAGCCATCTGACGGCTGTACTACCGAGGTGTCACTGGCTCGAACTGTGTCGACCACGCAACGTCAGAATGTCATCACGCGCTGCCTGGCGCGCGCGGCTGATCCCCCGGGTGTTGCTGGTGATGGCGACTTGTGTGTTGATCGCAATCTCCCCGGCCAAAGGCGACGTGATTCTACCGCCTGACGATGTTCTTACGCCCACTGTGTCTCGTCCCCCTCTCAAGAACTATTCTAATGACCACTTGCTGGTGCGCCTGAAACCGCAGGCCAACAGGGAGGCGTTCGCTCGGAGGGTCCAGCAGGACTTCGACACAACTCCTGAGTTTCACTCGCGCTTCGAAGGCTACGCAACGGTGGACCTTTCAAAGGGCATCGGCGCTGCGGACGGGGGAAATGCAAAATCCCATCTCAGTGCTCTTCCGGACGTCGCCAGTGTCCGGCCTCACATGGTGTTGCACTCGCACGCCGCCCCGAACGACCCGTTTTTCAAGGATTACGGCGATCCGACCATGGACCCCGATCTGGCGGATAACCAGTATTATCTTTTCGATGTAAATGCCCCAGAGGCGTGGGACCTCGAGAAAGGCTCGGCGGACACCACAATTGCCGTCATCGACAGTGGTATCAGCGTTTCCCACGAAGATCTGGCTGCTAAAATCGTTCCCGGCTATGATTTCGTTGGTGATAACGTTGGATGGTGGGTCGGATCCGAGTCAGACGATGACCCGCTGAGTGAGGATGGTAATGCGACCGTCTGGGACTCGGCATGGGGGCAGCCGAGCGAGCATGGCTATCCGGGTTTTGACGAGACGAGTGATCCCAATGATCGAGCCGACTGGTGGGCCGCCAACTACGATCCTGCGATCGGGGACACCGTAAACAATAATCCGGCAACTGACCCCAGCGGCCTCATAGACAGCGGCGTCTCCCATGGGACGATCGTGGCGTCGATGGCTGGAGCCACTACCGACAACGGAATGGGCATGGCCGGAATGGCCTGGAACCCCAGCCTGATGCCTCTGCGGATCATCAACGCTGAGGGATGGGGGTTTGGCATCGATGCTGCAGACGCCATCTACTACGCTGTCGAGAATGGTGCGGACGTGCTAAACTTCAGCTGGGGATTCGGGCCGATGTATAAGATCGACCCGGCTGAGTTTGATCCCGGCGGGGAGGCCTACCTGATCAAACAGGCGATCGAGTGGGCCCACGCGCAGGGCGTAATGATTGTCGCATCGGCCGGGAACGCCGATGGTGCGCACGCCGACTACGGCGATCACGAGTACTTCGGCGACGGTCTCAGTCACTCCGGAGGTTTGGACTTCCCGGCCAACCTGCCCGAAACGATATCAGTGGCAGCCACGAACGAGCAACAGACAAAGGCGAGTTTCTCCAGTTACGCGGACCCGCTGCTTGGCGAGATACTCGACGTCACCGCCCCGGGCGAGAGCATTAATACCATGGGGATGTGGTCATGCTCTGTATGGAGTGCCTACGATTGGTGGCTGTGGGGCGAGTTGATGGAAGATAAGCCGTATCTGCCTCTGGGAGAGGATCTCTATGACGCTGGCGCCATGGGGACCTCATTCTCCGCACCAATCGTTTCAGGTATGGCCGCTCTTCTCGAATCCCGTTACCCCAATCTGACGACCCAGGATCTCAGGGAGATCCTGATGGTGACAGGACAGGATTTGGGCGAAGCGGGTTACGATCCGTACTTCGGATACGGTGAACTGGATGCCTTTGCCGGAATTCAATACTCGGACAGCTACGTTCCCGAACCTGCAACCACCTGTCTCTTCCTGGCGGGCATCGCAGCTCTTGGATGGCGCTTGCGCAGGCGTCGCAGAGAGCAGTAACCGTCTCGTCTTACTGGCGAACCTCCTGCTCTTCGCCTGTCCGAGAGGACGTACAGGCCGCTTCTATCACCCGTAACACATACAGTGCGTCCTCTTCGGTGACCATCGGTGCGCGCCGATCTTCAACCGCCCCCACGAAGTCATCCAACAGGTCCAGTGCATACCCGCCCGTCCTCGGATGGTCGATCGCAATCTCCTGTACCTCTCCTGCCGAGCCGAAGCCCGGAGCCCGTGTCCGCATCCGCAATGTCACTGGCCCATGGGGGAAGTGAGAGATCGAGCCCTCGGAGCCCTCCCACGCGGTCATCAGTTGGTAGTCCTCGTAGCCGTCGAAGGGGTTGAGGACGAAGCCGCAGCGGATGGTCCCGATCGCCCCTCCCTCCAGCCGCAGGCTCAGGCACGCCACATCCTCCACGGTGATTCGCTCGTCGGCGGTGCGGCACATGGCGCTGACTGACACGATCCGCCGGCCGGTCACGAAGCTGATCAGGTCGATCCAGTGGCACCCCAGCCAGTGCAGGATGCCCCCTCCGGCCTCGTCGTCGGAAAAGAACCACGAATCCACGCCCCGGATTGCCGCGGAGGAGGTAATCCAATTGGCCTGCAATGACCACAGTTCCCCCACCGCTCCCGCATCCAGAAGGCGCTTGAGTTCGCGGGTCTCGGGGAATGTCCTGCGCGCATAGCATGGAGTGAAGTGAGCATTCGTGCGGGCGCAGATATCTGCGATTGACTGCATCTCCGCCGCTGTCCGGGCCCCCGGCTTCTCTCCATAGACCCATTTGCCCGCCGCCACCGCCTCTGCGACCAGGTTTCCCGTCTGACGGGTGGGCGCAAGTATCAGGACGGCCGGCACATCGGAGTCGCGCAGGATCGCATTCCAGTCGTCAACGTGTTGAGCCTTCTCCATTTCCTCTGCGATGGCCCGTGCCTGCTTAGATCCGGCGACCAGCACTCGCTCGATGCCCTCGTGCTGCGCAACATCTTCCATGTGTCCGGAAACGTGCCCACCGCCACCGATGCAGGCGCCAACGGTTATACCCATGACAGACCCTCCACGTGCGTCTGAATATCACCGCGGGTCCCTTCGCTTGCGAAAGCGCCACCTCCTGCCTGCTGGATGCAGGGCATCTGACACGCTGAGAGGAATTATGCGTCATGCCCGCCACCAGATCTGAACTTGGACAGTTCTTCACCCCTCGCGCCGTCATCGATTTCGCGCTCGCCGCTCTCGGTGACCTGGGCGCGCAGGTTGCCAGCGCACGGGCGTGCGACCCCGCGTGTGGGCCAGGAGAGTGGCTGCTCAGCGCCCGGGATGCCGGCTGCCGGGAACTGTTTGGCATTGACTGCGATCCGTCGATGGTCGAACGCTGGAAAGACAGCGGCCTCATTGAAGCGCCGGATTGCCGTCTTCTCGTGGGTGACGGTCTGGAACCGGGAGCGCGACTGAGCGAGAGCTTCGATCTTGTGCTGGGCAACCCCCCCTTTGGCGCGCAGCTTCATGATGCGCGCGACGGCGTGGTCTCAGCACTTGCGACGCACTACCGGCTGCCATTTCTGTCACAGTCCGGCACGGGACGTATTGTGAACTGGCCCTCGGCCGCCGACAGGGACCGCCTGCGCCGCTTCCCGACCGAAGTGCTGTTCCTCGAGCGGTTCGTGGAACTGTGTCGGCCCGGCGGGTGGATCGCAATCGTCCTTCCCGAGGGTGTGCTGAGCAACAGTCGCTGGCGCTCCGTGCGTCGCTGGCTGCTGGCGAGGATATCGCTGGATCTGGTGGTGGAACTGCCGCGCGCGGCCTTTCGTGCATCCTCCACCCGGGCCCGGACCTGCCTGATGGTGATGCACAAGCAGCCCCCTGTTCCCGAGCACACTGTGCATCTGTGCGCCGTCGAGGCATGTGAGCCGGAGACACTTGATACGTTGCGGCAGGCGTTGTTCGATCCCGACAACTCCACGGGCATGTCCCTCGACGCCCCGCAGGATGAAGCCATGATTGATCTAACACCTCCGATCTTCCGCTCCTGATCCTCAAGTTCTCGACTTGCTACGCCGTTAAGGGGGTGAGGGTGGAAGTTTTCCTCACGGCCCTTCCCATCGTGCCAGGAAGATGCTGCTGGCATATCAACAGCGGAGCAGCAGGAGTGAGCGATCATGGCCCATACTGCCGTGCGCGAGATGCACACAGACGAGGGATATCCCGAAGTGTTGTTTGTGGATGACGAGGCATCGCAGCGCGAGATGTACCGGCGGAGACTGGAACGCGCCGGCTACAACGTACGGCTCGCGGGCAGCGCCGAGGCAGCGGCCGAGGCGGTGCGTGCGCGACCGCCTCAGGTGGTGATCCTCGATATCGCCATGCCCGGTAGAGATGGACTGAGTGCGCTTCAGGAGCTATTGGACATCGAACCAGGTGTGCCGGTTATCATCAACACAGCCTACCCGATACTGATGGACAACTTCCTCGCCTGGGCAGCCGATGCATATGTGGAGAAGACATCCGACCTCGCGCCGCTGCTGTCTGCAATCCGATCAGTGGTAGGGCGTGTGTCCTCCTCGTGAGGGGGCACGTGGCGGCCCTCTAACCGGACCATTGCGTTCGAATCATGACGAGCTGCGTCCCTCTCCTGCGCAGGCGCGGTTGACCTGTGAGGGCCGGAGGTGTTACCATACCATAGGCTAAAATTAGACACAATCACAAACCATTCATATTCATCCCTTTTTCACCGGGCCGGAGGAGACAAGTTGAAAACTGAAGCCAAGATAGTTGTATATTCAGTTTTCCTGGGTCTCTGTATCTGGGCCGTTGACGCAATCTTCTACCTTGGCTACAACGAAGGTGTCAGCCTCACCGGAGCACTCCTGACAGAGGTCCCCGCCCGAGAGCTATACCTGCGAAGTCTGGTTCTCATCTCGCTGACGGTCTTCGGGTGGATCATCGCCTCGACGACCGCGCGCGAGAAGAGGGCGGAGCACAGCAAGCGAAGCCTTGCCCACCGTATGGATCTCATTCTTGAATCGGCTCATGAGGGCATATTCGAGGTGGATCGCAAAGGCAGGTTCGCGTTCGTCAACGATTCTGCGGCGACCATCCTCGGTTTCAGTCCGGATGATCTTCTGGGTCGTGACGTTCATGATCTCATCCACCACACCCGTCCGGACGGCAGCCCGTATCCCTCCGACGAGTGCACGATTCTGCAGCCTGCGGACGACGGCGACTCCGATCGCGTGACAGACGAGGTCTTCTGGCATCGGGATGGGAGCAGGATTCCGGTCCATTACTCGGCGCGATCTATCCGGGATGGCGGTCGGCGCCGCGGAACGGTCGTCGTGTTTCGTCGTGTCAGTGCCGAGGAGATAGCGCGGGAGGAGCTTGAGCGCCTTCGAAGGCTCAGTCAGTTGATCCTCAAATGGGCCGGGGAGGGCATATTTGGCATTGATCGTGACGGCAGGATCACGTTCGCCAACCCGGCCGCGGCAGTCATGCTGGGATATGAGGCCGACGAGATGATCCTTCGAAAAGCCCATCCGCTCCTGCAGCACACTCGGGCGGACGGTGAGCCGAAGCCGGAAAGCCAGTCGCTGATATACGCCGCCTTTAAGGACGACGATGTCTACCACGTCAGCGATGAGCTGTTCTGGCGCAATGATGGTGAAAGCTTTCCGGTCGAGTACACGGCCACGCCTCTGCGCAAAGCCGGCGAGGTGGTGGGCGCGGTTGTCGTGTTTAAGGACATCACTGAGCGGAAACTGGCGGAGCGCAACCTTCGCGAGACGCTCAACGAGCTGGCCCGCTCCAATCGCGAGCTTGAAATGTTTGCTTACGTTGTCTCGCACGACCTGCAGGAACCTCTGCGCATGGTACAAAGCTATGTGCAGCTTCTGAACCGGCGCTACGGCGATGAACTGGATGAAGACGCCCGCGAGTTTATTGACTTCGCGGTCGAAGGCGCAGAGCGCATGCAGAGGATGATGGAAGACCTTCTGCGCTATTCACGGGTGGGCAGTCGAGGCGACGAGTTCGAGGAGACCGCTCTCGACAGCGCTCTTGACGAAGCTCTTGAGAACCTGTCGGTATCGATCGACGAGTCGAATGCCACTATCGAGCGCAATGAACTGCCTGTGTTGAAGATTGACCGCGGGCAGATGGTGCAGGTCTTTCAGAATTTGATCGGCAACGCGATCAAGTTCAGCGGTCCCGAGCCACCCTGTGTGCATATTGACGCTGAGCGCGATAACGGGTCGTGGGTGGTCTCCGTCAGCGACGAGGGAATTGGGATTCCCGATGAGCAGCGCGAGCGCATCTTCGCGCTCTTCCAGCGACTACATGGACAGGATAGCTACTCCGGAACTGGAATAGGGCTGGCCATTTGCAAGAGAATCATCGAGAGGCATGGCGGGTCCATCTGGATCGAATCGACCCCCGGCGAGGGTTCAACTTTCTACTTCAGCCTGCCCGCCCCAGATGACAGCCAGGCCTCCGCAGGGTCGGACCAGTCTGTCATGTCCCAACCCGAAGAGGTTAACTGATGCAGCGCGAAACAATGAGAATCATTCTCATCGAGGACAATCCCGGCGACGCCCGTCTCATGCAGGAGATGCTGGAGGACGCCGGAGGCGAAGACATTGACCTGATCAACGTCCCAAACCTCACGGAGGCTTTCGAGCGGATCAGGGCGGAGAACTTCGATCTCATCCTGCTCGATCTCGGCTTGCCGGAAAGCCGTGGGCTTGAAACATTCCGAAAGGTGTACGAGCAGCATCCGGACGTGCCGGTCGTCGTCCTCAGCGGCCTCGACGATGAGGAAGTCGCGATCAGCGCGGTTCAGGAGGGCGCTCAGGATTACCTTGTGAAGAAGCAGATCTCAGGTGGGGCTCTACTGCGAGCGGTGCGGTACGCAATTGAGCGCCACACGGCTCGTCAGCGCGAGATCAGCGAGCTTCAGCGCGGCGGCGTAAGCGGTACGATCGCACTTGTGGGGGCCAAGGGCGGTGTCGGCGTGACGACTACCGCCATCAATTTCGGGGCAGCGCTGGCAGTCAAGGGCAACTCGACTATTGCTGTCGAGATGCGAGGGCGATACGGAACGTTCTCGTCCATGCTTGGGCGCACGCCCGTAGAGAATATCAGCCATATCATGGGATTGGGTCCCGAACAGATCACTCAGGAAGCCGTGTCATCCCGCCTGTTTCGAACCCCGTTCGGCCTGCGGGTGCTCTTTGGGCCTCAGGAAGCCCGGCAGGAGGTCGACATCAGCACCGAGCAGGCAGCGGCGATTGTCGACGTGACCTCCGAGATCGCCGAGTACACGATCCTGGACATTCCATCGCGTCCAACCGAAGCCGGGCGTGAGGCCATGCGGCGATCCTGGCGTGTGTTCCTTGTGCTCGAACCTGAACCCGCCTCGATCCGCTCCGCACAGGTTGTTCTTGATGAACTGCGCACCGCGGGCGTCACCGGCCAGCTCATGGGAGCGCTCATCGTCAACCGGGCGGCCGTCCCTGTTGGGCCCGACGTTGATGACGTGCAGGAGAGCCTGGGGCTGGAAGTCTACGGGGTCATCCCTCCCGCCGCCGAAGCCTGTGCGGCCGCGCAACGTTCCGGTAATCCGGTTACCCTCGCTCAACCCGAAAGCGTCTATTCCATCAATATGGGCGAGATCGCCGACCAATTGACCGCCCGGCAGATCACATCCCAGTCTCCGTGGTAGACTTCGGCCCTCAAATGCCACTGCTTCGCAGACAACCCGGAAGTACCTTCAGTCGTTCCCGATATTGAACCGTGCGCTGGCGCATCACCCCATGGCCGAGATGGCTTCGCGGCGCGATGTTGACTGCGCTGCCGGGGCTGCCCTTATGAAATGCCCGAGTGGGTAGCGAAGGGATTCCTGGCTCGACAATCGAACAAACCCGCATGGCTGACGCGACCTCACGCGGGATGTCGGACAGCAGACACCCCCTGTCACTGCGCGCTTTGGCTATCGGCGTAGTGTGCGGGGCCGTCGCGTGCTGGATGGTCTCATGGGCCGAGATGACTGTCGGCTCCATCCAGTTCGGTATTCTCCAGTTCTCACCACTTGCCATAGGGCTGCTGCTGCCGGTCGTGCTGGTGAATCTGGTCATCGGTCGCCTCTTCCCCCGGTTCGCGCTCCGATCCCACGAGGTCGTAATCATCTACGTAATGACGCTGACCGCGGCCCTGACCATGAGCCGTGGGCTCCTGGAACGCTGGATCCCGGCGTTGATCGGCGTCAACTACTATGCAACCCCGGCCAACCACTGGCAGTCCCTGTTCTTCGAGCACATCCCCCAGTGGGCGGTCCCCTTCGATGTAGAGGGCGATTCGGCACAGTGGATCGCGCGCTCATTCTACGAGGGGCTGCGGACCGGCTCCATTCCGTGGGAACCGTGGTTGCGGGCGCTTGCCGCCTGGCTTCCGGCGGTTATCGCCATGTTCGTGGCCTACTTCTGCCTCGCGTCGATACTCCGCCGCCAGTGGATCGACAACGAGAAGCTCTCCTTCCCGCTGACTGTGCTGCCTGTGGAACTGGCTGAGCACTTTCAATGGCGCAAGTCGGTCTTCGCCGATCCCATCTTCTGGATCGGGTTCGCTCTGCCGACGTGTGTCTTCACGCTCAACGGAATCCATGGGATCCGCCCCTCGATACCGGAGATTCCGGTCCAGTACCGCCTCAACAGCCTCATATTCAGCGACCTCGGGCGCCCCTGGCGCGACCTCGGCTACACCACCGCCTATGCCTCCATGGCCGCGGTCGGCTTCGGCTATTTCCTGCCCAGCCAGGTGCTCTTCTCACTGTGGTCCTTCTTCATGATCATCAGGGTGCAGAACATCGCGTTCTCCGCCTTTGGCGCCGCACGGGAGCCCATGCCCCTGTATCCGACCACGATCTGGAATGGCTATCAGGTTGCGGGGGCCTACCTGGTGCTTGTCGGATACATGGGCCGGTCGGCGGTCCCGCACCTGCGGGCGATATGGGACGCGGCGGTGCGGGGCAGCGAGCATGATGTCGAACACGAGGGGGAGGACCGCCCGGCGCTGTCACCGCGGATGGAGCTTGTCGGCCTCGCCGGCGCGGTCGTAGTCGCCACCTGGTGGTTTACGGCGCTGGGGATGTCCTGGTGGATGGCCGCGCTGGAGACGATCGTGTTCCTGCTGGTGATCTGCGTGGTCATGGCGAGGGCGGTGGCGGAGGCCGGCCTGCCCATGACTGAGACCAGCTTCCGTCCGGTCGATCTGGTGCGCCTGGTGTCGCCGATGAAGGCGCTGCAGCCGCGTACCCTCACGGCGCTGTCGCTGGCGGATGCAGTCTTTACTCGGGACCTGCGGGGGAATCTGCTCTCGACCTTCCTCGACGGTCTGAAGATGTCCGACCAGACGGGGCTCGACCGCCGGCACCTGTTCGCCGCGCTGGCTGTCGCGCTGCTGGTCGTGATGACGGTGGGCGTATGGCTGCATATCGCGACACCGTATGAGCATGGCGCGATCGGGATGTACGGCTACGTCTACCGGGGCAATCCGCTGCTTGGCTTCCGCTACTTCGCGCCGGTGCTGCAGTCGGGGGATGACTACGACGCGCGGCTGCCGATCTTCTTCGCGTCGGGGGTGCTGGTGACGCTGGGGCTGAGCGTGCTGCGCATGCGCTACGTGTGGTGGCCGCTCTCGCCGCTGGGCTTCGCGCTGTCGGGCTCATGGAGCATGATTATCTTCTGGTTCCCGATGCTGATCGCATGGCTGGTGAAAAGCGCGATCATCCGCTATGGTGGCATGCGCGTGTACCAGCGCCTGCGCCCCCTTTTCTTCGGCCTGATACTGGGCGAATTCTCGCAGGCGATAATCTGGGCGGCGATCTCCGGTATCTGGCGCACGCCCGCGCCGTTCTTTCCGTGGCCGTGAGGCACTCTCGGAGGTGACTCATCGATGACACGCATCGCTCTGATCGCGACGGTCCTGGTGACAGTAGCGCTGAGCGCGGCCGGTGTGGGGCGCGCTGAGCCGGCGTTCACAGTGGAGGGCGAACCGATCTGCGGCAGCTTCGCCTACAAGTGGCTCCCGGAGGAACTTAAGCAGGCGCAACAGGCGGGCATCAACCTCGTGTTCTGCTACGAGCACACCGCCAACCGTGCCCTGCTTGATCCGGAGACTGAACTTGGCCGCATTGCCCTGGAGGGCGGCACAGGTGTCCTCGCCAACTTCCTCCGCTACGCCGGCAGCGCCCGCTTGCTTGAGAATCTCGGTCCCGATGATGACACCGTGCGTATGACCGCCGTCGGCAGTCTGCCCGAGACCGGCACTCTCGTGCTCGATGATGAACTCATCGAGTATTCCGGGAAGCAGGAGCAGGCCGTCATCGCCTCCGAACGTGGCGCGCGGGGCACTGAGCCGGCCTCGCACACCGAAGGCACCTTCCTTTTCGAGGAGAGCATGCTCATCGACCACCTCAACCGTGTCAAGGATTCCCCGACCCTCTGGGGCTTCTGGGTCCTCGACGATAAGAAGGGCAACCAGGCCACCGCCCTGCGCAACTTCACGCGCATCGTCCGCGAGCACGATGTCGATGAAGATGGCGACCCTCTCGGCCACCTCATCATCGCCGGCATGTCCAACCCTGAGGCGCTTACCAACTTCACCGAGGACTGCTGCGATCTCGCGGGCGTCTACATCTATCCCGCGCGCCGGGGCGCGTATCGCACGAGTCTGACCCACAATCAGCTGCGCGAGATGATCCCCACCATGCGCGCAATCGACCCCGCCGCGAAGTTCATCGGCATCTACCAGGCCTTCCACGGTACCTCGTGGGAGCCCAAACCCACCCCGCTGCAGGTCCGCCAGCAGGTTACCGACTTCCTCCACTGGGGCGCCTCCGGCGTCATGGCCTACTCCTGGCGCATGATCAAGGATCATGCGACCCTCAATACCATGGACGACCTGCGCGCGGAGGTCTCAGAGATCGCGGAGGACCTGCGCGAGGGCCGCCTGCAGGTCGATCAACAGCCTCCGGACGTGGAGCCAGTTCCCGACTACGTCCCGCCCGAGGGCCCGCGCACGCCGGTGCTGAGCTTCGCCGAGGGCATGGAACTTCCCGGCACCGCCGGCACGCCGCGCGCTGAACTCGCTCCGATCGAGGGAGAGGAGGAGCCGTGGCTGCACCTGCGCTTCGCCGAGTACATCGAGGGCCCGGACCAGTGGCCGGGGATACGCTTCAACGCGGGGCATCCGGCGGTACTGAGGCGCGACTGGTCGGCCTTCGGCGGCCTTGTGCTGCGCGTGCGCAACTTCCTGCAGGTCGCATCGGAGATCGGCGTGGTCATCCACGGGCCGCGGGGCATGTGGGCCCGGTACTATCCGCTCGAGGCGGATGCGATTACCGAGGTTGCGGTGGACCTGCGCGAGGTCGCGGGCGCCACGCCCATAGAGCGCATCAGGCGCGTGGGCCTGATCATGCGCCGCCCGCCGGTGGACACGCACATGGCGGTGCAGGGCGCGTGGCTGCTGCCGCTGCGGGTGGAGGTCGCGGAGGATGCCTCGCTCGAGATCCCGCGCATCGACGCCGCGCCTGAGGAGGCCGCGTGGGGAAGTGCGGCGGCGATTGCGCTGCGCGACCCGACGGGCATCCCGGCGGTGAAGCCCTGCACGGTGCGGCTGCTGCGCTCGGCGGAGGCGCTGCATGTGCGTTTCGACTGCGCGGCGCCCGAACCGGAGGTCCTGCGCGCGCGGGACACCGAGCGCGACGCGCCCATGGCGGGCGAGGACCGGGTGGAGGTGCTGCTGCGACTGGAGGATGGGACGCTGGCGCGGCTGCAGGTCAACCCCCTCGGCGCGGTGCGCGACGAACTCATCGCGCCCTCAGGCCCCGACTCCACCTGGGGCCCCGATCTGTCGGTCACCAGTGACATGTCCGACGCCACCTGGCGTGTGACGCTGTCGTTGCCATTGAGCGCCCTCCCGTCCCCGCTCTCGGCCTTCTCCTTCACCCGCCACGACACCGAACTCCGGTCGCTGTCGTGGCCGGCGGAAAGGGTGCGGGGTGGGATGATGGCATTCGGGCGGCTGGACTAAGTAAGAAGGCGATCTCGCATTGACGCTCCGATTGTGGAGAGCGCTTCAGGGCAGTCCTGTCGTCATTGCTCGAACAGACAACTCCTCACAACGACGTTCGCTACTCCTCCAGGGGGATGTACTCGACGTCGGGCACGTCAGCGAAATCGAAGTCGCCCGTCACAAGCGTGGCATCGTGGTGTCGCGCCGTCGCATACACAATCGCATCGGCCATCCCCAGGCCGAGGTCGAGGTTGTAGTCCGCAGCCTCCAGCGCGATTGTGTCGTCGAGCGGGATGATGGTGTACTCTCGTAGACGACTCGCCGCTACGTCCGCCTCGGCCTCCCGACGCTCACGTCGGATGATCTTGTACACCTCGTACAGAACTACAGTAGGAACTATGATTTCCTCGTCGGTCTCCGTCCATTCCAGGTACCGCTCGTGGCGAGGACCTTCCGTGAAGATGTCGATCCAGCCGGACGAGTCCATCAGAATCACAGCCGGTCCTCCTTCTCACGAAGATCGCTGGTGTCGATGCCCTTCACGAAGCCCACGAGATCCCGCAATGGCACCACCGGTACGAGGTGAACGATGCCGTGCTTCGCAATTACCTGCATCTTCTGCCCGGGCTGGATGTCGAGCTGCTCCCGAACTTCCTTCGGAATCACGACCTGGTAGCGGCTGGACACTGTTGTCGAAGCCATTGGCCTCACCGTAAAACGAGAGTGCGTTCGATAGCCATATTATCATACCCTGTGGTCGCACAAGTCAAGCGCGTTTGACGGCCAACAGCGCACCGGGTCCCGCCTGCGGGCGGGATGCCACGCAAGTGCCACCAGCGCCGTGAAGCCGTTGCCGTTCCCCGCTTCCCGGTACCCGGTTCCCCATTCCCGGCCGTCCCTCACCCAAAGTACTTCTCCGCCATCTCGCGGACCTCTTCCATCTGCTCCTCGGGGATCATCCGCTGGAAGGGGGGATCGGCGAAGGCCGCTATGTGCGCGAGGTGGGCGGCGGCGTTCGCGTGAGTCGCGATGACGTCCGAGGAGATCGACTGCAGGTCATCCAGGTGGGAGTGGTGGAAGTAGCGCGTCCCTGCCTGGTTCATCCGGTGCAAAAACACCGACGGGCAGCCCCGCGCGTTGAACGGGAACATGTCCGAGAAGGGGGATACGCGCTCCATGACCTCGCCCGAAAGCACCGGCGGGCCGTCGCTATCCACCTTCGGTGAGTGACCGACCTCCTGTGGGCGGCCGAACTCGCTGCCCCGCGCGATCGAGCCGTCATCGGTGGTCGGCGTCCCGGCCGTGACGCCGCGCGTGGTTCCCGGCCCGGCCTCCTCCCGCTTTTTCACGTCACCCCCGCCCGGGGTGCCGCCGCGCTCCTCGCCCTCCGCCTCCGTCCCCGCGGCCTCCGAGACCGGCTCGCGCAGGTGCTGGTAGCCCGGTGTGGTCATGCGCTCGCAGACCTCCACAAGCTCTTCCGGGCCCACCACCATAAGCTGATTGCGCCCGGTGATGGCCGCGACCGAGTCGAGGTTCACCACCAGCCGCGTGCGCTCGACCGCGTCCGGGTGCCGCTCCACGTACACGCGCGAGCCCTCCGAAAGCTGCTCCTCCGCGCCGACCGCGCAGAAGCGGATCGTGCGCTCAGGGCGCTCGCCGGAGTGTGCGAGCATCCGCGCGGCCTCGAGCATCGCCGCGATCCCTGAACCATCGTCCTCCGCACCCACGCCGACGATGACGCTGTCGAGGTGCGCGGTCATGTGCACCATCTCGTCATTGCCACCGGGCAGGTCAGCAAAGACGTTGACCGACTCCCCCTCCTCGCGCCAGGCATCGCTGACAAGCCGCACCCGCGGGGCGTCCATCTTCGCGATCTCCAGCCCCTCCCAGTACGGCACAGTGACCTGCGGGAGCGTGATGATATCGCGCCAGGCATACGGCAGGCCCGCGGAGACCGGCCAGTCCACCGGGAAGCGGTCATCGACCCACAGCAGGCCCGCGGCGCCGCAGTTCTGGAGCATGTGCAGCACCTCGGTGCTGCCGAGATTGATGCCCCAGATCAAGAGCAGCTTGTCCTCGACGTCATGCATCGCCAGGTCCGCGGCGGAGGCGTGATCGACGTACACCACCTCGGCCTCGATACCCTCATCGGGCGTGGGGCGGGAGTTCGCGATGGGGAGGCACTCGATGGAGCGCTGCTCGCCGGAGAGTACGTCCACGCGGGCGGTGTCATAGCCCCAGACGTGGAACTGGAAGGTCTCGAAGGTCACATCGTGGAGGCCGAAGTTCTCCATCTGCTCGGCAACGTATTCGGCCGCCCGTCGCTCCGCTTCAGTTGCTCCGAGGCGATTGCCGATATCGCGGCAGAGTACCTGGAGATGACGGTCGATGTTCTCGGATGAGGCATCGAAGACAGGCATTTCGCACCCTCCCTGCAATGACTCTCCAGACGAGGGCGCCTGGAGTCCGTGACTGTTTAGAATTCGTCCTCGGTGAAGTAAAGCCCGCGGATCTGGGCCAGTGGGGCATCGTCGTTTATGTAATTCACGACGAAGAAGCGTCCGGCCTGCAACTCGACCCATCCGCAGTATGACGAGTCGGAATGATCGCTCGAATCATGATCGAGGGGAAGGACCACGCCGGTCTGCTCTTCGCGGGGCGGGCTGAGGGCCGATTCGATGCTCTCACGATACGCGAAGAGGTTCTTCGCGAAGGGTCCGTGCCCCGGCTGATGCCGGTACAGCACCATCACGTGGCCGGAGTCAGTTACCCCCGCTACCGGGCGGTGGCAGCCGTTCATGGGCGTATCGAAGGGTCCCAGCCAGTCATCGCCGTCATTCAGCGAGATGCACTTCGGGCCGGGGCGCCCCGTGCGGGAGTTATCGCGCATGTAGCAGACCAGTTCGCCGCCCGGCATCTGCACGATTGAGGCCTCGCAGGCATCGTAATGGTGCGTGCAGCAGACGGTGACCGGCCCCCGCCACGAGTCGCCCCCGTCATCGGAGATGTGGACCATCTGGTGGTAGATCCGGGGTGCTGTCGCAAGCCGCTCATGACTCGCGAGCAGCAGGCGGCCTGAATCAAGCTCTACGATCCTGTCGGGAACAATCCCCGGAACCCCGGTGTCTTCCGGTCCCGAGAACGTGGCGCCATCGTCCGTGCTGGTCCAGACCCAGGTGGTCGATTCAGATTTCGAGTCGGTGCCCCCGGGTCGGCGTGTGAAGCCGTCGCAGATCAAGAGGACCCGTCCGTCAGAAAGCTGGCTTATGCGCGGACAGTTCCACTTGAAGATCTCGCCACCCTCAATCTCGGAGCGGACGAGATATGTCTTCTCCGACCAGCTTTGGCCCTCATCATCGCTCCGGCGATATAGCAGGCGGGTGTACTCGTCACCGGAATGGCTGTCGCTCTCGCGGTAGGTGATGATGAGGCGACCGGTGTCGGTCTCGCAAACGTCCGGGAAGCATTCGTACGTGGAATCGTCTCGGCTGATGGTGAACCTCTCGATCATGGCGACCCCGCCTTCTTGGACCGATGGTAGAATAGCAGTCCACCGTTCGCCGCAGGCCCGCAGCACTCCTGCACTGCGCTCTGATGGCGAGGGATCGCAATATCTGCTGCAATCGCCTCAGTTGCGGGTCTACCCAACAGGATCCAGTTGCGCGAGACGCTCACCGATGTGACGGATACGGTCGATGGAGGCATCCGGCGGCGTGGTGTCGGCGATGCTGTAGATCATGCCGCGGAAGTCGCCCCCGGCATCGATGACCTCGTCGAGGTGTGCTTCGAATTCGGCATCCGTGAAGCTTGATGGGAGGACACTGGCCGAACAGATGCCGCCCCAGATGGCCGGGTGAGATCCGAACGAGTCGCGATACTCCGAAAGCTGCAGACGCGTCATGGGCGCGGGGCAGACCGAATCCGCAAGGTCCACGTCACAGTCCACGTAGAGATCCAGCAGACCGTCGTTCTCGCCGTCGGTGTGCGTGGCTACAAGCTTCCCGGCCTCATGCAGCGTCCTGGTGGCCTCGGTGAGAAATGGCGCGATGTGGTCGGCGAAGAGCGGAGGGGGTGTCAGCATCACGTCGTAGTTGGCGCCGAGCAGCACCACCTCGGCGCTGCTTTCCGCGCACGCCTGCACGACTCTGTCGAAGAAGCCTGACATGCGCTCGGCGGTCTCCGCGATCACGTCCGGGTGATCGTGCAGGTTGAAATAGAAATCGTCGTACGGGACAAGCTCCTTCAGCAGGTGATGCACAGGCGAAGCAGCCACATTCGCCAGCGCTACGGCGACGCCCTGATCGCCGACGTCCTCTCGGAAGCGTTTGTAGCGGCCTCCGGGGATGACTTCGATGTCCTCGAAGATGAAGGCAATGATCTCGTAGTCATCCAGCGAACTGACGACACGCTCGGGTACGTGAAGAAGTGTCACGCCATCGCGGCGCATCTGCTCGGTGTGCATCAACTGTGCGCTGACACTCCCGACCGGCGTGCGCCAGGTGACGTGGTAGCGGTCCCCGCGGCGATCGACGATCCGCTCCGTGCGGCGAAAGCGGAGGCGATAGGGCTGGTTCGGCACGTGCATCAGCCCCAGCGCCTGGTCGGCCACCTGGTCGGGCTCAGGCACATCGAGGAAGTTCGGGATGACCTCATGTCGTCCCACGTCGAGGTCCCGCAGCACCTCCGGGAGCGACCACCCGCGCCACTGCTCGGGAAGCGTGCCGCGATAGCGGTTGGCCGCATACCACAGATCGAGCCGCGGAACCCATGGCACGCGGTCAACAGGTCGGCCCTGGATTGCGGCAAGAATTCTCTCGCGCCATGTCGCCGTGGACTGCATCACGGTCGCTCCGGGAGCGGTGTGGAGTGCAATAGCGCTGCGATGACAGATTCGTTCATCACGTGAGCGGCACCTTCGCGGGGCCTCGCCTGCGAGGCAGCCGGGCCGCGAGGGTTCGATGAGGTGTGCAACAGGGTCACGAACTGAGAAATACCTTCACCACCACAAGGAGCAGGCCAACAAGCGCAAGCACCGGCAGCGTGATACCCAGTTCACGACGCCAGCGTGGTCTGCGAGGGAATCTCCTGTAAGGACTCACACTACTGCCCCCATGCCAGTACGGCGGGATTAGCTCTCTAACAGTTCAGACCGCCACAGGAATACCCATACCCGTGGAGGCTTTCTCTGGTATTCCTACTCGGCCTTCAATCGAGTATGTTTAACGGCCGCAAGAGAATTCCTGTTACTTGAGTACGGATTCATGCCATCTATCAACGCAGACGCGAATGTGGTGCAACGTATCAGAGCGTCTCGTGCGGAGGGCCTGTAGACAGAAAAAAGCGCTGGCTCGGCGCTGGTGGCGGTCCGCCGGAAGAAGGGAAGGTTGAAACGGGACGGAAGTCGAAGATACAATCTCCGAAGACCTCACGACTCTTGTACAGAGAGCTGTTGCGATGCGACATTCTGATGACGCCGTGAATCTCAGCCGCGCAGAGATAGATGCACGCCAGACACAGGTGCTGCGCGCGACCGTTGAACGCGCGCGGCATGCCGACGCTTACGCCGAGCGCCTGAAGCAGATCACACCGGAGGACATCCAGAGTCCCGAGGACGTCCGGCGACTTCCGCTGACCACCAAAGAGCAGTTGCGACAGGGAATGCCGTACGGTTTTCTGACGGTCCCGAGGGACGAGGTCGTGCGGATGCACTATTCCTCCGGCACGACCGGCATTGCCACCGCGGTGTACCACACTGAAGCAGATCTTCGGATGTGGTCCGAGTGTGTGGCGCGGGGGATGCTGGCTGCGGATGTCGGCCCGGGTGATGTCTTCCAGAACATGATGGGATACGGTCTGTTCACCGGTGGCCTGGGTTTCCATTACGCCTCGGAACTTGTCGGATGTATGACCATCCCCGCCAGTTCCGGCAACACCCAGCGTCAGATTCACCTCATGCAGCACTTCGATTCAACCGTGTTGCACGTGATTCCAAGCTATGCACTGCGCGTGCTGCACGTGTGTGACGAAGAGGGCATCGATCCGCGCGAGGATTTCAGCGTGCGAGTGATCTTCGTCGGTGGCGAGCCACACTCCGAGCAGCTTCGCAGGCGGATCGAGGACGGCTTTGGCGCGAAGGTCTACAACTGCTACGGGCTGTCGGAGATGGCGGGGCCGGGCGTCGCCATGGAATGCGGCGAGCAAGATGGCCTCCACGTTTGCGAGGATCACTACCTGCTGGAGGTCCTCGATCCGAAGACGCTCGAGCCGGTGGAGGCGGGAGAGCCCGGCGAGGTCGTCCTCACTACGCTTCGCCGTGAAGCGATGCCGCTAATCCGCTATCGGACGCGAGACATCGCCCAGATCATCCCCGGCCAATGCCCCTGTGGCAGCGAGCATGCCCGCATATCGCGGATTGAGGGACGAACCGATGATATGCTTGTCGTGAAAGGCGTCAACGTCTACCCGATCCAGATTGAGCGCGCCCTGCTGGATATCGACGAGGTCGGGCGCAACTATGTGATCACGCTGGACCGGCCAGAGGACATCGACCACATGAGCGTGGCGGTCGAACTTAGTCCCGACACGTTCGTCGATGAAATGCGAAAGTTGGCCGATCTTCAGGAGCGGATCGAACGGAAGCTGCACACCGAGCTTGACATCAGCGTTCGGGTGGATTTGCATGAGCCCGGTGAGCTTCCGGTCAGCGCGGGGAAAGCCGTTCGTGTGATAGATAACCGAGAGCAGGAGACCTGATAAGGAATATGGCCGAAAACGCGAAGGACCTGTCCAATGTGCTGATGCTGTCTGGAAACGAAGCTATCGCACGGGGTGCGTGGGAAGCCGGCGTCCGGATTGGCAGTGGCTATCCAGGAACACCATCGTCGGAGATACTCCCGGCGCTCAGCGAACTTGACGATGTGTACTGCGAGTGGTCCACCAACGAGAAGGTGGCGCTTGAGGTGGCTGCCGGGTCGTCGATTGCCGGTGCGCGCTGCCTGGTGACGATGAAGCACGTGGGGGTGAACGTGGCGGCCGACCCACTCTTCACAATGTCCTATACCGGTGTTGAGGGCGGCCTGGTCATAGTGTCGGCGGATGATCCCTCGATACATTCATCACAGAACGAGCAGGACAGCCGCAACTATGCTCGCGCCGCAAAGGTTCCGATGCTGCAGCCGGCAACAAGCCAGGAAGCCCACGATCTGACCATGCGCGGGTTCGAGATCAGCGAAGAGTTTGATACGCCCGTCTTCGTCCGTCCGGTCACGCGCATCTGCCACTCCGACGGCCTCGTCGAGGTCGGGGAGCGGCAGGAGGTCGAGTTGCGCGGTGAGATGGAGAAGCAGCCGGACAAATTCGTCATGGTCCCCGCGCACGCCCGCAAACGGCGGGTCGTTATGGCGGAGCGCACGCGGAAGCTGATCGAGTTCGCCGAGCAGACCGATCTTAACCGGGAGGAACCCGGTGATTCTGAGCTTGGGATCATCGCCGCGGGTATCGCGTATGAGCACGCGCGGGAGGCCTTCCCGGAGGCGTCGTTTCTGAAGCTGGGACTGGTCTGGCCGCTGCCGCCGGAGAAGATCCGACAGTTCGCCGCAAAGGTTGAGAAGCTCTACGTCGTCGAGGAACTCGATCCGTTCTTCACCGAGCAGATACTGGCGATGGGCATTGAGGTCGAGGGTGTCGATGACAGTTTCCGCATCGGTGAATTGACACCCATGCGGGTGCGGAAGATGATCGCAGGAGACGAGATCCCGGATACCGAAGCGGGGGAGGACCTGCCGCCGCGGCCGCCGACTCTGTGCGCGGGCTGCCCTCATCGCAGCGTCTTCACGGCGTTGCGCGATCTCGGCGCCTACGTGACCGGAGACATCGGCTGCTACACGCTCGGGACCCTGCCGCCTCTGGAGGCGTTGCACACGTGCCTGTGCATGGGCGCCGGCGTGAATGAGGCGCACGGCATCCAGAAGGTGCGCGGACATGAGGTGCCGGTTGTCGCAGTCATTGGTGACTCAACCTTCACACACTCGGGCATCACCGGCCTGGTCAACATCGCCTACAACGCCGGTGTGAGCACCGTGGTGATCATGGACAATCGCACGACCGCCATGACCGGCGGGCAGGTGCACCCGGGCCTGGGCGAAACGCTGTCGGGGATGCCGGGCCGGGCGCTTGATTTCGAGAAACTCGCGCGGGCCATCGGTGTCGAGGACGTGCGCGTGGTCGATCCCTATGAAATGCAGAAAACCGAGCAGGCGTTGCAGGAGGCGATGGATACCCCCGAACCTTCTGTGGTGATCGCCAGGCGGCCCTGTGTGCTGAAAGTCCGTGAGCGTAAGCCGGCGCCACAGCTTGATCCCCAGACGTGTATCCACTGCGGCAAGTGCATCCGCATCGGCTGCCCTGCGTTGTTCGACGCATCGGCTGAGGATGAGGCGACGCTGCCTGAGATCGACACCGCGCTGTGCACCGGCTGCACGATGTGCGTGCAGGTCTGCCCGGTTGACGCGCTGGTCGTTCCCGAGGATCAGGAGGGCGATGCGTGATGGTCACGAATGTGCTGCTCACGGGAGTGGGCGGCCAGGGAATTATCACCGCGAGCACGATTCTCTCACAGGCCTGCCGCATCGCCGGCTGGGAGGTCAAGAAGAGCGAAGTCCACGGGATGAGTCAGCGCGGCGGGAGCGTAAACAGCTACGTGCGGTTCAGCGCGGACGAGCAGGTCAACTCGCCGCTGATACCGGAGGGCGGAGCGGATATCCTGATGGCGTTCGAGCCGCTGGAGGGCCTGCGGCAGATCAAACAGGCCTCAGAGGACGCTGTTGTGATGGTCGAGAAGCGGCGGATCGTGCCGGTAACGGTAAATCTGTCGGGCTTCAGCTACCCCGAGGATGTGCTCGAGCGGCTGCTGGACAGCGGGCGCGATGTGCGTGTCATGAACGCATCGGCAAAGGCGGTCGAGTTGGGGGAACCGCGCGCTGCCAATACGGTCATGCTGGGCGTACTCTCGACACTGCTGGACCTGCCGGAGGACGCCTGGCGCAGCGCGATGGAACTGGTGCTCAAACCGAAAGCGCTTGAGGTGAACCTCAGGGCCTTCGAGGTCGGGCAGGAACTTGCAGCAAGCCACGTCGAGCGATGACGGAGATCGAAGCGGGACGATGTTTTTGCTCAAGGGAGGCGCAGCATAAATGATCTGGGACCCGTTCTACGAATGTATGGATCCTGAACAGCGACGCGAACTGCAGGTCAGGCGCCTGCGGGAGACCGTGGCGCGGCTGAAGGCAAATGTGCCATGGTATCGCGAGAGATTCGAGGAGAAAGGGCTCGAGCCTGAGGATATCCAATCGATCGAGGACCTGCGGCACCTGCCCTTCACGACAAAGGAAGACCTGAGGGATACCTATCCGTTCGGGCTGTTCGCGATCCCGCCGGAGGAGTGCGTGCGGATCCACGCGTCCTCGGGTACGACCGGCAAGCCGGTTATCGCGGGATACGCCAAAGAGGATATCGACATCTGGGCCGAAACTATCGCCCGCACGATCGCCTGTGGGGGCGGCAGCAGCCACGATGTGCTTCATAACGCCTACGGCTACGGCCTGTTCACCGGAGGACTTGGTCTGCACTATGGCGGGGAACGTATGGGCTGCCTGGTGGTGCCGGTTTCGGGCGGCAATACGGAGCGCCAGTTGATGCTGATGGAGGACCTTGGCAGTTCGATCCTCTGCTGCACTCCGTCCTACGCGCTCACGATCGTCGATCAGGCCGAAGAACTGGGCTTCGATCTGAGCCGGATCGACCTCAAAGCCGGGCTGTTCGGTGCCGAACCCTGGAGCGAGGGCGCGCGAGAGAGCATCGAGGAGCGCCTCGGGCTGTCCGCGCATGACATCTACGGGCTGACCGAGATCATCGGCCCGGGCGTGGCAGCCGAGTGTGAGGCGAAGGGCGGCCTGCACGTCTTCGACGATCACTTCATTCCTGAGATCATCGATCCGGACACCGGCGAGCCGCTGCCCCCGGGGGAGAAGGGCGAACTCGTCTTCACATGCATTTCCAAGAGAGCCTTCCCCATTCTGCGCTTCCGGACGCGAGACATTTCGAAGCTCGACTACGAGACCTGCGCGTGTGGACGGACCCAGCCGCGCATGGAGCGGATCACCGGGCGCACCGATGACATGCTCATCATCCGCGGCGTGAACGTCTTCCCGTCGCAGATTGAGGAGGTTCTGCTCAAGATTGAGGAGGTCGAGCCGCACTACCAGCTTGTGCTGACCCGAGAGGGGCGGCTGGACAACCTCGAGGTTCAGGTTGAGGTCTCGCCGAGCATGTTCTCAGACGAAGTCCGCAAGCTGGAGGCGATCGAGGACAAGATCGAGGACCGCCTGCAATCGGCTCTGGGCATTCGTGTGGACGTCAAGCTCGTCGAACCGAAGACCATCGAACGTTTCGCCGGCAAGGCCAAGCGCGTTATTGACAAGCGTGAGGAGGCGTGAGCGATGAGTAACAGCGAAATTCTGTGCAAACAGGTGTCAGTGTTCCTTGAGAATAAGTCTGGCCGGCTCGCGGAGGTGTGCCAGGTTCTCGGCGAGGCGGATATCAACATTCGGGCGCTATGCATCGCAGATACATCGGACTTCGGTATCCTGCGACTGATCGTGGATGCCCCGGACGATGCCGTGGAGGTGCTCCAGTCCCGTGGCTTCTCGGTAGGCAGCACTGGTGTGCTGGCGCTGCGCATCCCCGACCGTCCGGGCGGACTGGGCTTCGTGCTCGGCGAACTGGAGCAGCAGGATATCAACGTCGAGTACATGTACGCGTTCTTTATCACCATCGCGGGCGACGCCGTGGTGTTGTTCAAGGTCGATGACGAGGCCCTCGACACCACTCTCTCGGTGCTGGATAAGGCCGATGTCCCGGTCATTCCGGCTGAGGAGATCTACAAGCTGTAAGATCGCGTTTGTGGACGAAGCAATGAGGCCGGCCCGGAAGAATGGGCCGGCCTCCGCCATGTACTGAAAGGGCAACGCGTCAGCTCAGAGCGTTCGCCACAACCTCACACACGTAGTCGATCTGCTCGTTCTTAAGCTCGGGATACATCGGCAGCGAAAGCACCTCGTTGGCCGCCGCTTCGGTCTCCGGCAGAGAGCCCTCGTCGTAGCCGAGATCGTCCAGCGCCGCCTGCAGATGGCACGGAACGCGGTAGTGAATGGCGTGCCCGATCCCTTCCGCCTCGAGCGCGGCCGCGATCTCGTCCCGCCGCGGACTCCGGATGGTATAGACGTGATAGACGCTGCGGGCCCAGTCCTTCTCGATGGGGATGCACAGGTCCGGCAGGTCGGCAAGCTGCTCGGTGTAGCGCGCGGCGTGGCGCCTGCGGGCCTCGTTCCAATCGGCCAGCCTGCGCAGCTTGATGCGCAGGACGGCCGCCTGAAGTTCGTCGATGCGGCTGTTGTAGCCAATTGCGCGGTGTACGTATTTCTCCCGGCTGCCATGTACGCGCAGGGCCCGGATCCTCTCGGCAAGATCGTCATCGTCAACGGTGATTGCGCCCGCTTCGCCGTATGCCGCGAGGTTCTTGCTGAGGTAGAAGCTGAACGCCGCACCATTTGCGAGGCCGCCAACCGGGTGGCCTTTGTACTCCGCCCCATGTGCCTGCGCAGCGTCCTCGACCAGGGCGATGTCACGTTCTTCTGTGACGTCCGCGATGGCGTCCATGTCCGCGGGATGCCCATACAGATGAACCGGCATTACCGCGCGGGTCCGCGGCGTGATCTTCGCCGCAATCTCGGTGGGGTCGATGCAGAACGTGTCAGGCTCGATATCCGCCAGCACGGGCGTTGCACCGAGGAGCATGATCGCCTCGATGGTGGCGATGAATGTGAACGATGAGGTGATGACCTCGTCACCGGGGCCGATTCCGTGGGCGTGGAGCAGAAGCTGCAGGGCATCTGTCCCGGAGCCGACGCCGATGGTGTGAGTTGCATCGCAGAACTGGGCGAACTCTTCCTCGAATGCCTCGACATTCGGCCCCAGAACCAGTCGCATCGATGAAAGCGCTTCATCGAAGCTCTCCAGGACTTCCTCGCGGATTTCGGAGTATTGCGTCTGTAAGTCTACCAGGGGCACTTCCACAGGAGGGACACCTCGAATCATGTGATGAGAAAAAAGGGTTCAACCGGCGGGACCTGTCACAGTTAGAGGGATTTGAGACGGGGAAGTTGCGCGGAATCCTGTTTCATCTACTGAGTGAGGGAGAGATGGCGCACGCTGATGACGTCAATCAGGGCTCGAAGCCGCTCGAGCACATGGTCGAGGTCCTCTCTGCGCCGGATGTCCAGCCTCAGGTCCAGACGCGCGACCCCTGAGTCAGTCGTGCGCGCATTGGCAGAGGCGATGTTGATGCCGCATTCCGCGACGACTGCCGCAATGTGCGAGAAGAGGCCGACCCGATCGACCGCCACGATCTCAAGTTCATGCTGGAAGACGGTGTCGGTATCCTTGCGCGACCAGGTGAGCGGAACCACGCGATCTGGCTCATTTTCCGCGTGATACAGAAGGTTTTTGCAGTCACTGCGATGGATAGTGAGGCCCTTCCCACGCGTGATGTAGCCGGTAATGTCATCTCCGGGAAGGGGGGAGCAACACTTGGAGAGGCGGCACTGGAAACCGTCCACGCCGTCAACCATCACCGCCGGCTCACCCGACTCGCGGCTCCGGTCCATTTCTGAATCCGCGAGTACCCGCTCAACCTCCTCGGCCAGGCTCCCGGGCTTGACTTGCTCTTCGATCAGGTCTCGGACGACCGTGCCAGCTTCCACATCGCCGTACCCCACCGCTGCCAGCAGGTCCTCGGTGTCTTTGAAGCCGAAGCTCTCAAGAAGCTGATCGAGGTCATCGAGATCCACGTCGCGCTGTATACGGGGAGGATGCTGCTCGAGTGCCCTGTTGAGGGCCTTGCGCCCTGCAGCGACATTTTCAGCACGCATCTTGGCACGAAGGTATCGACGGATCTTCGACTTTGCGCGTGAACTCTTCACCATCTCCAGCCAGTCGCGACTGGGTTCAGAGCCGGCGGCGGTCACGATCTCCGCAATATCGCCATTGCTGAATGTGTAGTCCAGCGGGACCTGCCGGCCATTCACTCGGGCGCCCACACACTCATGGCCCACTTCGGTATGGATGTGGTAGGCGAAGTCGATCGGTCCGGCTCCCGCGGGCAGGTCGATCACGTCCCCATCCGGTGTGAAGACGAAAACCTGATCATTGAATAGATCCATCTGCAACAGTTCGAGGAACTCGTGACTCTCCTCCAGTTCAGTCTCCAGTTCCAGCACCTGGCGCAGCACGGAGATCTGGTCGTCGGAAGGCGCCCCCTCGTCACCCTCTTTGTAGCGCCAGTGCGCGGCAACACCGTACTCCGCCACCCGATGCATATCCCAGGTCCGGATCTGGACCTCAAGCGGCTGCTTGTCCGGACCGATTACCTTGGTGTGCAGTGACTGGTACTTGTTGGCCTTTGGTTTGGCGATGTAATCGGTGAACATCCCCTGAATGGGGATCCATAGTTCGTGAACGAGGCCGAGCGCCGCGTAGCAGTCGGCGACTGAGTCGGTGATGATCCGGATTGCAGCGAGATCGGCGATTCTGTCGAAGCTGATGTGCTGCTTCTCCATCTTCTGGGCGATCGAGTAGATATGCTTCGCCCTGCCCTGCACCGTGGCCTGGATGCCTTCCTGCTCCAGACGACCGCGCACGGCGGCCCTCACGGCTTCGATACGACTTTCACGTTCCTCTCGACCGGTTCCCAGAAGCTGGGCCACCTCGTAGTACTTCTTCGGGTCGAGATAGCGGAAGGCAAGGTCCTCAAGCTCCCACTTAAAGCGCCAGACTCCCAGCCGGTGAGCCAGAGGGGCGAAGATATGGAGGGTCTCCTGCGCGGTGGCCTCCTGCTTCTCTTTCGGGAGCGCGTAGAGGGTGCGCATGTTGTGCAGTCGGTCCGCGAACTTGATGAGGATCACACGGATGTCTTTGGCCATGGCCAGGAACATCTTGCGCAAGTTCCCTGCCTGGCGTTCCTGGCGGGTCTGGAAGCTCAGTCGAGTGAGCTTCGTGACACCGTCAACCAGGTTGGCCACGACTTCACCGAACTCGTCCTCGACCTCGTCTACCGTGACCTCGGTATCTTCGACCGCATCATGCAGCAGACCGGCAATCACAGTGGACGGATCGGCCTCGATCTCAGTAAGGATCTCGGCCACCGCGAGAGGATGGCTGATGAAGGGATGTCCTGTTTTTCTCGGCTCCTGATCGGCATGCGCTCGCTCGGCGTATCTGTACGCAGTCTCAAGCCGGGCGATGTCGCTGTCTGACCAGTAGCCGGACACCCGGTTCAGTATGTGATTGAGGTTCTCTGGCTGTCCTGTGGGCATCATATATCAGGCCGCTAAGCGGCGTGCAGACCCAAACGTGGGGAGATGATCGATGTTTTGCTATGCATTCGAGCTTACGTGGTAGTATACCACGCCATCAGTGGGGCGTCCAATTCTGAGACGGTTGCCTGGCAGCAGGACAGTGCTTGCGCAAAACGCTGTTTTGCCGCGTTGACACGTCGGGGCCAACCTGCTAACCTGTCGGCAGAATGGCGAGGGGAAAACAGATGGCTGTGGCGGTCACCGGGGCCGCGGGAATGCTCGGACAGGACGTGTGCAGTTCGGCACCTTCGTGGGCTGCGGTTACCCCCCTGACACGTGATGATGGTGATTTGAGTATCCCCGAGCAGGCCAGCGAGGCTGTTGGGGGAGCTGAGCCGGATGCCATAGTGCATTGTGCTGCGTACACTGACGTTGACGGTGCCACTGAGAACCCTGAGGCGGCAGAGCGCGGGAATGTCGTCGCGACGCGCAACGTTGCCCGCGTTGCCGATGATCTCGGTGCGTACCTGCTCTTCGTGAGTACTGACTACGTCTTCGCCGGCACGTCGGCGAGGCCCTGTGTCGAAGCGACACCTCCCTCACCGATTAACGTTTACGGTCGGACGAAGCTGGGCGGTGAGGCGGAGGTGGCGACCGTCGATGACCACTTGATCCTGCGCACACAATGGCTGTTTGGTCCGGGAGGGCGCAATTTTGTCGAGGCGATCGTCGATGCCGCCCGCGAAGGCAAGCGCCTGCAGGTGGTAAGCAACGAGTATGGCCACCCGACCTACGCGCCTGATCTGGCCCTCGGCATCTGGCAGCTGTTGGAGCAATCTGTCACCGGCGTGGTGCATTTGACGAATCGGGGGGTGTGTACTCGTCTGGAACTGGCCAGAGCCGCCCTGGATGAGGCCGGACTGACGGACGTTGAGATCACAGGTATCGACAGCGAGCAGTGGCCTGGCGAGACCCGCCGACCCCTTCACGCGGTGCTTGAAAGCGAGCGCCTCGACACTCTGGGAATCGCCCCGCTTCGTCACTGGACTGAGGCCCTTCGGGACTACATCGCCGTTTTGCAGGAGCGCCGGGCAGACGGGCGCTCCGGCTCCTGCTCGTAAACCCGCCGAGCATGCCGTGCGGACTGACTCGACGGAAGCTTTGTTGTGTTCACACAATGACAGAGGGTCCTCCCGCGGAGGGCTCCAACAGACAGGGAGCCAATGAGAAAATGGATTTTGATATCGCCGATTCGTCGCTGGCGCCACAGGGCAAACTTCGTATCGAGTGGGCGGACCAGCAGATGCCGGTTCTCGAGCAGATTCGCGAGCGTTTCGCCGAGGAGCGGCCGCTCGAAGGCCAGCGCCTTGCCGCCTGCCTGCACGTTACGACCGAAACCGCGAACCTGATGCGCACGCTGAAGGCAGGCGGGGCTGAGGTCGCCCTGTGTGCGAGCAATCCGCTGAGCACGCAGGACGACACCGCCGCATCGCTCGTGGAGGACTACGAGATCCCGGTCTTCGCCATCTGTGGCGAGGATCGCGACACCTACTACGATCATCTTTACTCCGTGCTGGACATCCAGCCAACGATTACGATGGACGACGGCGCGGATCTGGTCTCGACCATCCACGCAGAGCGCACGGAACTGATAGATGCGATCGCGGGCGGAACTGAGGAGACGACGACCGGGGTTATCAGGCTTAGAAGCATGGCCGCGACGAATGAACTGCGCTATCCGATCATCGCGGTGAACGACGCCAACACGAAGCATCTCTTTGACAATCGGTTCGGCACAGGCCAAAGCACGATCGACGGGATCATCCGTGCGACGAATATCCTGATGGCCGGACGCACCGTGGTCGTCTGCGGGTTCGGAATGTGCGGGCGAGGCGTTGCGATGCGCGCGCGTGGAATGGGCGCCAAGGTCATCATCTGCGAGGTGGACGCCCTCCGAGCGCTGGAGGCTGCCCTCGAGGGCTACGACGTCATGCCCATCGCCGAAGCGGCCGTGCGTGGCGATGTCTTCGTGACCGTCACCGGAGACAAGGCAGTTATCCGCCGCGAGCACATGGAGACGATGAAGGATGGCGCCATCATGTGCAACGCGGGACACTTCGATGTAGAGATCAACCTCGACGAACTGCGGGAGATGGCCACCGCCACCCGGCAGGTGAGAACGTCCCTTCAGGAGTACACCCTCGACGACGGTCGGCGAATCTACGTGCTCGGTGAAGGTCGCCTGGTCAATCTGGCGGCAGCGGAGGGACATCCCGCCTCGGTTATGGACATGAGCTTCGCCAACCAGGCGTTGTGCTCCGAGTACCTGGCGACAGCTCCCGAGATGGATCTGAATGTTCACGCTGTGCCCGAGCAGATCGACACACGCGTGGCGGAATTGAAGCTTGACGCGATGCAGATTGACATCGATGAACTGACCGAGGAGCAGAAGGAGTACCTGAGCAGTTGGCGGCAGGGCACCTGAGGTCATCAGCGAGATGGCAGTGAATGACGCTCTGCTGTTTGCACTTATTGCTGGTGGCACGCTCGGCCTCGCGAGCGTGCTGAGGCTGACGCTGGCAGGAGAGCATGAGCACTCGCCGCCACATCTGGACGCGAGGGGGCTGCTGCTGTTCGTTCCACTGCTTGTGCTCCTCGCGACCGGTGCGCCGTTGAGTGGCATGGTGCCCGTGATGACCGGGCTGGGAATCTACCTGCTCACGGCGGTGGGAAATACCCTTTCCATGCCGCGGTGGGTTCGGGTCGGGCTGGTCATACTCGCTGCGTGGATTCTGTTTGTTCACGGTGTGCAGATCGAGACTGTGCGCAGCCCGTTCACGGCCAACACGCTCGGCCTCGGCTGGCTTTCGTTCCCGGTGACTGCCACATGGCTGCTGGTGTGTGCGGTGCTTTTCGGCCGGGCGGGCAGCATTCCCAGTGTCTCATTCGGTGTCGCCGGTATCACCGGTATCACGTTTTACGTGATCTGTCGGATTGTGCCGTGGGCCACGGGTCCGGTCGCCCAGTCTCTGGCGGTTGCAGTCGCGGCAGTTTCGCTGGCGCAACTGCCACGATGGGGGCAGGTATCCCATCGCCCGGCAATCCCAAGCAGCTACGCCATGGGTTTCATTATCGGTGCGCTGGCCGTGGTCGGGTCGCTCAAACACGCGGCGGCAATCGCGGCTTTGCTGCCAATCCTGCTGATCAGCGTGCCACTGTTCGGCGCCACGCATGCCTACGTATCAGCACTGCGCGGCATGCGGATAGGGGAGCGTCGCCAGCACCTGCACGAAGTCCTGCTTGAGCGGGGATACTCCGCCCACCAGGTGTTCGCGGTGCTGCTGGCTATCACTGCATACATGGGCCTGCTGGGCATGCTGATGGTGGTACTGATCCCGCAGACCCCGCTGGTGAAATTCCTGGTATTGATCGGTGGCCTGGCATTCGGACCACTGGTCGGGTTTTTGATTCTGCGACTGCTGCCCCGGGAGTCACCAACTGAGACGACACGCGACCCAAGCGCTGTCGAGATGTTTAACGTGCGTCTTCATCCAGTTACGATGGATGAGGCCCTGGACCGTGCCGAGGAGTTTATGCGCGAGGATCGCCCGCACATGATCGTGACAAGCGATACTTCCGCGGTGGTCCGGGCCCAGGAGGACGAGGAACTGCGCACGATCATAAATGAGGCCGATCTGGCGACGATGGACGGACAGGGAGTTGTGCTCTGCGCGCGACTGTTGGATTTCCCTGTGGCCGACCGCGTTCCCGGCTGTGACATGATGCAGCTTTTGTGTGAGATGTGCGGGAAACTCGAGCAACCTGTGGCCCTTCTGGGCGCGGCTCCGGGAGTGGCGGAGAAAGCGGCTGAGGAGCTTGAACGCCGTTATGAAGGGCTTCGCGTGGTCTACCACCACCACGGATATTTCGATGAGGACGAAGAGGCGCAGATTGTGAAGGACATCCGGCAGGCACGTCCGGGGGCGCTGTTTGTGGCCATGGGGATCCCGAAGCAGGAGAAGTGGATCAAGCGCCACATGGAGGAGCTTGAGGTCCCGGTCTGCATGGGTGTGGGGGGCAGCCTGGACGTGATCGCCGGACACGTGCAACGAGCGCCTGAGTGGATGCAGCGTTTTGGCCTCGAATGGCTTTATCGGACCGCCATGGATCCGCGCAGGCTGCCACGCCTGGCCGCGCTGCCGAAGCTTTTTGTGTGGACAATCGGCACGGTGCTGAGCTCCGCCGGACCCGCCCGTGCTCAGGCCAAATCGGTCGATGGAACTGAGAATGACTAAGATCGTGCTGCAGTCGGAGGCTACGTATTGATGAGTGAGGTTGTGATCGTCGGTTCGATGGCGCTCGACACGGTCGAGGCCCCCTTTGGGTCAGGGGATCGAGTTGTTGGCGGAGCCGCGACCTATGCCTCGGCGGCCGCCAGTCTGCTTGCGACCCCGCAGGTCGTGGGGGTGGTCGGTGATGACTTCCCCGAGGAGGCGCTTGCGTCACTTCAGTCCTCCGGTGCGGACCTGACCGGTGTCGAACGTATCGAGGGAGGCAAATCCTTCTACTGGAGCGGGGTCTACGACTATGAACTTGGCGATCGGGAGACACTCGCCACAGAGCTGAACGTGTTCGCAGACTTCAATCCCGTGCTTCCCGATACTTACACGGAAAGCCGGTACTGCTTTCTGGCGAACATCCAGCCGCAGGTGCAACTTGCGGTACTCGATCAGCTTCACGATGCCTGCTTCACAATGTGCGACACGATGAATTACTGGATCGAGAACGAGCGCGATGCGCTCACGGAAGTGCTTGGTCGCGTCGATCTGGCGCTGCTCAATGACGGCGAGGTCCGGCAGCTTGCGGAAACGCCAAATCTGGGCAAAGCCGCAGAAGCAGTTCTGGAGATGGGGCCGCAGTTTGTCGTCGTGAAGATGGGCGAGTACGGCGCCACGCTGGTCTCCCAGGACGAATACTTCACGATCCCCTCCTATCCGCTACCCAACGTCGTGGATCCCACCGGTGCCGGTGACAGCTTCGCCGGTGGCATGGTGGGGTTCCTTGCCTGCGAGGATGACTGTTGCCACATGAACCTGCGTCGAGCTATGGCGTCCGGGACCGTGATCGCGTCCGCGGCCATAGAGGATTTCAGCCTGCGCGGGCTGCAAAGCATGGACGTGGGCGAACTGCAGCGACGGTATCAGGTACTTCGCGAGATCGTCTGGTTTGAGTCAGTGGAGTGGGAGGCGTTGTAGGCGGGTGTTGTTCATTTCGAGAGCCTGCAGGGCCGGCAGGAACATCACCATCGAGCGTCGAACTGTAGGTGTTGGAGCCTCCCGACTAAACTGACAGGCCCACGGGCGTGGAGAGCGAAGGGGAATCGGAAGTGACTGTTGATCAGATTTCCGAGTTGCTGGGCGATGACGCGAGTCTGCTGGAGTACGAGGCGCGGGGCGTTGATCGAGATCGGCTGTATCTGCCGGGCCCGGAGTTCATAGAGCGCGTATTGATCCAGACCGATCGCTCGACACGCGTACTGTCGAGCCTGCGCCGCCTTTGGACACATGGGCGGCTGGCCAATACCGGCTACGTTTCGATTCTGCCTGTGGATCAGGGCATAGAGCACAGCGCCGCATCTGCGTTTGCTCCGAATCCAGACTACTTTGATCCCGGGAAGATCGTCGAGCTTGCAATTGAGGGCGGCTGCAATGCAGTAGCATCGACGCTCGGTGTCCTCGGCTCGGTCAGTCGGCGCTACGCCCACCGAATACCGTTCATTGTCAAGCTCAATCACAGCGAGCTTCTGCAGTATCCGAACGAGAACGACCAGGTATTCTACGGGTCCGTCGAGCAAGCATGGGAGATGGGCGCAGCAGGCATCGGAGCGACCATCTACTACGGTTCGGCCCGCAGCGACCGACAGATGCAGGAGGTAACGAAGGCTTTCCAGCGTGCGCACGAACTGGGCATGTTCACGGTCCTGTGGACCTACCTGCGAAACAGTGAGTTCAAGCGCGACAGGGATTATCATCTGTCCGCGGATCTGACCGGCCAGGCGAACTACCTGGGCGTGACCATCGAAGCTGATATCGTCAAGCAAAAGCAACCCGAAAACAACGGCGGCTATCCGGCCATGTCAGAGGATGGCGATTATGGTCGTACCGATGACAGATTGTACAATGGCGACCTGATCGCGGATAATCCGATTGAGTGGACGCGCTGGCAGGTCGCCAATTGCTACATGGGCCGGGTTGGTCTGATCAACTCCGGTGGCGCGTCATCCGGCGAAAGTGACCTGGCTCAGGCCGTGCGCACTGCTGTCATCAACAAGCGTGCTGGCGGGATGGGCCTGATATCAGGGCGCAAGGCGTTCCAGCGCCCGATGAGCGAAGGCGTAAAGATTCTCAACGCAATCCAGGACGTGTACCTGTGTGAGGACGTTACCGTGGCCTGAATCGATCGGCCACGGATCGCATAGCCGACAACAGAAAGCGGGGCGACGCCGCGAAATGGCGGGACGCACCGCGCGTGACTCAAGGTTCCAAACAAACACCTGAGCACGAACCAACCCAGGAGGGTGGATCACGATGGGATCGCTTCTGAAAGGACGCGAGCTGCGCACGATCTTCGACGCAATGTGCCCGTTTGACGAGGACCTGAATCTCAAGCCGGAGGATGAGCGGGTTACGCTGCTTGCCGCCAACTCGAACAACTGGTGGGAGACCCGAGCGTTCGTCATGCTCTCGGCCGTAAACGATCAGTCCCCGATCATCGTCCAGTTCTCGCACAACTCCAACACCAAGGTCGGAGGCCGGCCGGACAAGGTCTTCACCCCTGAGGGCATCGGTTACCACGGCAATGCCGCCCTGTATGGCGCGAAGGCCAACATCGACTGGATCGCCAGCGAGGCCGAGACGTTCGGCGCAGACCTCGTGGCAGTGTCGCTGGACCACTTCGCCGTCCCGGAGTTCGACCGGGACAAGGAGTACAAGCAGCGAGCATGCCCGACCGGCGCCTCGGACAAGGTCGAGCAGGCATGGAGCTTCATCGAGGACGCCGGCCTGACCGACCAGGTCGAGGAGATGACGCCCGAGTTGGCCTGCAAGTATGAGGCCTATCTGTCCAGCGAAGAGTACCAGGCATTCGTCGCTGACTTCATGGGCACGGTTGACATCATGGAGCCTGCATGGGGCATGATCGATACCGAGGGCATCCCCGCTGTGCTGGACTTCGCGATAACCCGCGACATCGCGGACGCCGTCCGCATGGGCCTTGGCAACACCGACATGATGCTCGAGGCCGAGCTTGGAGCAACCGGCAAGTCCGGCGATCAGGTCGAGTACAAGGAACTCAGCGACGCGGAACTCGAACGCTTCGCCGCCCTGGCCGCGGCCTTCGTGGACTACACGGGCGCCGAGGGTCTGGCCTACGACATCGGCATGAAGCACGCTGCCAAGGCTGACGAGACCCATCCGGTCGATGAGCGCAAGCTCGAGGAAGTGCAACGCGCAATCATCGAGCAGACCGGCGTCTATGCTCCGTTCGCCCAGCACGGTGGCACCGGTTCGGCCGGCGTCGCGAAGGGTCTTGTGGGCAAGACCAACATCAACACGGCATTCCTCGTGGCCGGCTCGCAGGCGCGCTACGAGCACTTCGATGCCGTTGGCGACAAGGTGCGTACCGGCGACAAGAGCGCGTGTGGCACTGGCGTGGAAACCGACGTTTACCTCGAGGCCGTATACAACGAGGCGTTCAACCGGATCGAGCCGACCGGAAGCTGGCAGTCAGGTCCGGCCTGTTTCGAGGCGCTCGGCTGGTAATTGCTGTCTGGCCGATGAGCCATTACCGGCAGCCGGGCCGTCCGAGGCCCGGCTGCCGCTGTACACGCACAGGAGGCAGACGATATGCAGACACACGAGTGTGACGTTCTGGTCGTCGGAAGCGGGGGAGCCGGTTTGCGAGCCGCCGTTGAGGCCGCTGAAGCCGGGGCGAAAGTGATCGTTGCGACGAAGGGCGTTCCGGGAGCATGTGGCACAACCTACACCGCAGCCTCCGACTGGATGGCGTTCGGAGCAGCCTTCGGCCATGCCGATGAAGAGGACAGCCCCACCGAACACTGGATCGACATTATGGTCAAGGGCGGACTGGTCTGTACGCCCGAACTTGCGCAGGCCATCGCCGAAGATGCTCCCCCGCGTTTCCAGGAACTGGAGGACTGGGGAGCGGACTTCGACAAGACCGACGACGGCCGCTTCGTTCAGATTCTCAGCGACGGCGCGCGCTACCCTCGCGCCTGTGGGCGGGGCGCCGACACCGGTCCGATCATCGTCGAGGTGTTGATGGACCGTTGCCGCGAGATCAATGAGCAGGGCCCCGGTTCGGTGGATTTCCTGCCCCGAACGATGATCGTGGATGCAGTCGTGGACAGCGGAACCGTACACGGCGCATGGGGTGTGGGGATGGACGATGACGAACCCGTGGCCATCACTGCACCGGCAGTTGTTCTCGCCGGCGGCGGGGCAGGTGAACTCTACGCTATCAACGTCTTCCCCGAGGGAGCGACCGGAGACGGTTACGCCATGGCGCTGCGCGCCGGCTGTCCCCTTGTGAACTTCGAATTCATCCAGATTGGCCCCAGCATTGTCCACCCGATCAACTTCGCGCTCTCCGGGGTCTTCTGGCGGCTCGATCCGGAAATCACCAATGTTCTGGGCGAGGAATTCATCCCTCGCTACGTACCCGAAGGCGTTGACGTGGATAAGGCGATCTACATCAAGGGCGTCTCCTACCCGTTCACGATCCGCAATGCGAGCAAGTGGGTCGATGTGGGCGTGTTCACTGAGATCAGCGAGGGGCGCGGAACCGAGCACCGCGGTGTTCATATGAGCCTGGCGCACAATGATGACCATGTCATCGAAGAAGAGGCCCATGTTCCCTTCGAGCATCTTATGAAGTACGGGCTCGACCTGCGGCATGAAGCGGTGGAATTCGCGCCGGCCATCCAGCACTTCAACGGCGGCGCGCGCATCGATCTTCAGGGCAGCACCTGTGTCCGCGGGCTCTTCGCGGCAGGGGAGAACGCCGGCGGGCAGCATGGAGCCGACCGACCGGGCGGCAACGCGCTGGCAGATTCGCAGGTCTTCGGACGCCGGGCCGGTGAAGCGGCCACCGGTGTCGAGCATCGCGCCGATTCTGACACGGTTCGGGACTTCGCCGGGGAGCAGCTTGAACGCTTGCAGCCGGGCGAGGGCGAGGACGTTCAGACAGTTATCGACGACCTGGCGTGGGAGATGTGGAAGGGCGCCTCGGTCGTGCGCACTGACGAAAGCCTTCAGGCGGCACAGGCTGCCGCCGAAGGCGCTGCAGGGCGGCTGCAGGACGGGTCCGGATCCATCCGGCGCCGGGCCGAGGCGCGGAATCTGGCGCTTCTGGGCAAATGCGTCACGATCCCCGCGCGCATGCGTGATGAAAGCCGAGGCACTCACTACCGCGCCGACTGCGACGCGGTCAATGATTCAGATTGGCAGAGACAGATCGAGCTTCGTATCGACGGTGGCGAGGTGGCGGCAGAGAAGCAGCCGCTGATCGAAATGACGGGGGAGCTTTCCGGTCTCGAGCAGAAGCTGGAGGGTTGAGCCGGCGCACTCGCTACCTCTTTCCGGCCGACCTGTGAGGGACCCGCGGGTCGGCCGGCGTCGCTTCCCCAGATGCCCATGGACAGGGATTTTGCAGCCCGACAACAGGACGAGGAAACACGAGACAGTGACCGCCCTGATGAGGATCGGTCGCGTGCACTCGTGCCTGTGGGGTCCAAGTGGAGCTGGCGTGACCCGATGGAGAAGTTTGTGGCCGGTCTCTGCTACTTCATGTGGCTCGGGTGGGTGACTGCGGTAATACCGTTTCTGCTGCTGAACTTCCGCAGAATGCGGCGGGCCCGGGGAGTACCGTACCATCTTTTCGCCGCGGGCGGCTGGAGCACGCTGGTGGTCGCCATACGCCTCGCGCTTTACGGTGTTTCCGTTGTGTTGGGAACGTGTCAGGGCCCGAGACCGGAGGCGATATGCAACGCTCTGAATCTCGCTCACCTTGTGATCGTTCTCGCATTTGCACTGCTTCTGTCAGCCTGGTACGCGGTTGAGGCGTTGAGCGGCAGCGAAGTGTCGTTTCCGTGGTTGTCGAAATGGGCCCATCGACGCGCCGATCACTTCGTGGGCCGCGACGAGTCAGAGTGATATCTCGACTGACCAACACTCCGCGACCCACTATCCGCTGGGAGCACACAACACTGTCTCACTCAGCCGTTAAATGGAATCTCACCGTATTGATCAATGAAATCGGCAACCTGCGTTGCGGCGGTGGCACCGAGAATCGCGAAGTAATCTGAGGTGAGGAAGTCAGATGGGACCTGCGTCTCCCACACCAGGTCATTGTCCCCGTCAAGGCTCAATCGCCCCAGCGGATCGCTCCAATTGCGCTTGAGCAGATCGATGGCAATCTGCCCCTGGTCTGCAGGAGTCTGGCCGGGCATGCCCCCGGTGTAGGCAAATGTCCAGACCA
>CAZAHB010000019.1:20384-41589 GCA_964484945.1 uncultured Armatimonadia bacterium | reverse complement strand
CGCCACAGCGTACACATTGAGAAGCCACGCCACAGCGTACACGTCGAACAGCCGCGTCACAGCATCCACCTGAGGAGCGATTCCTGATGGCATGGAGCAAAACTATAGATTTTGCCGACCTGCCGGTGACAGAGGACATCGAAATCGAGCAGGGGCGCACATACGAGGAACGCTATGACGTGGACCTCAGCATCGAGGATGCGGATGCGGCGGACGTGGACTTCTCGGAGGCGACGACCGCCCATGCGCGTATCCGCGACGGCGACGGTGACACCACGGCCATTGACCTGACCGAGTCGGACGCCTCGGGCAATCTGACGATGTTTCTGACGGCGACAGAGACCGACGCGCTGGTAGCGGGCAATGGCACGTGGGAAATGGTGTTCGTGTTCCCGGACGCCAGCACATCATTTTCGGATGGAGCGACATTCACGCTCTTCCGGGGCGATTGCAAAATCATCGAAATGCTCGACGCATCGTAATCATGAATGGCAGCATGATAGGTTGATTTTATGCCGAACGGAGAATGTATCCGAGGCGAGAGAATTGAAGGGCACATGGACACACTCCGGCGCGACGTGGACGAAAACACGAAGAGGCTGAATGCAATGGGCACAGAGACACGTGATAAGTTCGACGCCATCCGACGGCAGATCTGGATACTCGGCACCATCATCGTCCTGAGCATTTTCAGCGCGACGGACAAAATCGACATGCTCGTAAAACTGTTAGGGGGATAGCACTATGGACTGGACGCAGTTTTCCGAATACGCCGCAATCGCCGCAACGATCGTAGCCGTGACGGGCGTGGTTGGGGCCGCGGCCATGCAGTTTCTCAAGCAAGTGCTCGATGTTTTCCGCGTGGATGTGCCGGGGCGGGTGAGCGCGGTGGCCTCCAGCATCATCTCCGGGGGCCTGGCCGCTTATGTCATGCACCAGCAGGGCATACCCCTGCTCATGGCAATCCCGGCGGTTCTGGTGGCCCTGTACGCCCCGAAAGCGTCGTACGATGCTGTGCGGCGGCTGGATGCAAAACGGGAGAAGCCTCCTGAAAACAAATACTACAACCCCAACTGAATGGCGGTGATTTACCATGGCAGATTCACTGCCGATCCACCGCTACACGCTCAACGAAATGCGCGCGTGGCTGGAAAAGCAGCGCCGCGATCGCAACCTGCAGGCAACATTCCTGCATCATACCTGGTCGCCGGATGCGCAGAGCTACCGGGGTATGCGATCGATGCAAGGGATTCGCCGCTCCCATATCTACGATCGCGGCTGGTCCGACATCGGCGCCAATGCCTATGCTGCCCCGGACGGCGCAATTTACACCGCCCGCCCGCTTTCGTGGAGCAACTATGCCCATGCGCTGATCCGCCTGCCGTGGTCGGACTTGCCCGCGAGATTGAGGAATCTCGTTCCATACGGACAGGATGGCTGGCCCAACAGGTATGCGTTCGGGCTGGAGACTATCGGGGATTTTGACAGTGAGGACCCGACCACCAGCCGGGCCATGAGCACCGCGCTGGATGTGCTTGCGCTGGTCCACGACATTTGGGACATCCCGGTTGAGCACATGTTTTTCCACCGGGACGTGTGTGGAAAAAGCTGTCCGGGCAAGCGCGTGAGTAAGAGCTGGGCGCGAGATCAGCTCGCCATGCGACTGAATCCGCTGAAGATCGTGCTTTTGCCGGGTTCGCATATCATCGACTGCAACCCGGAGCTGGAGGGTGGCACAACACGCGCTGACCTGCGGCCTGTTCTGGAATCCGTGGGGTATGAGCTCATTCCACATCTCGATCGCAACAGAATATACGCGAGAAAGAGTGAAAACCGATGACACTAACACATCGTATCATGCCGGTCCTGCTCACCATCCTGCTGCTGGCGGCGCTATTGCTCAGCCTGCAGCCGGCGATCGCACAGGAAATCCCCGACAATGAGGCCGCGCAGTGGCAGTTCACGGCCGCCGCCGGCGTCGGAGAAATCCCGGTCACGTGGAATATCTCCTACAGGGTCTATGACAGCCCGAAGTGGGCCGGGTGGATTGACGGGTTCTGGGCACCGCCGGAGAATACCATTGGAGCCGGAGCCTCGGTACAGTATAAGCCCGTTTCGCTTCCGTGGTTTGACGCGGTGGGTGCCGGTGCGCTTTACGATGGCCAGGAGTTTCTGCCCACCATCTATGTGAAAAAATCCCTCCTGGAGTTCTGATTGTGTTGTTCCCTCCCAAGTGGCGCCCCGGAGACTATCCCGGGGCGTCTTTTTTCATGCAATCTTCCGGTACAATGCCTCGGCTGCCGGGGAGTACATCCAGTTGCGAATACCGTCCCAACCTCCCAGCCAATCAGAACGACCGTCCGATTTTACCATCCAGTAAAACGGCTTAGTGTAGGTGGCTACTACCTTCGTGCCGTCGAACGATAAGTTCGATTGCACAATCTCCAGAAGCTCCCTCCGTTTCGCCTGATTCATGCGGTCCCACGAATCGGCCATGTGCGACAGGCGCTGCAGAAGGTCGCACCCGGCGTCTATGTACTTTTCATTCGCCCGCTCGTGCAGTTCGATTGCCTCCGCGACTTCCTCCAGCCGGTTGCGCCACTGGCCTGATTTGCGCTCCCAAAACCCCTCGCTGATCTTCTCATCTATGTATTCATCGTACGCCCGGTCAATTTTTCGATTCAGGCGGCGCTCTTCACTTTGAAGTTTTTTGAGTTGCTGCTGGTGATATTCGCGCTGATCGCGGTGGCTTTCCTTGAGCGTGGCGCGGATTGCGCCCACCGCCTCGTCCGTCATGCAGATGCGATCCACCACCTGCCGCAAAAGCACCTCCAGGTCCTTCTCCCGAATATACGGCTGCGGGCAGTCGGGGTCGCCGTTGCCGGTGCAGTGGTAGTAGATGTACTTCCTTTTCTTTTTCTCGGCGGTGATCGCACAGCCGCAGTGGGCGCATTCAATCAGCCCCGTGTAGGCGTATGTGCGTTTCTGGGGGCTCGCCGGTTTGTTGGTCTGAGCGAAGACCTCCTGCACGCGCCGGAACAATCCTTCGCTCACCAACGGCTCGTGATCGCCCTGATACTCCTCGCCGCGCCACACAAACCGCCCCGTGTAGAAAATGTTCTGCAATGCCCTGGCCATGACCGATTTAGAAATCTTCCCGCCCCGGCGGCCGCGCAGTCCCTCCTGGTTGGCCATTGCGCATAGCTCATCGAGCGCATAGCTGCCTGTGGCGTACAGCTCAAAGCATTTCGCGAGGATGGGAGCGTATTCTGGATCGGGCGCGACCTTCCGCTCCCCGTCAATCTCCACGTTCTCATAGGCGACCGGGGCCCAGGTGGGCCAGGTGCCCTGTTCGGCCTTCTGTTGCATGCCTTTCGACGCTTCCTCGCCGAGGTTTTCAATGTAGTTCCGCGCCATGAGGACCTTGATGCCGTGCATAAACCGCTCGCTGCTGTGGCTGTCGGGCGACATGACCGTCCCTTCGCGCACGAAATGGATCGTCGCCTCCAGCTCGTCGATCGTCACATAGTCGCGGAGGTTGCGGTAGAGGCGGTCGGTCTTTTCCACCAGGATGATGCGTCCGCCCTCCGGTAGTGCGGAAAGCCGGTCAATCATCTCCCCGAACGCTGTCCGCCCCTGCGCTTTGGCAGTCTCCACGTCCGTGTATTCCTGCGCGATCTCGATGTCATTCTCCACGGCATATTCCCGCAGAAGCTTCAGTTGGGCGGGTATGCTGTAGCCTTCCTCTTCCTGCTCTTTGCTCGACACCCTCGCGTAGATGACTGCTACTGGCATGAAAAATCACCTCGGGGAGTCATTCGTGGGTGGGACACTGGTTTCCTTTGTGGTTTCCCGCGCCTGTGGGCGTGCTCGGTGGTCGCGGGCGGCCACGGATAGGCAAACCCCCTGTTCGACGGGGGGCAGGGACTTAAAACGGCTTGTGGTGGGTAAAGGACTCCGGCAGTTGTTTCACATATCCGTTTTCGCCCACATGACCCTCCCCACCAGTCGGGCTCTCGGCACCCGCCGGGGCGGGATGTCGGGATTGTCGCTTACCAGCATAAGATGATCGTTCTCGACGTAAACTCGTTTGACGACGGCCTCGCCGTCGATGTCCAGGACGGCTACATCACCGTCGTTTACGCTCACCGCCTTGCAGACCAGCAGCTCGTCGCCTGATTTAATCCCCGCGTCGATCATACTCTCCCCGGTCGCCTCCACCAGAAAACACGCCTTCTCCTGTCCCTCCGGTATGTACGTTTTCGGCACGTGACGATACTCCTCAATGTGTTCCTCGGTGATGCCGCCCTCGCCTGCTGTTACGCGGCCGAGGACGGGCAGTTCGGCGAAGCCGTCAATCGGAGGGGGTTCCCAGGAGGGTTGGGAATCTTCAATACCGAGAAGCTCGTCGGCGGAGACATGCCGCCCGATCTCTTCACTGAGAGCATCGCTGTATTTGCGCAAAATGCGCGCACGGGGTTCATCCACTTTCCCGTCTAAGTGGCGATACACAGTACTCTCAGGCAGATCGGCACGAGCGGCGAGCTGCCGAACCTTAAGCCCCGCTTCACTCATTGCTTTCCGTAGGTTTTTCGCGAACTCTTTTCCTCTGCTCATTTGCGTGCATGATACACGGTTTCATTCTCCGTTTCGCAAAACCGGAAACTTTTTTACGCAATCCCTTGACATAACCAGGAACCCTAGGTATAATGCCTGTGTCGTTGACGAGAGAATGCGTGACGAAGGCAGGAGTTATGATCCTACGAGAGAAGCTCAGACAATTCAGAAAAGCCCACGGAGTTACGCAGAGCGAGGTCGCTGATGAACTCAAGCGCACCCGCGAACTGTTGGAGATTGACTTCGCCAGCATCCGCGGTGTCAGCGACCGGGAAACCGGCGAGGTTGCTCTGACCGAGACCGAATACACAGAGCTATGCGCTGCGATCAAGCGGGTGCACCGGCGGAAAAACGCGGTCTCCGTCGACGATCTTATGAGCGCCAACTGAGCACTTTCACAATGGGAGCGGCTGCACCGGGCCCGGACGGCGTTTCGGAAATCCGCCGTTACCTTTGCACCGGGCGGGCACTACCCGGGGGATGCCCGCGGCGCTCCCATCTCACAGGAGACGATCATGGCTACCAAGCCGAGCGACTATCCGAGAGTTTATGACCCTGACAATCCTATGGCTCACAGTGACGGGCGCGTCCGTGTGCACCGGCTGGTCGCCGCAGAAATGCTCGGCAGGCCGCTGCACCCGGATGAGCATGTCCATCACCAGGACGGCAATCCGCGCAATAACGACCCGGAGAACCTGATTGTCACGACGCTGGCCGAACACACGCACACACACTGGGCGAACGGAGACTACGACCACCTGCGAGACCGGGAGAATTGACATGCTATCCGATGAGAGCGTCCAGGCGGTCAGTGAGGCATGGGAGCCAGTTGCGGGCGAGCAAATTTCCCGCACAGACGCCGAGGAGACGGTCACCAATGTCAGGCTGCTGATTGACGTGTTGCGCGACGCAGAGTACGCCGACGAGACAGCCGACGAGAAGCACCTGGTACCGCAGTATCTCATCTGATTTGCAACAGCCGGGAGAGCCGATATGCGAAACCCATGTACCACCACAAGCCACCGCCGTCACCGCCACAGCAACGCCTGCCTGCAGACCTCAGCCTCCCGGCTGAGCGGCTCGGATCGGGAACATGGGCCCGGTCCGGGCCATATTTTTCAGGAGGCCAGTACGATGAGTGCAGAATGTGTTGTGGCAGACCCCGACCTGAGACACATGCTGAAGCGCGGGCTCGCACCGGTAGAGGAGCACGCCTCAGTCGCAGCATCCCACGCGTTTTACGCCATTGGCCACCTGCAGCAACTCAACGACGCCGGCGAGGCCGAGATCATCGGCCAGATACAGCGGGCGGTGCTGCAGCTCGGGCAGGTGCTGGTGGATGCGCTACAGGACGGGCGCGTTGACGGAGATGAGCTTGAGCACATCACCACCCAGCTCCGGTTCGCCCGAGAGTACCTGTCCATCCTCCAGGAATATGACGAGCGAGAAAACCACCACCACCGCAACGCCACGGATCGCGCCCGCCGATGCAGACAGTCCTGCGCGGAAATCACCTACCCGCTGGAGCCGATTTTGAACGCGCTGAACCAAAAGCGGGGCGGGCTGCAGAAGCCCATCCCGCTGTTCGACATCCAGCGGGCGTTTCAGTTCACCGTACCTAACCCTGGCACAGGAGGGGAGAGCCATGCGGGAGAGGGCGCCGGAGTCCACAATGCATCCCCGGCAAGCGAATCGTGGAAGCCTGCCCAGACCACATCCGACTGCGGCGCCCACACCTCCCACAGTGGCGAGACATCATGAGCGAAACCGCCATTGAACAGCGACAGGTAGCTGAGCCGAAGCTCATAGAACGTCCGTCAGCAGTCGAACAACAGCTTGACGCCTGGGATGGCATGGGGCATGACGAATTTCGCCGCAAAACCGAGGGGCTGATCGCCGAGTGGTTTGACGGGCTCGATGACATTAATTTCATCGGGACGCTGCTCATTTATGCTGGCCTCATCGTGGAGGGCGAGGACTGGCCGTACGTGGTCTCCGTAGAGCGCGACGAGTGCTGTCAGCACACCGACGGGAGCCACAATCCTATTGACTGCCTCGATGAGCGCAATGATGGCACGAAATGCGCGGAGGCGCGCTTTCAGGTGTCCTGGCACCACCCCTGTAATATCGCGACGATTTACCGGCCGACCTGCCAGGCGGCCCTGCTGGATCCTCCGATTGAGGCCCTCGCGGCCGCGATGTGGGCGCACTACCAGGCCGTCTATGAGGCAGTTCGTACGCCCAGGAGGTTCCGCAATCTGCCAGACGCCGTGGCGACGCACTGGACCGACGCAGAGCCGAGTCTGGAGGTGACATGATATGGAAATGCGAGCAACCATCAAGGGCGTACAGAGTCTGGACATTGAGATCGCCATCAAACAGAGTTTCATCGTGGAATTGATGGAGCACCCGCACAAGTGGGAGAGCGGGAGCGAGAATGCCACAGAGCGCGCGATCACCCGAGCGTTCGAGGGCGAGAACAATCCACTTGCCGACGCGATATATGACGCGGTTGCGGACATCGCCGCTGAAGCTGACGACCTGCTTGATAGCGAACTGGATGCGGCGCGAGCCTCTGAGGACGCCGCGTTTGAGAAGGCCGCACAGACCGCATAGACCGCCAACACAATACCCACCTGGAGGGAACATAGATGAGAGTAGCGAGACTGAGCATTGAGAACTTTCTGGGGATCGCCGAATGCGACCTGAAGCCCGGTAAGGCCACCGTCATCACCGGCGCCAACCAGCAGGGAAAGACGAGCATCCTGAAGGCGCTGGAGACAGCGTTTGCCGGCAGCGGCAACCTGGCCGACCGCATTCACGATGATGAGGAGAAGGCCATCCTGCTGGTCGAGCTGGATGATGGTATCACCGTCGAGCGTCGGATTACGGCCGCCGGGAACTATCTGAGCGTCGAGAAAGACGGTTTCGAGCGGAAAGGGCCGCAGACATGGCTGAACGAGTTGATCGGCGAGGGCACCCTCAACTTCAACCCCGTCGAGTTCTTCGAGGCCAATGCCGATCGCCGGCGCGAACTGTTGCTGAACGCCATTCCCGTCCGCGTGACTGAACAGCAACTGGCTGAATGGTTCGGCCTGGACAGCTTCGAGGAGATCGACACCGACCGTCACGGGCTGGAGGTGCTGGCCGAGGTCGAGGACTTCGCATATGAACAGCGCCGGGATGCAAACGCCGAGGTGAAGGCGCTGCAGAACCGCGTTGACGCCCTGGCGGCGGACATCCCCGACGATTTCGACGCGGAGACCTGGCGCGGGGTGGATGTTTCGGAACTGCAGACCGAGATCGAGGCGGCCGGTGGTGTCAAAGAGCGGAAGCAGAATCTGGAGGACAAGCAGCGGGACTGCCGGCACCGCATCCAGACCCTCACCGAAAAGCGCGAGGCGCTGCTGAAAGAACTCCAGGAGATCGACGAGGGCATCGAGGCCCAGGAAGAGGAGCTGGAGGAGCTACAGATCGCCCTCGATGACATCGACATCCCCGACGTATCCGACGCGCAGGAGAGGCTATCCGAATACTCCGAAGCCCAGGCTGTCCTGGCTGACGTGGACGCCCTGGACGAAACCCAGGAAGAGCTCGACGAAGCGGCAACGGCCGCCGACTTCTGGGATCGTGTCGTGGAAATCGCCCGAGAGAAGCCGGATGAACTTCTGGAGAAGGCTGACGTGCCGATTGAGGGCCTGGAGATCAAGTCCGACAGCATCCTCCTCAACGGCGTGGAGATCGAGAACCTCAGCGACTCCGAGCGGCTCCTGTTCGCCCTGGACGTGGTGCGCTCCGTAAACCGCGAGTTCCCCATCATCTGCATTGACGGCGCCGAACGGCTCGATGATGAGCACTTTGAGCTCCTTATGGAACAGGCGCAGGACGATGACTGCCAGTATTTCATCACCCGCGTCGACGAGGGCGACCTGTCCGTGCAGACCGATGGCGAGGAGATTGACATCACTCCCGATCCGGAGAGCGAACAGGAAGCGGCGCAGGCCGAGCTCGGCGTGTAAGACGCAAACTCAGACTGACCGCCTGGAGGGAACGAGATGGATGACATACCTGACGAACTCACACAGGCCTTACAGGACGTGGACCTTGAGCCGCGCGGCCCGTTGGACTGCGCACGAGACGTTGACCGGGCTGTGCGAGACCTGCTCGACCATATAGACAGCCGGCGCCTCGCCTGTCCGATTGATACTGAGCTATCCAGCCTGCTGGTGGACGCGCTGGTGGACATCGCGAATGTCGCATATCTGCTGGCACTGAGTGAGGACGGTGACATCGATGGCAACTAACCACCTGGACCGCATACAGAAAAAAATCGCCCGGGGCGAGACCACGGATATGCCCGGCACGGACTATCCCCGGCCCGGCTATAAGATCACCTGTGCTATGGAGGACGCGGTGGTGGGCAGGAACGGCAAGGAGACCAAGCTCCACCGTGTGGGTGACTATGTGCGCATCACCAAATACAACAAAGGCCGCAAGCGCTATGAGACCGACCGCGACCTGCAGCAGGCCCTCGGTGGGTACGTTGCGGAGCACGGTGGGGACGCGGAGAAGCCCATGCGAGTGCCCATCTTCCTGACATCGGACGCAATCGGCGATGTTCTGTTTCGGCGCATGGCGATGTACCGGGGCGGAGGCCAGCCGGTCTGTACGTGCTCGGAGTTTGCGGTCAAGGACAGCATCATGCTGGAGGACCAGGATATTCCCCGGCCGTCGAAGCAGGACGGCAATCTCGGCCGGGAATATTTCGCCGGAGTCTACACGCGGCGCAAGTATCACCCGGACACTCACGATCTGGTGCGTACCGAGCGAGGTCTGTGCGACCCCGCCAACTGCCCGTTCGCAACCGGCGAGACGGACGGGTACAAAGAGGAGTTCAAGTCCACGTATGGCTACTACCCCAAGAGCAGCAAGGTGGGTGACATCATCTGCCGTCCACAGGTGATATTTACCTGTGTGATTGCCGAGATCGCCCAGGGCCGGAACCCGGTGGCGGTGCTGCGGAGCAAAAGCTGGAACACCGGCTCCCAACTGGCGTACTGGCTGAAGGAAATCCAGGATGCGACCGGCGGCATACTGCGAGGCGTGCCTCTGTGGCTGGCGCTGGAGTTCCAGCAGAGCTCAGACCGGGACGGGAAAACGCATACGATCCCGGTTTGGACGCTGGCGGTTCGGCAGTTCGGATGGCCCGAGCTGCCAGATATAGGCACGAAGATCAAGCAGCAGCGCCTGCAGGCCGCCAAATACCACCACGAGGCCGAGCGCCTTATGGAGGGAGACGTGAAGGGCCTGCCCGCCGGGCAGGATTTCGTCGAGGAGTTCTGGCCGGAGATCGACGACCAGGACGGCGAGACCAGTCCGCGGGAACTGGTGACGTGGCTGGCAGAGCAACTGGAATGGTCGGACAGCGAAATACAGGACCTGCTCGACCGGTGCGAGGAGACCGGTGAGTGGGACGAGGCGGCAGAGAAGCTCAGTCGCCTGGCAAAACAGGCGAGCACCCAGGGGAAAGCGGAGAGGCTCGACGCACCGGCCCCGGCACCGGAGGGCGAGGCTGTTGAGGATGAACCGGAACCGGACGGGCCTCCCGCTATCCCCTGCCCTGACTCTCTGCAGGGCTTCCCCACGAGCAAGCAGGAGTGGGAGGACGGTCTGTGGGCCTGCGGCTGGGATGCGGATGAATACAGACACATAGACACCGCGATGTCCTATGTCGATGGCTATGATGTCATCCCCGAAATCACCGACGATACCGATCCCTCAACGCTCTGGCCCATCATGCTGACAATCAACTGGTACGCACACCAGCACGATCTCGAGGATCCACTCCAGCCGCTGTTTGACGATCTCGGTATCACGTATGGCGACGAACCAGAACCCGAAAACGAACACGACGGCGGAGACGGTTCGGAGGCCGGATACACGCCCGAGAACCCGGGCGATGACATCCAGGAAGGCGAGTTCGAGGAGATAGATCAGGCCGATGAGCGCGACCCGCTCGACCAGTACCGGCCGGACGAGATTTATTCGGAGGATGCGCTCACGGTTGCGGTGGATGGCTGGCCGATGCACGAGCAGGTCACGGCTATCACCTCTGATGCTTTCCCGGATGGCAATTATGATGCCGGTGACGCCGATGATCGCTGGGAGATCATGAAAGCCCTCCACCGCCATGCCTGCCACCGGGAGGATTTAGACGACCCATTCCCGAGCATCTTCCGCCGCGAACTGACCGAGCAATTGCCGCTTGAGGGTGATGACGCATGACCGGCCTGCATTTCGTTGTGGCCGCCATCTGGATCTATCTCGAATGGAGGCGATTGGCGTGAATGCTCTCGCCTGGACCATCATAGCGCTCGTCGTGCTCGATGGCATAGCCGTCTATGCCTGCCTGCGTGTAGCCAGCGACGTCGATGACAGCGTAGAGTCCGGCCGGCGGGAGAACTGGCACCCCGATGACGCAGGATGGGAGGATGCTCGCAGACATGATGCTCGCTGAGGACGCCATCAATGAACGTTTTGAGCGTGTACATAGGGCCTGCCATAAGTGCGGCGCGGGCATGACAGACCAGGATGATGGCTGGTGGCTTTGCGAGCGGTGCGGGGAGGCTGTACGGGACCATGTGAGCTGGAGTGCCCTGCGGCTCCACCATCGCTGCCCCCAGGCGTTTTATCTCAAATACCTGCAGGAGGCAGTGGAGCCAGCCCTACCTCTACGCCAGAGCGTCGGAGGTCAGTGGCATCAATGGCAGCATAAATATGCAACCGCCTGCCGGGAGAATGATCGCGAGCGAGACTTTGACGCCGCGCGGACACTCATGGCACCGTATTCGGACCGCGTCCGCGAGCTCGCCACGGAGTTCATGTACAACTTCAGCTATGACCCTGAGGGGTGGCGCGGGCGTGGTGGCACTGAAATCTATCGGCGGGTTCCGCTGGGCGATGAGCTGCCGGACTTCGTGTGCTACATAGACCTGCTCGAACACAACGCCTATGACAATCGGCTGACTGTAACCGACTTCAAAACCCCACCCGCCAGGGCGTACAAAGACCTGGACTATCCTCCCCCGCAGGTGCTGTGGTATGCGTGGGCGGCGTATGAGACGGAGAAAGACCTCGCCGATGTGCAGGAGGTGGAGATGGTGCGGTGGATCGTACCGGACAGCGTCCGGCAGAGTTGGACCATGTACCCACCCTTCACCGGCACTGAGAAGCAGGTAGTACGCCTGACAGAGCGGGCCCTACAGGCTGAGAACTACCCCACAACACCGTCCGTTGAGGCATGTACGTACTGTCCGTTCTATCACGAGTGCGATGCCGCTCAGGAGTATGAGCTTACGGCCCCTAAATGCCCCGACGAGGCCGCCACGCTGGTCGAGAAGGTCAATGCCCTGAGAGACCAGGTGAGCAACCTGGTGGGCGCTGTCAGCCACCGACAGGTGCTAAAAGACGCCAGGAAGATTTTAGAGTGGATAGATCGCCTGTCGGACACAGCCCGGGAACAGCGTGACCTGGACGAGCAGGAGAGGAAGGCAATCATTGAGGCAGCCGAAGCCTTCAGAGCCCGCGCGAACCGTATTCAGGCGCTGGTGCAGGATTGGGTGTTCAACGTTGGCCCAATCGCTGTCGGCGCCTCTGCATACGGCTACCACTACCCCAAATGGCATGAAGAAGGACGGGTGCAGGCGGAACCAGGCGACATAGAGGCATTCGCCAGAGCCTGCCGCGAGGAAAACCTGAATCCGCTGGACTTTGTGAAGCAATGGGACAAAGGAACCCTCGGAAAAACATTCGCCGATTACTTAACGGATCCCGAAGATCGCCCCACCGGGGATGTCACTGAAAGCCCGTTCGGTGACGCCGAAGAGACTGTTCAACAGAAGTCGGCTGTCGCAGATACGCTGGAGAAAGTGAAGCCGTCCCGGACTTGGGGCCGGCGGAAGATCCAGGCGAAGAATCCCTGGAATGATGAGGGCGAAACCGACGAGGCGAACGATGGCGAACCCGCCTGGGCCGACGCACTCAAATCACAGCAACCCACCACAGCAGAGGATGATGACAAATGACACGACAGACAGAGATCGCGGTAATCATTACAGCAATCGGATTCCTCCTCGCATTCATGTGCGCGGCGTCGGACCTTCCCCCGACAGCCGCGGCCGCCCCGGACGCGCCCTCTGCGCCTGCCCCGGCGATAGCCCCGGAGGGCGCGTCCCTGCCCCCGTCGCACAAAAAGCCGCAGGTCGCCGATTATGGCCGGGAACCCGCCTGGGCGAATGAGAGCGATCCGTTCCGGCGATGTGCGAAAAAGGCGCTTTCGGGTGAATTCGGAGAGCTGGCGGACTGGCAACGGTGCGCGTATGAATGGGGGCTTGTGCGCGGCGTCACCGTCCAGGGACGCGCCAAAGTGACCTCATACGGTCACAAATGGGAAAACGAGGACGGCCAGAATGAATGGACTGCCTCCGGAAGCCACGTTCACCGGGCCGGCTGCGCGGCAAATCCGGAGCTTCCGTTTGGGGCAGTCGTATGGACTCCGTATGGGCTTCGATACGTGTTTGATCGCGGCGGGTGGGTCAAACTCAACCGGACCAACGCCCGCGAAGTTGCCAACCTCGACTATTACACCTGGTCGCCTATGCCAACGCTACGCGATGCGCCATTTGCAGTCGTGAAAGAGCACGGCGACCGGTCCATGTGGCACAGACAGAGTGAGCTTTGATACCTCGCACACAATCATCGGGACGAACTGAGGAGACGATACAAATGCCTGAGGACGTACTGAACATGGAGACGATCCAGGAGCATGCCGCAGAGATCATCGACCGGGGCCTGAAGGGCCGGACGGTGCGGGTGCTCCGTCAGGACGGAGACACCCCGCTGATGGAGGAAGCCGTGCAATTCGACCCCTCGCCGCAATTGCTCGCGTACAAGCCCGCCGTGGGCGTCATGTCAGGATCGGATGAGTATTTCGTCGCCGGCCTGCTGGCCCTGGCGGAGGCGGTTATGCCGGGATGCGTCGCGTTCGTAGCGATGCGCGATGAGCTAGAGAGTGCAGCGGAGGACGCGCCCGACGATGCTCAGGAGCTTGCAGGCGAGGCCCATACGGTCGTTGATCGGGTCGGGGAACGTGTGTGGGTGGCTCTGCTGGACGATGATGGAGAACACCTCGGCGCCTGGATTCAGAACCAGTGTGAAAAGCACCTCGGTAGCTTTTCGGCTCCCGCCGAGGAGGCAGCAGAAGATGCCAAAACAGGCTGACTGGACACGGGACATGGACGGCAATCTGACCCTGACCTTCTCAGCCAAAGTCTCGCCCGATGATGGGCACTTTCGGCTTGAGCAAAACGGCAAGCGCATCGGCCACGGTGTCGCGAAGCCAGCGCACATGGCCCAGGGCTTGTGCGAGAGAATGATCCAGGCCGTTGTGATGTCGGAGGAAGCCCTCGAAAAAGCCAATCGCGAGGATGAAACGTCATGAAAATCTACATCGCCGGCCCCTACAGAGCCGACACAATCGAACAGCGTGACGCCAACATACAGCAGGCCCGGGATGCGTGTGCAGAGATTTTTCGGCGCGGGCACACACCGTTTTGTCCCCACGCCATGACGGCGCGGTTCGACGACGATTACCCCGATATCGATGACGAACGCTTTCTGGAAACCGGCATTAAATGGCTGGAGTGCTGTGACGCCATTCTCATGCTCCCCGGGTGGGAGGACAGCTCGGGCAGTCGCGCCGAACGGAAGATGGCCGAGGACCTGGACCTGTGGATCTACGAGTCCCTCGACGACATACCCCCGTATCCATTTGAGAAAGAGGGCCCGCCCTGTCCTGAGTGCGGACACGCCGTGACGATCCTCGGGTGCTATAGCAGCGTGTGCTCGAACCCTCAATGCCGCTTCGCGGAGGTGCCCGAGTGATGAATCTGCGTGTGATATACGAGCCGAAGGGGAAAGCCCGCGAATACGCGCCACTGGCCCTGAACCTGCGAAATACATGCTCGCACGGATGCAAATACTGCTATTGCCCGGATTCGCCGCCGGTCAAGTTCCTGTTCGACGATCCGGAAGAAGAGTTTCGGCAGGCTGGCCCGCTGCGCAAGGGATTCGACCTCAACGCTCTGGCCGCGGACCTCTGTGATCTTCAGGACGCCGGCGACGACCGCCCTGTGCATTTGTGTTTCGTGGGTGACCCGTTCGACATCGGCTGCCGGCACGATGATGTCATGTGGGACATACTGCGCTTGTTTTCTCAGGTTGTCGTCCGGCCGCAGATCCTCACGAAAGCCGGGACGTTTGCAGACAGATACTTGGATGACATGGTCGAAGCCGACGCCATTTTTGGCTCGACGATCATCTGGACATGCGATGAATGCAGGAAAGAATGGGAGCCCAGCGCCGCGGAAATCGAATCTCGCTGGAGCATGATGGGCGAAGCGCACAAGGCCGGTCTCCGCACGTGGCTCAGCATCGAGCCCGTCATCGATCGCCTGCAGGCCCTCGACGTAATCGACCGCGCTATCGTTTCCGGTCATGTCGATGAACTCAAAATCGGCCGCTGGAATCACGACGACCGCGCAAACAGTATCAACTGGCGATGGTTTGCGGAAGAGGCCGTGCACGCGCTGACGTCGCCGACGGTGGACGTCGATTTCCTCATCAAAAAGGATCTCGCGGACGCGCTTCCGACGGGTCAATTCGCGAAGCGCCTCGACGGTCAACTCTGGACGGTAGAGGAGCTGTATGGCGATGAGTAACGGGAAGCCAGTTTACGATTACAGCGAACCGGATGACGACGAGCAACCTACATGCGAGTGCGGCCGGTGCGTGTGGTCGGCGGAAGATAACTCGTGGGCGTACGACGACACAAAAGAACGCGCGCCCGGAGAGGATCCACACGCCCTGTTGCTGGTTGTGGATTGGGACCGATGCCCGGATTGCGGCACCCGTCTCGCCGACAAGGAACCGAATGCAAACAAATGAGGAGAGAGGCACCATGCGAGAATTGCGAACTGTGGAGCTTAAATGGGAAGAGATCCGAGATGCTATAGAGGCGGTATGCGCGGGCCAAATGCCCTCATCGAGGCGTGCCATGAACGAAGTTCGCAACGTCGAAAAGGACACATGGAAGTTTTCCCTGGACGGCGAGGACATACATAAGCGCGCCTGTGCGAAAGTCCTGGGGGTTCACCACAAGGTAATCAGGAGGCTCTCGATCGTGCGGAAGGCATTTACGCCGATCATCACGGTGCAGTATTGGCGCGAGGTAGACGACGATGAGTGACGACACCAACGCCTTCGGGGGTAAACCCGTGGACGTAACCGGCGGCATGGACAGCGCCGAATATGTGCGGATGCTCCGCAACGGCGATGAACCCATGCCGCCAACCTGGCGCGCGGAAGACCGCGATTATCAGGAACAGCGCGCCGGCCGGCTTTGGTCGGACGCCCTGGGCGTGACGTTCGCGCATCGACATTCCGAGCAGGTGCGCTTCGACAGGAGGTGGACACTGTGAGCAGAGACCTGGGCATTAGAGAACGCTGCAAGTTTTCTCTGCGCATCATGGAGCTTCTGCAACTCGCCGGCCGCGTGCACATCAGCCTGTCGCCGAAGGACGGCGAATATCCGCTGACTGTGTGGAGTGATGAACAGGTGGGGATGGAGACGCCACCGGAGGGCCGGGAAGACTTGGCGGACTTTTGCACCGGCGTACATCCGTATACCTGGGGCGAGCGCGGCGAGGATTTGCAGGTCGATGATCTTGAGAACGCGATCGAAGCCCTGAGAAAAGAGTGGGATCAAGACGATGAAATGCCTCAGTGTTAGACAACCCTGGGCGTCGCTCATCATCCGAGGCACCAAAGACGTGGAGAACCGGACGTGGGACACCGATTATCGCGGCCGCCTGGCGATCCATGCGTCCAAGCGGCGCGAGACTGAGGGCGATATGCCGCCGGAAGCGTGGGGCCGGATCATCGCGGTCTTTCGCCGCAATCGCGATGCAAGTGCGCAAGCCGCCGAAAACTGCGAACGGGCGAAAGAGCATATCAAAGAGGTCATCGCGCAGGGGCGCCTCTTCGAGCCGCAGGAGATACAGCAGCCCTCCCAGATGAGCATGGAGGAGATTTGACGATGATAGCAGGATCGGGTAGAATGGAGATACCTCCTGAGGTGCGGGAGTTTTTTGTCCCCGGCACCCGAAAACCGAATACAATGCTGACTATAGCCCGTTCGCATACCGGGATCCCGCGCCTCAGGAGGGCAGGAATCTACGGTGGCGAGCGGGCTTTTCTGTTGTGGGGTGGCAATTGATGGATTGCGGGCCGGATAGCGGATATATCAAGCTCTGGCGAAAGGCGCTCCACAACGGTAGCAGTCTCCGCGAATTGAGTGCCACACAGCGGTGGGTTTTCTTGGCATACACAACCGCCGCCCGATGGAAAGAGCCGTATCGTGGCGCTCTTTGTGAGCCAGACGGAACCCCCTGGAGCCGCACCAAACGCGCCGAAATCGCGGGGGTGACATACGAGTGCGCGAAACGCGCTGAGGAGGCGATGGAGGAGCTGGGCATGGTGGTGATCGACAGGCGCGGAGCGACCGGCCACCACAACAGCCAGGGGCGCTTACGGGTCGTAAATTACGATGATTATCAGGCTAAAAATCAACCTCTGGAACCGGAGGATGAGCCAACCTCGGGAATCGGAGGTTCAACCTCCGAAACCGGAGGTAACCAACCTCCGAAACCGGAGGATGGCACCTTAGACGAATCATCCTCCGAAAACGGAGGAAGCAATGACGGGAAGCCAGTAGGCAACGGGATTGATAGTGAACCTACTTTTGACAATTCATCCTCCGAAAACGGAGGAAGCGATTCACAAGAAGGTAATAAGAATAAACAGCAGTACGACAACGGCGACGGCCGCGCACGCGAGGCACCGCCAATTGAGCAACAAATCCCCGCGATACGGCAGAATCATCCTCACCTCGCAGAGACTATTCGCGAGCATACAAATGGCTGGACGCCCCAGCAGCGAGACAAGCTCCTGGTGGAGGTCGTCGCCAATTGCCGGGAGAGTGATGTGCTCACGGAGAATCGCGTGCTGGCATTCATGGCAGACCACCCGCCGCAGTATGCGCAACGCAATCGCCCGGATAGCTACATGCGATTTGTTCTCGGCAAACTGTCGGCCCGCGACAGCCCGGATCGTGACGCACCGCCCGATAAATCACCCGAGGAAGATTTCGAAAACGAAAAACCGGGAGTGATTGAATCACCGTGGAGCAGATAGACACATCGGAAATCGCCCAACTCGTCGAACAATCACAGCAGGATGCCACACCGCTCATTGAGCGCCTGCCAGCGGACGGGTATTGCCCGGAAAACCGAGAGCAGTGCAATGGCATGGTGATACCAGGGGCGTCAGATGCCACACCCTGCCCCCTCGACGCAGAGGGAAAATGCCCATATGCAGATCAGCGTAGGCAATATCATCAGCGCAGGACACTACAGGCTGCCGGGTTTGGCCGCCGGTACGTGGAGTGCGATTACTCATGGGCGCTGGTTTACGATCCTGTTGAGCCGGTCATCCGCGAATACTGCGATTGCATCGATGAGAAACTTGCCAGGGGGGAGGCCCTCGTGTTGGGCGGCCCGACGGAGGCAGGAAAAACATGTTGCCTGGCGATGATTGCACTGGCAGCACCAGAGGGCGCGACGGTGCAGTATGCCACGATGGCCGGGATAAATCGCCTCATATTCCGCGACCAGCAGGAGGCTGACAGGCTGGTGATGTCGCCTGATCTGTTGCTCCTCGATGAGTTCGGCGCGGCCTACAGCGATAAACACAGCAGGGCGATCCGGGCGCTCGATGATTACATCAGCTATCGGGATGCTGAAATGCTTAGTACCTGCATTGCCACGAACATGGCGACTGCCACCATGCAGGAGGAGATAGACGCGCAATCGCGGGGCGCGGCTGCCAGGATATTCAGCCGCCTGAGCCGGACGCATGAGTTTGTATCATTCGCCGGAGCGCCGAAATTGCGGCAACGGGCGAAATCGGCAGATGGGTTTGCAGAAAACGACAGCGAGGCCGAGAGCATGCACCGCCAGGAGGTTGAGCGGCTGTGAGCTTGTCAGTTCGTAAGCGCGAAATGATAGCAGCCGGAGTGACCGAAAATAGTTTGCGAGAGGCTCAGATGTGGTTTGAGCAGTGGGGTTTACGATTAAACCGGTACTACCGAGGCACTCAAAAAGCGGGCTGGTATGTGCATGCGATTCGGTCGGGGCAAACAGATGGAACAGTAATCGCGACGTGGATGGCGGTGGATTTAGCGCAGGCCATAGATTCACCAGAGGCTATCAGGGCGGAATGGATAGATGGCGCAAAACAGGATAGGTGCATGAAATTGGATCCGGTTGACCATCAATGCCCAGAGGACGATGCTGAATGAGCGATTGCCGCGATTGCACAAAACTCAACACCGAGCGCAAGGCCGGCTGCACCCGCTACATCTGCAGCATCGGCGGCGGGGAGATCAGGCAGCGAGACTTGCATTACGACGACGGAGACCTATTCAGCGCATCAGCATGCCCTCACGGAGGGCCATTCCACGCACAGGGGGACAGCAGCATGAGCAAGCAGATTAATTGGAGCGAGGAACACAACGGACATCCGCTATACGAATATTTACTACGGATGCGAGAGGAGGGCCACAGCGCGCCAGACGTTGCCCAGGCGATGAATGAGCAGTTTGACATCGACATCAATGAGCAGAATGTGTACTACGTCTCCAGCAACTATTCGTTGGATGATGCCGATGAACCCAAAGCCACCGAGCCGGAGCCGGAGCCGGAGGAGACGCTGGATGATTATTTCGAGGTGGATGAGGCGACTGACGCCCGGCTCACTGCGGAGATTTCCGCGGATGAGATCATTGAGCACGCGATAGCGGCCACCTCAGAGCGGGTGCAGGTTGAATCGCGCAAAATCCGGGAGCTGGAGGAGCGGCAGACGCGGGCGCTGGAGAAGATCGCTGATAAGTTGACGGCGATTGTGCTACAACAGGGTCATTTCGTCAGTTGGTGCTCCAACTATGCAACGGCGTTCGGCGAAGAATATGTGAAGAGCGACAAAGAGCGACAGGTGGGCCTATTACATCGAGTGTGGGCCGCGATTGCATCGGTGGTGGGAATGTGAGCAAGCGCCGGTCGCTGGAGTTCATTGTTCCCGGTCGCCCGGTGCCAAAAGTGCGCATGACCCGCCAGGGCCGGTATACGGACAGGGCGCAGAAATGCCTTGGATACCAGTCCCGCGTACGAGAGCTTGCCTGGGTGGCGGCATTGCAGCAGGGCTGGCAGATGCCCGACGGCCCTGTCACCATCAGCATCCGGTTTTCAATCGGCAAAGGGCCATACCCCGACATCGACAACCTCGCCAAGTCAGTCCTCGATGGACTGCAGCCGGATCCCCGACAGCAAAGCAACCGCAGTGGAGTGATCGCAGACGATAACGCACAGCACATCGACGGGCTTGACCTGACCGTGCAGACGGGTGTCCCGGAGGATCAACAGCAGGTAGCAATCAGGATTTGGAAACCGCGAGAACGCTAACACCACAGGAGGCAGCGGACATGGCAGCCACATGCACCAGAAACCGTAGCACATGGACGCCCAGAGACGTAGCCAACGCACTCATGGGATACACACAACTGGCAGCAGACACATCCGCAGGACTCATCAGGGCAGTCAGACTCGATGACGGGGCCTATCAATCCTGCGGGCGCAGTCCCATCGAGCGCGATGCAGCCCGCAAAGCCGACATCGAGCTGGCAATCGAGCGGCTCCCGGTTCACATCGAGCGCGTCATGGCCCTGTATTTCCTGCGAGGCCTGCATTCGTGCAGGTATGTGGCGGATGCAATGAAAGGAGAAATTGGCTATGTGACAGTATCTCGTCGCAGGAAGCGCGGCATTGCATTGGTAGCATCCGATTTGTGCCAGTCCGATCAGGCCGGAAGTGAGATTTTCGAATATATCCGATAGGAGATGATGGAGATGACTGACCGGCAGGTACTTTTGAAAGAACTCATAGACGCAGGTGATCTACAACAAACCGACATTGCGGAGCTGGCAGGCTGCAGCCAGGTTTACGTCTCGCTGCAGGCCTCGGGTGACCGTCCGGTTACCGATCCCGTCCTCGAGGCCGCCGAAGAATTATGTCGGCGTAAAACAGTAGCAAAAACGGCTGTTGCTGGATACTCGCCGACAAGACGGGATGATACTTTTAAGCAGGTGAGAAAAACACTCCAAATACTCACAAAAGACTATTTGGTTGTCGAGGTTTGGGATGATGAATGTGGATGGCTACCTCTCGAGGAGTTTGAGGGGGAAACATTGGCCCCCGATCAGCAAATGAGAATGCAAACACGGCAAATGACGGTGGGTTGGAAAGCTGATCCTCCGGAAGTTGGCATCACACAGGGCAAAGATAGTGAAACAGCAGAGGGGGTAAAAACCACTCTATGATAATGAGATGAGGCGAAAACAAACCGCCGACGACCAGTG
>CAZAHB010000019.1:5855-20284 GCA_964484945.1 uncultured Armatimonadia bacterium | reverse complement strand
AAAAACCACTCTATGATAATGAGATGAGGCGAAAACAAACCGCCGACGACCAGTGCCGCCGCATCGAAAAGCGCAACCACAGCCTGATTTCGGCGAAATGCGATCAGGCCATCAGGCAGCATCCGCACCTCCCGCTCGAATCAGAGGAGTTGCGGCAGCGCATACGCATCGATGTGATATTTGCAGAGCTGGGTCGCATTCAACGGGTGACCAACGAAGGGGCCTATTTGTCTGTGTGTATAGACCGCGTGATCGGGCAGGCGGTCCGGGAGGCAGAGGACGCCCCGGAGCCGGTGAATGTGGTGGAGTAGTAAGTCTGCGTAGGTTTGCTAATCATGGCAAAGCAAAAACTTTCTGATAGACATAAGAGGGCAGTACGCGACTGGCTTTGTGCCGGATATGCCGACGAGGAAATTGTGGAGAAGCTCAAACTGGAGTATGGCATTGACATTACCCGGCAATCCGTTGCGTACTACCGCGACAAATACGGTGAGGACATTGCGGCCGCCGAAGAGCTTGCCTACCAGCGGGCACTCAAGCTGCCGTGGTGTCGGAAATCGCATCGGCTCCGGGCGATGGGCGCGAACGCTGAGAAGATGCACCAAATCATGCAGCAGGTGGGGCCTAAGCGGTGGCCGGGATGGTTGGCAAAAGAGTTTCGCGATACCCTCGACGCTATTCGCGATGAGATCGGCGACGTGACGCCCGAGAAGCACGAACTCACCGGCAAAGACGGCGGGCCGATAGAGGAGAAACAGATTGGCGTGTCAGGCGATGTCATTAAACGTAGCCTTGAAAACCTTCTCGACAGAACAGAGGGCGAGGATAGCTGAGGAGGCTCGTCACTGGCAGGAGATTCCACCATCAATCACCGATTTCATCCTGGAGCCGGAGTATCTGGACCAGGGTGATTTTGTTTGTGACGCAGTATTACAGACGCTTGAGAACCTTTTCAATCCAAAACACGAATACCGAGAAGGCGTACTGGTGTGGGGGATAGGGGCAGGCAAATCATATGCCTGCTCAATCGCGCTGGCCTACACAGCTTACTGTATTCTGTGCCTCCGCGACCCACAGGATTACTACGGCCTGGCACCCGGATCGGAAATCGCGGTTGTCAATTTCTCAGTCACCGCGACCCAGGCGAAAAAGGTTGTGTTCGGCGAGGTGCTGGCCCGGCTGAAGAATGCACCGTGTTTTCAGCGACCTGGTTTCCGGCGAGACGAGCGCATCAATTCAGAGCTGCGCTGGCCGGAGAAGAATGTCATCATATTTCCCGGCAATAGCGAGGCTGAAAGCGCGATTGGCTACAACGTGCTGGCCTCGGTAGTAGATGAGGCCGCGTGGCTGCCGACAACCACCAGCACCGAGAGAGTAGCGGGCCGAGCCACCGGCGGCGTGTACGATGCTGCAGAGGAGCTTTACAACGCGATCTCAAAGCGCATTGCCAGTCGCGGCAACAACCGCTGGCAGCGCGATGCTCGGTTTGTCATGATCTCCAGCCCGCGCTACGAGGGAGATTTCACCGAGGCGAAGGTTCGGGAAGCGGAGAGTGACAGCAATATCTACGCGACCCGGATGCCTACATGGGAGGGGGCGCCCAAAAGCCGCCTGTCGGGTGAGACATTTGAGGACCCGGTTCTCGGTCCGGTGCCGGTGGAATATGAGAAGGATTTCAAGCGTGACCCGGAACGGGCTCGACGCGATCTCGGAGCGCAACCATCCGATGCAATAGACAGGTACTTCACGAAGCTTGAAAAGCTTGAGGCTGCCTACGACGATAGCCTGCCAGATCTGATGGATGGCATTCATTTCGGCTCCAATAAGCAATTTAGCGGACACATGCGAGTTGCACATATTGACCTCGCCCTGAAGCACGACCGGGCGGGATTGGCTGTTTGCCATTCGACGGGAGAGGAGATCGTCTTTGATATTGTGACCTATTTTGAACTTGATGATTTCCAGGGCGAAGCAGAGATTGACCTGCAGCATATTCGCAACGTGTTGCTGACAATGAAGCGCTGGGGCTGCAAGTTTGGCCTGGTAACCTACGACGGCTTTCAGAGTGCCGATAGCAGGCAGCTTTTGAGAAAACAGGGCATACCCACCGACCACCACAGCGTTGATCGCAACACCGAAAGCTATGATGCCCTGAAAGAGGTACTATACGCCGACATGGTGCGTTTACCAGACACCGAGCGGTCGCGAATGTTTCAGCAGGAAGCGCGGAGCCTCGAGCTGGTGAAGGGTAAAAAAGTAGATCATCCTCCACGAGGTAGCAAGGACGTTGCGGATGCGGTGGCTGGCGCAGTATATGATGCGACACTTGCAGGTGTGAAGACGACGAGGAAAGTGCGGCTTGTATGAACCCACTCGACTGGTTCCGACCCAAACCGAAAACCGACATGGGCGAACTACGGGAAGCCCTCAGTTACATGGTGCAGCGGGCTGTCGAGGACGCCCGGTGGGAGAAAACCTCCGGTGACCGCGACTATGACACCCGGAGCATCCCCCGGAAGCGTAGCATCCAGCTTGGCCGCTGGGCATTTGAGGGCGGCGAACCGTACACGAAAGCTGCGGTGCTCAACAAAACCCTGTTCGCATTCGGCGAGGGCGTGACGGGGCCGACGGGCGAGGACGCCGACCTGCTGCGCGATTGGTGGAATGATCCGCAGAATCAGGCCTCCATGTTTTCCGTGCCTCGGCAGTATGAACGCAGCAACCAGCTCCTCTGCGATGGTGACCTGTTCCTACTGCTGTTCGTGTCACCGGACGGCTCGGTGCAGATCCGCCGGCAGGAGCCGCTGGCAATCCACAATATTATCACCGACCCGGAGGATACCAGCAGACCCCTGTACTATGTGGCGAAAGTTGATGAGAAAAAGCTGGATGCAAAAGAGGGCCGGCTGAAAAGCACCGGCAACACCAAACTCATCTACTACCGAGATTACAACAATACCGACCCCAACGAGGACCCTCTCTATCAGCAGGTGCCTGATTTCGACGAGGACACGTTCATGATGCACGTACCGCTCAACCGCGTGCAGGAGGGCGCATTCGGCGTCTCCGAGGCCGCCCCTGCCGCGAAATGGTTCCTGCGGGCGCAGCAAATTGCTGACGATCAGGCGACGATCTCCAAGGCGACCGCCCGCTTGATGAGCGAAATCATCGTGGAGGGTAGCGCCGGGGACGTGGATAACGTCGCGCAGATGATCGCCAACAAAATGGGGGATACGACTGACGATCTGCACGAGGACCCCGATGAGCAGATATTCACCGCCCACACGCCCAACGTGGAGATGAAGCAGAACCGGGCGGGCACCGGCTCCTCCGACGCTTTCAAAAACTCACGCATGATGCGAATGCCGGGCGCAGCGCAGATGGGCCAGAGCCTGCACTACCTGGCCGACCCGGAGAACGCCAACCTCGCCACCGCCACCAGCATGGAGCTTCCGGTGCTGAAAAACTTCAGCGGCTACCAGAGCATCTGGCAGTGGACGTACCGGAGCATGGCAGATTTCGTTCTCCGCGTCAATGGCCATGACCCGGAGGACGTGGCCTACGATATTCCGATGTCGCGTATCCTGCGAGAGGAGATCAGCAATCCCGTGCAGGGCCTGCTGGATGCCGGGGCCATGAATCACCTAAACGACGAGTATGTGACGCGCAAACTGCTGGAAATGTTCGGCAGCGAGGACATCCACCAGGACATGAAAGACGCGCTCGAGCAGACGGATAGCACCGAGCCTGCTGCGGCAGCACTGGAATATGAGCCGACAATGGGGGATGTGCCGGAGTGACCTGCGAACACTGCGCCCCACCACTCGACGAGGCATTCCATGCAGAGATTGGTGACGCCCTCCGCGAGGCCGTGGCGATTGACTATAGCACAGACCCGCCGCCGCCCCTGTCACGCGAAATCGGGGCGCATGTCAACGAGATCATGCCCGACAGTGCGCGGGAGGATATGGCAGAGACGATCTCTGACCGGATGACGGCCCGCTACGAGGACCATGCCCGCAGGTTTCAGGAACAGATCGGGGCCGACCCGGATTTCAGCCTGACCGCAGAATGGAAGCGGAAGAAGCTGGAGCAGCAGGCGCGGAAGATGGCCGACAGTCTCAGCAGCACGCTGCGCAAACGCGCTGCAGCCATAGACGCATCGGACATGACGCTTGATGAACGCATTGCGGCGAAGAAAAAGCTTATCGAGTACAAAACGCGCCAGCTTCAGGAGATCGTCGAAAACGAGACCAATCTGCAGGCACAATCCGATCAGCTTGTACACTCTCGCAGAGAGCCGCACGGGGGCGGGTTGGTTGACCCGGCCAAGGACGAAATCATGTACTTTCGCAACCTGGGCCCCAACACCTGTGACATCTGCATCGGCATCAATGCAGGCAATCCGTACACTGTTCAACAAGCTACGACCTTAGGGGGTAGTGCCCACCCAAATTGTTTGTGCGAATGGGAAATGTCCTGGGCAGTGGACGAAAAAAAGATGAATGAGTTGCAGAGCGCCTACAGCAGCGGAGATATACAGATGTGGGATGGCAGCTCCCGGACGCCCCGCACCGGATCGGCAACCGCCCGCCAGAGTCGCTACATGGGAGTGCGCAAAGGCGGCTGGAAGGGCCGCAGAATACAGCAAAAGATTAATCGCACCCGCAGAGAGAGGAATGCATAACCATGGGAGCTTTTCCGAAAGCTGAGTTTGAGGACATGACCGACATGCTGGCAAAGCGGGTCGAGCCTGCGATCATCACCCCTGCCAGTGACATGCTCAGTTCCAATGCCAACCAGGGCCTGGCAACCTACCTCGATGCCAATTCGACCGATGCGCAACTGCAGAGCGCACTGCTCGATGATGCCCTGAACGTGGATCGCCAGGCGCTCACCACCAACCTGTACGATTACTACCGGCAGATTCTGTCGGTGGACGAGTGGACGCAATTCGCCAGCGCGGTGGTCAATTACGTCAAATCCGACGCAGGCGGTGCCTATGCCTCATTCGCCGCCTACCTGTCGGGCGTGTCGGCTGAAGTGCATCCGCTGGCCGCCGAGGTGTTTCGCGTGGCCGCAGGCGAGAACGTATTCACCGATTCCGGCTCAATTGTCGGGGCTATGCACCCGCAGATGGACGTGGTGGATTTCGACGCCGTGTTTGCCGGGACGCAGGGCAGCCTGTCGGATATTACCTCCGCCGCTACCAACACAGGCTCAACCAGCAACATCCTCGAGGCTGATAACGATGTCCTCGTGGTCGGCAGCCGCAGCAAGTTCACGGCAATCCTGATGGATCTGGACACGGTCTCCAGCGCGGACCTATCCGAGAATTACTACTACTACGACGGCGACTCCTGGCAGAGCCTGAGCGTCACCAGCAATATGAATGCCTTCCGGGACAATGGTGGGGCAATCACGTTCGACGCGCCCTCCGACTGGGAGCCGCACTACATGGACATGCAGGGGACGCCGGCGAAGTTCGCTGACGCCAACGAGGAGGAACTCTACTACGTCATTATCGAGCGCACCGGGGACACTGCCGCCACCACGCCGATCCTGACGTGGGCGCAGGCGGTCCCCGAGGCGGTCAACAAGGGCGCAGCCGATCTTTACGGTGTGGCACAGCCCCCGCTTGCGCTGGTGGTCATCACCGCAGCGAATACCGCGACCGTTACTGTGCCGCAGCAGCCGGACACGGACAGGTGGGCGTACCTGGACGATGACAATAGCCAGCTCCAGGTGCAGGCTATCACCAATCACACCGGCAACGTGAGCTTTACCCTCGGATACGTGGATGACAGTGGTAATGCAGCCGAAACCGCTTCATCGGTGACGCTTTCGACGCCAAGCGCGGGTGACACCGCAGACATCAGTCTCAACAGCACCGACCTGCTGGCGTCTGTGAGCGCATCAGACTGTGCGGTCACCACCGACGAGACCGCAGGGTGCCTGATCGTCCGGCGGGCCGCATACGAGCGTGCAATCACCGCGAAATAGGAGTGATTCCTGATGCCGCAGGGCGGCGGATGGGATGAAACCGACAGCAGTTACCGCTACCGGGTGAGAGAGCCCGGTAGTTTTGATTCTATACGCACGAAACAGATCGCCGAAGGTGTTGCGATCACCGGCGGCAGCCTCGACGGCTCCGATAGCTGGAGCACGCAGGCGGTCATTCTGTCAAAAGATCGCTTCGACAGCCTGCAGGAGGCCCGCGATTGGCTGTCCGACCACGAGGATCTGATGGAGGCGAACCGGGTGATAACTACAGAGCCGCTGATGGAATCCGATCCGCAGGTCATCCGGGAGGCCGTGGGCGTCAACACCGACGGCTATAGCGCCGACGAGTCGGTGGTGCGAGACTGTGTGCTCATCGAGGCAGGCTTGAACCAGACCGGCAGCCGCTATTATGAGCCGGGATTTCTGCAGGAGCACCTGGGTCGCTTTGAGGGCGCATTCGGTTTCGTCGATCATCCCACAGCCACCGAGGCGAAACAGAAGCCCGAGCGCAGCATGGATACCATTGCCGTCACCATCGAAAACGCTCGGTGGAGTGAAGCACAGGACGCTGTACTTGGCGACGTGCATTTCCTCGACACTGACAGCGGCCGCAATATGCGAGCGGCATTTGAGAACCCCATCGTCCGGGAACGGGCGGGCCTGAGTATTTATTGGCCGTATGGTGTCGAGGCCGAGAACCGGCGCATGAACGAATCGGATGTCATGGTGCCGCAGAAGCTGCTCGGAAGCGAAAACGAGCGGTTTGACATAGACGTGGTAACCCGACCAACTGCGGGCGGAAAGATCACCATCAGAGAAGGAGGTAATGAAATGCCAGAACTCGATGAACTGACCATCGAACAGCTCCAGGAGGAGCGCCCCGATCTCGTCAAGGAACTCACAGCCGACGCTGATGAGGATGAGGTCACCGAATCGGATACCGAGACCGAGGAAACCGAGGAGGAAGAGGCCGACGAGGAGACCGTGGAGGAGTCCGATGTGGCCGAGAAGATCGAGAAGCTGCAGGCCGAAAACGAGCGGCTCCGGGCCCAGGGCGTGGTGAAAGACACGCTGGAGGAGGCCGACCTCGGAGAGAAAGCCAGGGGATATGTGCGCAAGCAGTTTGCGGATGTCCGCTGCGCTGAGGGCCATGAGTCCGAACTTCGCGAGTCCATCGGCGAGGTCATCGGCACCGTGGGCGAAATGCTCAAGGAGGCCGGTGTTGGCAAGCCGCGTGGTATCACCGGCGCGGATACCGGCGACAGCGAAGACTTCAACGCAATGGATGCAATCCGTGAGGCCTCTGGTTTCGAAACCGCCGACGACGAGTAACCGACACACCAATACATAGACGAGGAGGTAGACCAGAATGGCTATTGATTACCAGTGGGAATGGCTGAGAGGCCAGAAGCTGACCGCGAGGTTCGATAACTCAGCAACGGCCCTCAGTGACACATACGTCCCCATCGCAATCAGCTCGAACGCGCTCACCGAGCCGTCGCAGGGGCAGGAGCTTGTCGGCGTCGCTATCCCGGACGCTGGAGCCAGTGAGAGCGGAGTGCCCGTCATCATCTCTGATGACGTGTTTAAGGTGCAGCTCGATACCGGCGAAAACCCGGACATCGGCGATGCTGTGACCGTCGAGGCTGACGGATCGGTCTCAGTGCATTCGGCAGGAAGCGGTGACGCCATTGTCGGGCACGTCGTGGACTATGACCCGGCTTCGGCAGGCATCTGCCAGATTAAGGCGGATTTCGCCGCCCTGAAGGGCTTGCAGGCGACATACCGTATGGGATTCAACAATTCCATCATCGGCGACATCACCGAAGCCCCAGCCACCGAGATGGTATGCCGCGCCCCGTTCGCAGGCACCATCACGCAGGTGGGATTCCGGCACGAGACTGCAGGCGCAGATACCACCGATGACCTGTCAATCGCGATGGACTGCAACATCGACGGCACAACCTGCATGGATACCGAACCCGCACTCGCCAAGGGCGCATCTGATACCGATGACACGTTCTCCAGCGGCACCGGTATCACCGTAGGTGTCATTGACACCACCGCCGACGACATCGCTGCGGGCGACATTATCACCGTGGCATGGACGCTGACTCGCACCACGCCGGACACCGAGATCGCCGATCTGAGCTGGTACGTCGAAATCCAGCCGACCCTGACCGCATAGCACTGACCTAACTACAGAAACGAGGAGGTAAAAGCAATGCCACAGACACTGAACACACAGGGCCAGGACTTCACTGTCGGCTACCGGAGCATTCAGCCGCTGGTGGAATCGTATCGGCCTGATGATATGGCAGAGTTCCAGCGGACGATGGAGCTTTTCGAGCGGGGTTCGCTCCGTGAGGCCATGCACACCGATGACCTGCCGATTGCGCTTGCGGGCAATACCGACCTGAACGTCCGCGATGCATTCAAGCAGGTCTCACAGCCCTGGCGGGAGTGCTTCGGCACTGCCAGCTACACCAATTTCCGACAGCAGACCATTCACTCCGGCCTGTCGCTGGACGTGGATGATGAGAGCGGCGCTTCCGCCGATTCCGGCCGCTTGCCCGAGGTGCCCGAGGGACATGACTACAGCGATGCCCGCGCCAGCGAGCACTACGAGTATGCGCAGCTCAAAACCTACGGCGTCACATTCACCGTAACGCGGCAGATGCTCATGAACGATGACAGGAATACCCTGTCGCGCATCCCGCGCCTGCTCGGTCGTGCCGCTGCGAACACGCTGAACTATCACGTGGCACAGGTGCTGGAGGCCAATGCATCCACCACCGTCTCAGGACCGACGCTTGTGGATGGCTACCATCTGTTTGAGACATCCAACCGTGACAACATGAACTCAGCAGCCCAGCCGCTGAGTGCCGCGAATGTCAAAACGGAGATGCTCAACTTCGCAGATCAGACCCATCCCTCCGGCTACACCAACGGCGAACTCGGCATTATGCCAAAGTACCTGATCGTGCCGCAGGCGCTCCGGCTCACCGCGCTGGAGATTACCAGCGATGCCGCGATCATCGCCAGCTCGGAGACGTTCAAGACCGAGGACAACCTGCTGGCCGATCTGACGCCGGTTGTTTTCCCGTGGCTGACCAGTGACGTTGACTGGTACCTGGCCGCCGATCCCGCCGACTGCATGACAGTCGAGGTCGGCTTCCTGAACGGACAGCAGTCGCCTGAGACGTTCGTGCAGGCAAGCAACTTCGGCAACTTCTCCGAAGCAGACGGTCAGCGCCATAAAATCCGCTACGACTTCGATACGTATGCCGCTTACTACGCTGGCCTGCGCAAAATCGATGATACCACGTAGGGGATGACATGAATGGCAGCCACATACGACCTGACAACTGACGTGGGACAGGTGCGGCTGGAAATCGGAGACACCGACACTGCCGATGCACAGTTCACCGATGAGGAAATCAACGTATTCCTCGACAGAGGGGATACAGTACCGGCTGCCGCTGGGCTTGCGCTCCAGGCGTGGGCCGCCGCCCTGTCCCGCGATGACGAATCTGTCAGCACCGGGAGCTGGAAAGCCGACAAGGGCGACGTGGTGGCGAAAATGCTATCACTCGCCGACCGGCTGCTGGATCAAGCCAATTACAGCCCGGAAAACGCTGCATATATCACGATGGTGAAAACGAACCTGCAGGATACTGAGACATGAGCTTCAGCGACCACCTGACCGAGACATGCAGCATATACAGGCGTGACCCGAAGCGCACGGATACCCTGGGCATGAGCCTGGGGTCTGAGGCGCTGGAAACGTCCGGTGTCGCCTGTCTATTGGACCCGCTGAAAACATCTGACGACATGATTGTGGCCGGGCATGTACCTGAGCGCACATTCCGGCTCCAGGTAGCAACCGGCACCGATGTCAAAAATCAGGACATCATTGTCGTGGATGATACCCGATACCGGGTGATTTCGCCGCCAAATGAGCGCAAAGTGCGCGGCGTAGCACATCACATCGAGGTTATCTGCGAGAGGCAGGAGGTTAGCTGATGAGCTGGACCGCGCAGACCAATACGGCGCTCTCGGCGCTCCGATCCACCATCGGCAATATCCTCGAAATCGACGAAATCGAGCTGGATGTGCAGTGGCATGTCGAGGGTACGGTTCCACGCTTCCTGTCGGATGCTGAGGATTATCCGATCCTCGTGTACGAGGTCGGCCAGACCACTGAGGCCCCAGGTGCAGGCCCGGTGCGTATGAGCGTGCAATCTCTGGATGTGCAGATACACCTGATTGTACCGTTCTCTGCGCTCACAGACATCCCGAACATGGAGCCCTACCGGGCGCTGCGCGAACTCGGCGAGCGGATGCACGAGAAGCTCAAAGACGCCGGGCACAACCTCGGCGAGGATTACCTGCATGATTGCATCCTGCGCTCATGGGGGCCGAACACGACCATAAACCGGCAGGTATATGCCGACAATCTCGCAGTCTATACCATCCAGGCTGAGATTGAGTATCTGGAGGCTGAATGATGGCATTCTCCACAGCCTACAGGCAGGCCCGTCGAGCCGGGCGGCAGGTCGGCGGCATGATGCAGAGCAATGCCGAGGAATTGGCCGCGCAGATGGCTGCCGAGACCGGCCTGTACATGGACCTGCTGGAGCGGGCGATCCGCGAAAATGCTGAATTGCTTGTGCAGCAGTGCGAGATGTTTTCCGGCACGCAGTATTACTCTACCGCAGAATTGGCCGCTATGGGGCATCCGTATGCTACCCGTGAGCCGAACCCGCCAATGCCACCGTTCCTGATCAACAAGCAGTCCGGGGCGCTCAATGAAGCTTGGAACATGAACACGCAACGGACGGTAGATGCTGTGATGGCTGTGATCTGGAATGCCGCACCTTACAGCGGATACATGGAGGGCCCGCCATACACCAGCCTGATGATAAGACGCCCGATTGTAGATGTGGCGCTGGATGTCACCAGACGGCAACGGGCGCAGAATATCAACAACGCAGGAAACGACATACTCTGAGAGGTGAAAGACAATGCCACAGAATGTTTATATGGGCAAAGACGGTGTGTTGGTTGAGGTTTCGCGCACCGGCGACAATGCATTCGACAAAAGCTACCTCGGCTCCTGTCAGGACTGGGAGCTGACGGTCTCACAGGATAACGTGGAGCATTCAGGCCCAAAAGATCCCTGGGCCTACAATACCCCGCGCCGGAAATCCTGGGAGGCCACACTGACCCGCTTCGTGCCCAGCACCGACGCCACCCCATCAGACGATGAGGCATCCGGGGCCGATGCCGATACGGGTGTCACGTTCGGCGATATTGCCGCAGGTGCCGATGTGGATAATACCGTGTTGGTGTTCAACGCGAAGGCCAACGACGGCACGGCCATTCAGGGAAATTGCCATTGGGGCGACATTACCTACTCCAGCTCCGATGATCCCGATGAGGAAACACTCACACTGACCGGCACTGGCAACCCGACGCTGGGTAGCTAACGACCAAAAGGGGGATATGATGGCTGACAAAGATGAACAGACAGAAGAACAGCAGATAGAAGAACAGCAGGAAACCACAGAGCAGGCCCTACTCGACAAAAACACCCTGATGACCTCGGCAACCGAGACGCCCCCGGTGGAGGAATATGAGCGCGTCAAACTCCGGGGGCTGACCGGCAAAGAGCATGCGCATGTCAAAGCGCAGGTTATGTCCGGTCCGCGCCCCCTCGATGATGATTCCCGCGCCGAATACAACATCCACGAGATTGCCTGCTGGCTTGCGGCGGGTATTGTGGATCCGGACCTATCCGTGCAGGAATGGGAAACCGTCATCGGTGGCAGACCCGCAGGCCAGATCAACAATTGGTATGAGCGCATCCAGGAGCTGACCGGGCTGGAAAGCGCCGAGATCAAGGCGGCAAAAAAAGTCTTCAGGGAGATGCCCGAGCTTTTCGGCAACTCCACGTCTCCCTCAAATACCTGAATCGGCATCCCGCCGAGATCACGCTGCCACCATCGGCCTATGCCGAACTCATCGCCTACGATGAGATGATGCAGCAGCCGGAACTGTGCAAATCCTGCGAGAAAAAGCGTTTCCAGGATCAGCTTCACAAAACCTGCGATGACTGCGGCAAACAGTACCGCGACGAGCAAATCTGGCGCATGCTGAAGGAGTAATATGCCGATAACCGATGGCCGACAACTTGTCACCACGCTGCGGGTCGCGGGACAGGCGGCCTACAATGCGCAGATGGGTGCGGCGGCTGCGTCAACGTCCTCTGTGGGCGTTGCGGCCAATGATGCGTCGGTTGATATGATGGCGATGAGCAAGGCCCAGCAGGCGTCGGCTGTGGCCGGGCAGGAATATGCCGCCAGCCAGGGAACTGCGGCGGCCGCGACGCAGGCACTTTCCACCGCCGCCGGAAAGGCCCAGATCGTCCTGGCTGCCCATGCTGCAATGTTGACCGCGCAGGTTGCAGCATATGGGGCAATTGCCGCTGCTGCCTGGACAGCCTACAAACGCTCCAATGAGTTTGAGACCGCGCTGACAAACCTCGATACGCAGGCGGGTTATACCGAGGAGCAGATGCAGGCCCTTGGCAATCGTATCCTGGAGACCAATAGCGCCCTGACGCCCGAGGAGTGGGCCGGGGCAATGGCTCCGTTCGCCTATGCCGGATACCAGGCGGAGCAGGCATGGCAGGCGGCTGAGGCAGCGGCTCGTGCCTCCGAGGCCTACATGACGGACACGAAAGAGACTGCCGGGGCGCTCCTGAAAACGATGGAGGCCTATAACATCGAGGCGCAGTATGCCGCCTATACGATGGATGTGCTGGCACAGGCGGCGGCCTCCGGCACGATGGAAATGACCGACCTCGCTCGATATATTCCGCGTGTTGCGTCTGCTGGTGCAGAGGCAGGGGCCACACTGGAGGAAATGGCTGCCACACTCTCCGCGATCTCGTTTTACGCAGGTAGTGCAGAAGAGGCCACCGGCGGCCTGCGCACCCTGTACCGCGCCCTCGCCAATGCTGGATATGAGGCCCGGATCGCGCAGGAGGGCCTCCTGCCGGTGTTGCGGGATGTCATGAACCAGACGAATGGCAACCGGCAGGCCCTGCAGGAGATGCTGGGTAGTGCCGAGGCCGTGGATGCATTCCTCAAGCTCGCTACGGGCGATTTTCAGAAACTCCGAGATGCAATGGGCGGCATGTCCGACGCTGCCGGAACCGTCAACGATGCTCTCTCCGGGCGGCAGGATAGTACCGACCATGCGATCAATGTGGTCGTGCAGAATCTGGAGCGCCTGAAAACAATCATCGGCGAAATCATTAAGTTGCAGAATGGCCCGTGGCTGAAATCCATCCAGGTTATCACCACGGCCATGAAGGAATATTTCCTCGAGGTCAAAAAGGGCCTGGAGGAGGAGCGCGACAACACGGAGTCCACGCGCAAACAGCAGATCGAAATGGCAAAGGACCTGCTGGAGGCCCTCCGTGCCCTGGGTAGTGTGGCAATAGAGAGCGCCCGGATATTCTCCATCTACACCTATTCCCTGCTCAAACATACCCACATCATGCTGGAAATGGGTCGTGCGTATAACCAGGCCCGCGCTGCTGCTCTCAAGTGGATGCAGGACATCCCCTGGATACGCAATCGCATCGACAACATCGGTCAGAAAATCCGCGAGGCGGAGGCTGCTGCTGCAGATTATGGCAGGGCCATTGATGCAGTGGTGGATTACCAGTCGAAAATCAGTCCCTGGAGCGACACATGGAGCAAGGCACATAAGGGCTGGAACAACTTCATCGACGATATTGAATCGCGCCTGCCCGATGTCATCGACGCCATGAACGAGGCCCGCGAGGAGAGCGAGAAGCCGCCGGATACAGGCGCAGGCGAGGGCGATGAGGAGGGCCGAACCAGAGACTGGGAGGGATCCCTGAAAGCGCAGCGGCAGTATCAGAAAGACCTGGAGGCAATCACCAAAAAGCGGCTGGCTAACGAAGATTCTGAACTCGGCAAACTGCGCGAGCGCATGCAAATGATACGGTTCATGCTGGAATCTGAGCGTAGAGAATTGGGAATTATGCAGCAAATGGAGGCCGACCAGTCTGAGATTGCCGACCAGCGCAACGCTATCCGCCAGATTCAGGCCAAACAGACCGAAGCCGAGAAAGAGTTTCTCACCGTTGCCAGGGAGAATCGGAAGCAACTCATCGAGGAACAGCGGCAGCTCGTGCAGACGTATTACGATATGCGCATCGTGCAGGCGAAGCGCAATTCGGATATTCAGGAAGAAATCAAGCTTCGCACTCAGCTCATAAACTTTTTGGAGAAACAGGCACAGGTGGCCCGCGAAATGGGCCGCCCGGAGTTGCGCTTGCGGATGCTCAAAAGCGCCTACCGGCAGGAGGAGGCAATCGCCCGCCT
>CAZAHB010000019.1:0-5755 GCA_964484945.1 uncultured Armatimonadia bacterium | reverse complement strand
GATGCGCTTGAGGGCCAGAGCAAACGCGGGGGAGGGTATCCACCGAAATGAGCCCCCTCCACGACCCGGATGTGACGCTCGATGTGGATGACAATCGCCTCTCTGACCGGGGCTACATCCGCCGCTGGTATCCGCAGAATGACATCATGTGGCGCAGTGCCGAGAAAGACGGCCTGTTCCGCTGGCCGGGGACGAACCTGATTACGCTAAAACCCGAATACCCGGAGAGTCCATCAGAGGCGCAGAAATCGCAATGGACGCTTTCCGATTCCGGTACATGGCGCGAAGTGCAGGATACCAATTTCTGTAGCGGAGCCGCCATATTCCAGCAGGCCCCGGACGCCGAGGACCTGACGCTCGAGAGCGACTTTACCGCATCGGTGAACCAGCCATTTATCGTGGATTTCTACCTGTACAGTTTCACAAACACTAGCGCATGGTATTGGCGGCTGGTATTTGGTGACCGCTACCGTTTCGAGCTGCTCTATGATGGGACGCTGTATCTGCAGCGAGACATGGCCGTGGGGGACACCGAGACCCGTGATTGGAAATCGGTGCTGGAAATGCCGCTGCTGGATCGCGCCCAGGGGCACCCATTCCGGCTGTGGGTATATCCGACGAACCGCCACAGCCTGCTGATCATGCCCATGACCGCCGAGCCGACTTCGTACATCGAGATAGACGCCGAGCGCACCGACGAGGACGATGGTAATACCGTTTATGCCACCACGCTGGAGAGCGCATTTGAGGCTGAAGTCGCCCACGGATCATTCTACTTTTCCCTGCGGTATCCTGATTTCGCCACCAGCGGAAATATCAAACTCGATGAGCAATTCCTGCCGAAAGAGCATGATGGAACATTCACACTCGATTACGGGCACAGTAAACCGCGCACTGGCTTGACATACACCATCGAGCAGGAGATACAGGACAGCGAGGGCGCGGAGATTGCCAGCCCGCCGGAGGACGCATTCGACAGCTTTTATCCCTACCTGAGCATTTCCGGTGGATCCGGAGATGCCTCGCCGGAGATTTACTGGATGGAGATGCATATTGCCCCCAGCACGGAAGTCGTGACCGGCAGCAATGTAAGCATCGCCGCCGGCGGCAGGCTCCAGGAGGCCGCTGTATCCCGCGACATGGACGCCGACACGCAGGCCAACATTACCCTGTGGGATTCGGACGATGCTGTCGGGGCCTACGGTCTCGAGGACACACTGGACATGCTCGCCACCATCGCTGAGGACGGCACGCAAATCTGGCAGGGCTACCTGCGCAACCTGACACAGGAGGAGCATCTGGACGCCGACCGTACTGTGTACCGGGGGTCGGACATGCTCCGCAGGCTGGAGGTGCCTCTGAGTGACGCTTACGTCGGGGACGGGAAGGTTCACACCGCCTGGGTGGAGGAGATATTCCAGCGATGCGGGTTGGCCGCCTCTGACTATGACATTGCCACCGATGCCGACAGCTACACGCTCCCGGAGGACGTGACGCGATCCCGGCCGATATTCCAGGCGCGGGACGGGCGCACCGCGCGGGAAATGCTGGAATACCTGTGCCGGGTGTGGACCGGATGGGAGCTTCTGACATCGAAAGACGGCACGGTTCTCTACCAGCCCCAGCCGGATCCGAGTGAGGACCTGGTGGCATGGTATCTGACCGGGGCCGAATACACCGGGGGGCCGAACACTGCCCCTGACCACATGGACGCCTCGGCAGCCTATCTCAAATACTACCAGGTGGATCACCAGCGGGATGAGCGGCTGTTCGCGAACAATATCGTGGTCATTGGCCGCAACCTCGCCGGGGAGCCGGTCGTGGCGCAGAAGTACAACAGCGATTCAATCACCGACAATACCGCCGATGATTACCTGGGCTATGAGCGGCTGCTGATGGTCGTGGATACGAACCTGCGCACTGTCGAGCAATGCGAGCAGGCGCTGGACTATATCGTCGCCTACCACGGCGAGCCGCTCTATGAGGCCGATGTCACCGGGGAGATACAGGCCGGGATCGACACCGGGGACCTCGTGGTGCTGGAGGATTACTCGGATTACGTCTATCAGGTGCGGCACGTCGAATATCGCTACCCCGCCGACCGACCCGAATGCAGCCTGCGAGTGCGGCGCGTGGCCGAGACCAGCGAGTGGTCGTCATGAGCACCCGGCAGCGACAGATAGAGAACGCACTGGCCGCCCTGCGATCCGGCGAGGGCGACATCTGGATGCCGGATGTCACCACCGCCCAGGAGGGCCCGGCTGGGCTGCGGAGCTTTATGGAGCGGGATGTGCCCGGCGGAAACTATTTCAACATCAGCCTCTGGAATGTGGTTTATGACGGGGATGTGCTTCCCGCCTCGGATACACCCACCTGGACGAAATCATCATCCGGCACCGTGGGGGAGAGCACGGACGGCAGTACACTCACACTCACCGATGACACCGATGCCGAATACGTGTACTACACGCTGGCGGTGACCGGACTTTCGGACGCGGTGAGAACCGTGCTGGAGGGCCGCCTGAAAGTGACCGAACCAGACGGGCAGGACACGAACACCGGCCTGCAAATGAGCATATTCACCGGCACCTACCAGTACACCGCCTGGCTGCGATCCGACGGCGTGAACATAGATGGATTGGCCGATGTGAGCATAGACATGAGCACGTGGCGGCGCGTCCGCCTGGTGGCACAGTCCGGTGGCGTAAACCTGTATATTGACGGGGATTTGCGGCAGCGTGGAGGGCCTGCGAATCCCACCACAGCGAGCAAAATCAGCTTCGGCACATGGATTGAGGGCGATTACTCATGATAGTTGACCACGCAAAAGACACCATCGTTGACGAGTTGCAGACGGACAGCGACATTACCGATTACAAGTACATTGCAGTGGGCACCGGGGGAGCAACCGGCACCACCATTTCCGACACGGCGCTCACGACCGAGACCGACCGGGTTACCGGGACGCCCGGCGAGGGCACCAATTCCGACCAGTACCAGGTGACCGGCACATGGACGAATAGCACCGGCGGTTCGGTGGCCGTATCCGAAATCGGCCTATTTGACGCAGCGTCCAGTGGCAACATGTTCTGTCGCCTCTGCACCAATGACGCCGAGATTTCCTCGAAAACAATTGCCGATGGCGACCAGCTCAATGTTACAATAACTGTAACGGTGAATGATGACAGTGAGTGAGCTGGAGGCTGACGGTAATGTGGAATGCAGACAGAGTCATCGGGCTACTGCTCATACTGGCGGCCGCTGCGCTGGTGGTCAATGCCAACCTGCCGGGGCCGCCTGCGCCAGAGCCTGTTGTTGCCGCGCCGGAGGTCGGTGAACTCATGGCCGGATATACAGTAAGCGGAGCCGGAGATGGCAGCTACAACGGGGACTATACCGACAATGGATCGACAGAAAACGGGGCAACAGTATATGAGATCGGGAGTGGAGGCCGCTACCTGTACGTGGGAGGCCCTCTCGGGTCGGGCGGAACCTCCTGGGTGCTATACGATACAATCACCGAGGCCCACAAAGAGGCATACGATTATTACAATGGCACTACATCCGCACCCGACGCAGGCTCATGGTCCACCGCCACCGGCACTGATCCCGCCCCCTCCGTCACCGCCGGCGAGACCGAGGGCGTCGATTACGAAGTCTCCGGCGCAGCAGGCGGCACCGGAGACTGCGCGGATGCCAACGGGAGCTATGTGGAGATTGGCACCTGGAACGGGCGGCCTCAGTACCAGAATGAAAACGGGGTGTACCTGTACTGGGCGTCGGCGATTATAGACAACGCAGCAGACATCGGCCCCGGATGGGTACTCATGCGCTCGGTGCACACGAATCCAGAAATCGGCAGCATGATGTATTACACGCAGGCCGACACTCCCGATCTGGGCGGCTGGCTGGCGGATCAGTGCCCACCGCCGACCCCCGATTTCTCCACCGATGACAGTAACACTCTCGATGCAGTTGAAACGATGAGGATATCCGACAGCGCCACCCTGCAGGAAGTGACATCGATGGACGCTGCCGAAACGGTGGTGGTCTCCGACGCCGCCACCATGCGCAAGATGGCCGTGCTGGAGGGCGACGAGGGGCTGGTAGTGTCCGGCGCGGGGGAGTTGCACCATGCGCAGAGCATGAGTGGCGAGGAGACCGTGCAGATTTCTGACAGCGGTGACCTGCAGAAAGCGGACAGTATCGAGGCTGAGGAGACGGTGGAGATTTCCGACAGCGCGGTGCTGCTGGTGGAGCGACAAAAGGGGCAGGCCACCGCAGAGATTGACTGGATACGGGAGAAGCCGTGAAGCATTACCTGAGGCGCATCAAAGCATCTTACGATAGTGCCGGAACGATATCTGCAGGGGTGCGCTTTTATGAGTATGGGAATGGATGGGATGGTCACGGCGGCCGCATCGGGAAAATCATCAGCCTGCTGGCACGGGAATTGAGTCACCGGCCTGACGAAATCCAGCTTTTTGCTGAAATTGATGGAACCGACTCATACTGGAGCACCACCACATGGGTCTCAAAACCGTGGACTGGCTATTTGGAACTCACGCTGGATGCAGGCACAGGCACAATCTCATTCGATTACAATGACACGCCAATCGCCACGCAACTCACCAGTCTGGAGCATTTCTCGGAATACGGTGCATGGGTGGAGGATGAGCCGGATGCTGAATACCATTCGGCGACGATCGCGGAGTGGGAAAACACGCTCGGAGACATCCGCAGCCATGATGCCAGTGCAGATCGGGACAGACAGGATTGGCAATCACTCACCAACGCAGTGCGTATATTCTGGCCGCCGACGAATGCGTACGCGATACAGGCTCCCGCCGGTGGGATTGACAATAACACCCGCATCGATCCACCCCGCGTTTATACCCGTTGGCGGCAATATGAGCCAGATGGGGCGGCCCTGAAATACAGAGAGGGTGTCGGGACTGACGGTCTGGCCAACATCAATGCGGAAGCGGCATGGGGATGGTTTGATGTTTTTGGCCGCCAGCATGCAATCTGGATACGAAATGGCCGTATATGTTGCCCCATCGCTACAGGGAAGGCCGATCCGGGGGATTACATAGTGCCGACACTCGACGACCGCACAGATATGGTTTGCTGCCGGCTGGAGCCGAGCAATGATATCATGGTTGTGTCACTGGACGAGGATGGTGTAGCCCGCTCTCTGCTGCTGGAATGGACGGGCGAACGCTATGAGTCGGGGGCGGAAAGTCAGATCGCGCCTGACGTAGTGCGCCTGGGGGCCCTTAGAATGCGCCCGGACGGGGAACTGACACTTTGGTGCTGGACAGACGAGGCGAAAACATACACAGGAAACGCAGACGGCAGTAGCTGGAGCTGACGGAACCGACAGACAATTCACCGAGACCACCGAGCCGCCTCCGGGCGGCTTTTTGCATTGACGCCGTCGCCACCGGAGCCGCCGATCTCGGCGTTATCGTATACGGGAGGTATTACTGATAGCATTCCCTGATGGCTGGTCAAAACAGTGGAGCATAGCGGTCAACGCCGATTCGGTGATTTCGTCGCCGGTGTCAAACCTGCCCTGCACGCTCACCGAGGAGCATATCCCCTCGGCGGCTTTCGCGGCGGCAAATATGGACGGTGGCGAGGTGCAGGATTTACGCTTTTCCTCCGACGAGGACGGAAACACCGAACTGTACTATGATGACATTTCGTTCGACCCGGTGGCTGAGACGGCGCAGATAAAAGTACGAGTGCC
>CAZAHB010000018.1:5130-42008 GCA_964484945.1 uncultured Armatimonadia bacterium | reverse complement strand
GCTGCAGTGTCTCGGGCGAGGCGCCGAGATGGAACAACAGCCACAGGACGGAGCATCGCAGGCTCATGCCAACCGGCGTCCATGCCTCGTACCGACGGGTGCTGCAGACGACCGGGCCGGCAAGTCGTTGACCTCGGCCGGTGCGCCGAAGCCGGCGCGCAAGCTCGAGATCTTCCATCAATGGAATGCGCGGACAGCCGCCTGCATCGTCCCACGCCTCTCGTGTGGCCCACATGGCGTTCTCACCTGTCGGCTCACCGAACAGGCATGCGTGGATATTGAGATAGCGCGGCACGAGCCACAGCCACGGATGCGACGCATCGTAGGTGATGTCAAACCAGCCCCAGCGTGCCTCCTCCTCGATCGCCTCACGGATCCGAATAGGTGCGTCCGCAGGCAGCTTCGCATCCGCGTGGACGACCATCAGTACCTCGCCCTCCGCTTCCTCAGCCCCGGTCTGAATCTGCGCGCCGCGGCCCCTCGCGGAATCGACGAGTCGGACATTCGCTGTCTCCCGGGCGATCTGTCGCGTGGCATCCTCCGATCCGCCATCGACCACGAGCACTTCCGCATCATCCCGGTCATCCGGCACTTCGAGGCTGCGCAGGTTGGCAAGCAGTCCCGGCAGCGTCCGCTCCTCGTTGAGCACCGGCACTATGATGCTGATCACGCGTCATCAGCCCCATGCCACCCTGAAAGCCCGCGATACCAGCCCAGGTAGCGGCGGGTCGAATCGCGGTTGCCGTAAGCGTCCCAGTACATCTGCGCTGCTCTTTGGGCGGTCATGGAGAAGGTGGGGTACACATGGACGTCGCGCGCAAGCTCCGAGACGGGTACGCCGTGAGCCATGGCAAACATGAACTCGTGGATAAGCTCTCCTGCCCGCGGCCCAAGGATCTGTGCGCCGAGGATTTTCCCGCCGGGACTCGCGACGACCTTGATTTCCCCTGTGTCCTGTTGTTCGGTCCGCGAGCGATCGTCTTCGTCGAAGCCGAAGCGGTATATGGTGAAATCCAGCCCCTTCTGTTCGGCCTCCCCGGCGTTGATGCCACAGCTTGCCAGTTCCGGCTCTGTGAAGGTGCACCAGCCGGCCGCAGAGTAGTCCATCGCGTCCGCGAGCGGGAAGAGCGCATTGCGCACCGCGGTCGTTGCCTCCGCTTCCGCCATGTGTGAGAATTGCCAGGCGCCCGTCACGTCTCCGGCGGCCCAGATGCGGCGATTGGTGGTGCGAAGATACCCGTTGACCCGCACACCACGGTCTGAATACTCAACCCCCACGTCCGACAGCCCCAGTCCGTCTACGTTGGCTCGGCGGCCGACAGCGATGAGCAGTTCATCGGCTTTGAAGGTCTGCCTCTCACCATCGACGTCCGCCTCCACGACCCGCAGTCCGTTTTCGTTCGCTACCGCCGTCGCTTCCGCGTGGCAGATCAGGTTCACGCCTTCTGCGATGAGAATATCTCGCAGCCGGTTGGCAAGCTCATGGTCGTCCCGATGCAGCACCTGGTCGCCGCGCTCGAGCATCGTGACCTCGGTGCCGAGGCGGTTGAAGGCCTGGGCCATCTCCATCCCTATTGGCCCTGCCCCGATGATGATCATCGAGTGGGGAAGCTGTTCGAGGTCGAAGAGGTTCTCGTTGGTAAGGAAGTCGACGTCATCGAGGCCATCGATTGGCGGTACAAACGGATGCGAGCCGGTGGTGAGGATAATCTGCCTTGCGCGCAGTGTGTCGTCCTCAACGCGCACGATGCCGCCCGCCTCCAGCCTCGGCTCTCCCATCAGCACGTCGAAGCCCCAGCGCTCGCGCAGCTTCTCGGGGGTGGCCTCGGCGGAGATCTCACGCCGCTTCTCACGCGTGAACTCCATCGCGCCGGAGACATCGATGTCTCCGACATCGGCCTGGATCCCGCCCCACGGACCGTGTTCCATTCGCCACGCGACGGAGGCCGAGTGCAACAACGCCTTGGACGGCACGCAGCCGGTCCATGTACACTCGCCGCCGATTCGGTCGGGTTCAACCGTGCAGACCTTGAAACCGAGTCCGGCTGCCACCGTTCCGGCCACGAGACCGGCCGCCCCGGTTCCGACCACAGCAAGATCGCACTCTATCTCAGCCATCCTCTCACTCCTCCGCGCCGTGGCTCCTGTCACAATCAGCCGCTGTAGAATACGGACGGGCCCTCCAGTACGTCCCATTCGGCCTCTGCCAGTACCTCGCGGCACTGGCCGACCGTCATTCCTCGCGCTTCCTCGGTCTTCGCCTCGGTGTCGCGCGGGTTCGACCCTGTCTCCGCCCACAGCAGGTTGGCGCCGGCCGCACAGCCGATCACGTTGGGTTCATGGGTGCAATTGGCGGGGACGTCATACCCCAGGGCAAGCCGCACGACCGCAATGATATGCGCCATCCGGGCTTCGCTGGTGATTCCGTACTCTTCGAGTCGGGTGTCCGGCACGGGGATGCGACGCGCCGCGCCGGAGTAGCAGGGCGCTGCATCTCGCGTCACGATCGTCTTCTCGACAAGCTCTTCGGTGGTGTGCTCGTTCCCCACCGGCTCCACGCAGGTGCCTAGGCTCAGCCCGGCTTCCTTCACGTTGCGCATAGTCTCGATGCGGGCATCCGGGTCGAAGTTCGTGTCTCGCCCCTCGCCAAGGCGCAGCGCGTGATAGACGCCTGCGAACCCGGCCTCCTTCAGCCGAGTCGCCTGATCGACGCTCATGTCGCCGAAGTTCGCGATGAGGACGGTTTCGTCGTCGAGGTCTCGGCGCACTTCCGCTCCTACATCCACGAACTTCCCGAATGGATACTGAGCCGTAGCCATCAGGAAGATGGCGTTTGCGCCATCGGCCTCGAACTGCTGCGCCTGCCGGATGACCTCATCCAGCGGAAGCTCAACGGCCTCTTCGAAAACCCCGTTACATGCTGCAAAGGAGCAGAACAGGCAGTTGCCCGGACAGGGCGCGAGGTTCAGGCCGACTTGCGCGTGGACCTCGGCCTTTCCGTTAGATGCTCTCCCGGCCTTCTCGCGCCCTGCGGCGATGACATACGCGGAATCTCGCGAAAAAAGCGGCACATCGTAGAGCGCCGCGATCTCATCCGCGGTCAACTCGTCGTTGCCATCCAGCGACTTCTCGACTATCTCGTCAATCATTCAGGACCTCCCAATCCACCACGCGTAGACCAAACCGACTATCTGATCCGCGAGTCGCTCTGCCACATATCGGCGTTCGGCCCCAGCTTCTCCTTAAGAGGCTGTGTCGCCTCGTCCAGTTTGTCGATACATTCATCGGAAAGGTTCAGATTACCTGCCACCGCGTTGTCCCGGGCCTGTTCAGGGCTGCGGATTCCGACGATGACGCTCCCCACTGCCGGCTGCTCCGTCAGCCAGGCGATGGCCACGCGGTGCATGGGCTCGCCGATCTCCTCGGCGATCTCCCGGATCGCGTCGATCGTCTCGAATGTCAGCGCCTCCGCACCATCGTCACCATGGCGGGCCTTCGGGCGGCCGCTGGAGAAGTGACGGGTGCGCGCGCGGCCGGCGGGAACCTCGTCGGGCGAGGCGTATTTGTCTGCGAGCAACCCCTGCATGATCGAGGAGTAGCACAGGATGGAGATATCCTCCTCCTCACACTTCGGCGCGATTTCGTACTCCACCGCGCGAAACAGCAGCGAATATGCCACCTGATCGACGTCCGGATGTCCGCTTTCCAGCATCTCACCGAGGTCCTGCGGCCCCCAGTTGGAGACACCGCCGGCGCGGACTTTGCCCTCATCGATAAGCTCCTGCATCGCGCCCCAGGTGTCCTCGAAGGGCACGTCGCGGTTAGGCCAGTGTAGCTGGTAGAGGTCGATGTAGTCGGTCTGCAACCGCTGCAGTGAGTCCTCGCAGGCCTGCTTCAGGCCGTCGGGGGCATGGTGGCTCGGTGAGGCTTTGGTGGCGATGATCACCTCGTCGCGGCGATCGCTCAGGCCGCGTCCGAGCAACTCCTCTGACGAGCCTGAACCGTAGGCCTCGGCGGTGTCGAAGAAGTGGAGGCCGTGATCGATGGCCTCGTGCATGGCATCGATGGCATCTCGCTCATCCTGTGGCCCCCAGACGTCGCCGCCGGCAATCGCCCAGCAGCCAAAGCAGACGACGGGCACTTCCAGGTCGCTTCGTCCAAGTGTTCGTGTACGCATGACATATATGCCCTCCCTGGCAGTTGTTCTGAAAAAAGCGGTTGGCCATCATTGCCGGCCGGCAATGATGCCCTCGACGAAGTCGGCCGTCTCGGCGAGCTTCCATGTGCGGCCCTGGTCTTTCGAGACGATGACCGCACGATTGTGGAAATGCTGCGGGAAGTCCGGCTGGTAGGTATGGTGGCTCGTCCAGTAGCTGTAGGACAGATACAGGTTCCCGTGGCGGTCCGTCGTGAGCTTGTGGTAGTAGATCGAGTAACCGTCCACCACCGGAATCACCAGTGGCCGCGCCGGGCCCCACTCGCCGTTCTTCGGCTTCGTCTGCACCGACAGCGCTGCGTAGATGTTGTCACCGTGATAGTCATCGACGCCCTTCCGCCACTGGCGGAACGCGATGTGGAGGTTGTCATCCTGGTCGCACACCAGCGAGCAGTAGGTCTGTGCGCCGCGGCCGTCCTCGTCGGTGTCTTCCTCGACGCGGCCGGATTCGAGCACATTGACAGCTTCGGTCCACCCTGAGTAGGCGTCATTCGGCTCCAGCGATCGGCGGTACTTGAAGTTGTCCCCATGCGCGCCGGTTACGACGTGAATGTATCCCTCACTGTCCATGGTGACGGCCGGGACGTTGTGGACGTCGTTGACCGGTGGCGCGTAGGCCATGAAGACAGGCTCACCCATCTCACCGGTCGCGTGGTCGTACGTGGCGATATAGGTCGGCACGCCCGGGACGTCCTCCTCGGTCACTTCGCCCCAGACCACATGGGTCCTGCCGTCGCGCGTGACCGTCGAGGCCGGTCCGCCGGAGTGCTGGCAGGATCCGAGACAGCGATCGGACACGAGCACCGGCTCACCGATGTCAACACTGTCCCCGTTGCGCTGAGGCGTATAGAGCCACAGGTTGAAGTATGCACAGAACCGCGCCTCGTGCCTGGCTGTCTCCTCGTAGCTCAGGAACGGTGGCGGATGGGGAAGGGCGTTATGACCGGTGAACTGCTCGATGTCATGGCGACCGCCCGGGAAAGCGTGCCCCTCGAAGTTCCTTCCGGCGTCGGGTGTGAACAGCAGAACGTTCTCGCGCGGCTGGTCGGTGCGCAGCATGTGGGCGGTCGTGTAGGCTCCGTTTTGGCCATCGAAGGCCCACTTGGCCGCCAGCGAGCCACCGCCCATGTAGAAGCCGCGAAATGACGGGAATTTCTCCTTCAGCGCCGGAACGAACGGGCGCTCCATCCATTCGCCATCCTCGAGCGTCTGCAGGTAGTTCGATGGATACTTGTGTGTCGTGCGGTGCCGGATGTACGGGCGGTTCTGCAGGTCGAAGCAGACCTCGTTCTCGACATACTCGGGCGCGTAGCCGAACTGATAGTTCTCGTGCTGATAGCGCTCCAGCACGATCGGCATGTCCAGCGGCTTTGCGACCGGTGACTCGCCGCAGACGACGCGGATACCCGCGCTCTCGACGATCGATGGGTCACCTTGAGCCGTCGCCGTGAGCGTCCCGATGTACTCCTCACCGATCTGAGCGTCCTCGTCGAGGTCCGCCTTTACGGTAATGTCGGCGATGTTGGAGTACTTTTCACCGGATCGCTCCACGGGCGAGTCTGGCTCGACAACGCTGCAGCTTAGGGGTCCGTCTCCGGTAGCCTGCAGATCGAACGCTTCGCGCTTTCCGGTCTTGTTGCGGAGGCGCACGCTCATCTCGGCGCCCTGTCCCGGCATCAGGTAGCGGGTCACCGTGTAGGGGTAGAGCATGTGCTGATACTTCGAGGCCGGGAAGAATGAGGCTTCGTTGATGGTGAAGTACTTCAGCCCCGGAATCTCGCAGCGGATATCCATCGCCGAGCAGTCGAAGTACCACGGTCCCGAGCGATCACCGAGATCCTCGCTGACCTCAAACTCGGCCCACTCACCGGCTGTGGTCATATCGAACACGTGCAGTTGCTCGCCGGCGGCGTCGAAAAGCGGCATCTGCTGGCGTCCCGGCTTATGCAGCGCCTGGCACCTCATCGTGACCGTGCCGTCCGGTGGCGCGAAGTAGATACGGCCGCTCTGGTCGCCGTTGTTGAGCAGGATCGAGCCTTCGACCATGGCGCCGCCATTGGCGGTCTCGATGCCGTGCACGAAGTCGCCACGGGCCGGGCACATGATCACGAGGCGGTAGGCACCGGGTGTCTCGACATCGACCTGCATGGTCGCGGTCTGGAGCTGTTTGGAGTGTGGGCCTTTCTCGGTCTGTCCGTCATCGGGGATTTCGGTGTGTGCAAGGTGCATCCGGCGCGGACCGTAGAGGTCGGCGATCAGCCGATCCGCGTCCTCGTATATGTTCATATCGCGCTTTGAGATCGTGATGGTGAGCGGGCCGGTGTCGGGGCGCAGCATGTACACCTTTTCACCGCGCACGACCGGTGGGATCGTCGCGGCTGCTGCGGTTGAGGCGGCGAGGCCGCCGACGACGGCGACCGCGCAGATCAGCAGGCTCAATCGGGTACGTGACACAAGATTCATCCTTCCGTGTGGGGTCGTCGCAAAGGTCGCTGTGGCGCCCCCCGCGATATACCAATTCCCTGCCGGCGAAGCCGTGTCCTCGTGAAGCGCGGCGGGCGGGGACACGAGAACGCCCGCCACTGGAATGGCGGCGGACGTATCCTGGCGCGTCAGCGCCGATGTCTACTCCCAGGCAGTCTCTTCCTTTTCCTCACAGTCGGCAAAGGCTTTCTTCAGGCCCAGCAGTACCTCCGCGGCAGTCTCAAACATGCCCTGTACTTTCTGCGTATGATGTCCCGGATCGCTTTCGGGACAGTCTTCCGCGCCCGTCATGCCCCACCTCCCGGCCATTCAATATCGAAGCCTCTGCTCAGTACGCGATTCGCCCGGAACCGACATGTTCCTGCCCGAGCGGTCGGTTCGGCACACGCTCTCGACGTGCTCCACTGTGAGCGTGCCGGGGCCCTCAGCGATGTAGAAGCGCAGATTGACAAGACCTCGTAGTGTCGGATAGGTTAGATGCTGCGGAACAAGAAGACTGAAAACCTAAACCACGGGAGACGGTATGTCACCGAATCATGTGGCCGAAGGCCCCGGGGGAGCCGCGCGAGACGGCACATTGCCGAATGCGACAACATCCACTGAGACCACGCAGGAGCGGAAAGAGCAGTCGTCTTTCGGCAACCCACAGCGTCCAGATGAGCCTGATTGTTCCTCCAGTTCTGATTCGCGTCGTCTCCTGGTGGCCGGCACCATCGTCGCCGCCATCGCTTTCGGTGTTCTTTGCTGGCTTTTCAGGGATTTCACCATCGATGATGTGTACATCTTCCTCCGCTACGCACGAAACATCGCTGAAGGCCACGGAATGCGCTACAATCCCGGTGGCCCACCGAGTGAAGGCTTCTCCAGCCCCCTCTGGACACTCATCCTCGCCGGTTTGACGGCAATTGGCGCTCCACCTGTCATAGCAGCGAGAGTGTCGAGCGTACTGATTGGCGTGGGTTGTCTGATATTGACATCTGCAGCGGTTTCGCACTTGCGCGCGGGATATCGCGTCACCGCCGCGGTGCTCGCAGGCGTCTCTGCGCCAATGGTATTGTGGTCGGTATCCGGAATGGGGACCGGTTTCACGGCCCTCTATGCGCTGGCGTGGGTTCTGCTTGCCCAGCGCACGGCTTTGACCCCGCGCAACTGTCTGTTGTTCGGTGTGTTCTCGGCTGCCGGCGTGCTGGTTCGGCCCGAAGCTACTCTGCTGTGGGTGGCATTGGTAGCTCTGATCATAATGAGCGCTCGGGATGATCGCCCCCGGGGTGTACTCATGGCACTGATCGGCGCGGGTCTCGTCTGGATACCGCTGGAACTGTTTCGTCTTTTCTATTTCGGGCACCCACTGCCTGCCCCGTTCTACGCCAAAGCCGTCGAACCGGGGTTTGAACAGCATTTCCGGGGTGCCTATTACGTTTACGAGTTTCTCATTCGGTACGCCGGTGGCCCCCTTGCGGTTATCGCAGTTATCCACGCTCTTGGGCCGAAGACCGGCCCCAAACGCCTGCTGCGCCCTCTGGGTTTGGTGGCAATTGCGTGGATTGTGTGGGTACTGGTCGTAGGCGATGACTGGATGCCGCAGTTTCGCTTCCTCGTCCCGGCCATACCGGCCATGGCGGGCGCTATAGCGGTCCTGCTGCAGCGTTTCGACGATTCTCAGATTGGTGGGCCTCGCATCAGAAAGGCCGCAGTAGCCGGGACGGTCATCATGCTCGTGGGCTGCCAGTTTGCCGGACTCTGGCTGGCGCGCAATGACAACCGTCACTATGCCGGCTATGGAATGCAGATCGGCTACCATCTTGGAGCACTGGATAAGCTGCGCGATCAGGCTCTGTATCTGCGCAATCACGCTGCCCCCGACGCCGTCGTCGCTGCTCGCGATATCGGGATCGTGGGCTACATGTCCGGTGCAACGATCATCGACATGTGGGGGCTTACGGACTACGAAATCGCAACTGCGTCCCCGAGGGAGAAGGCCCTGACTGTGCTCCAGCGGAGGCCTGACTATTGGCAGAGGCCGTACCGACACGCGCTGGATGACCCGAGGTTCCAGAAATGGTACAAGGAGGTTGAGGGCGTCCCATGGTATCTTTACAGGCGCGTTGAGTGACTGCGTGATCGAGATAACTGTGGCGCTGTCGAAGCAACGTTTTGGCGATATCCCGCGGTTCTTCCGTTACCACAGTCGGTTGTAACCCCTCAATGCGGTTTTTTGGGATCAGCGCCGCCGGTCTGCCGGTGACCGTCCGGCTGCGCTGCCCCCTCCCCACGCGTGTCCTCAACGAGCGTACACTGCGTAGTACAGCGGGCCGGTGAAGAGAGAACTGCTCCGCTCCTGCAAGAGCTTTCGCAGCCCCGCGTCCACCACGAGGCAGTCGATCTCAGCCGCCGGCATCCCGTGGCTTTCCTTTGTCGGCTCCTTGATGTGCAGACGCCCACCCTCCGCGAGGCGCTCCGCCAGCGCCTGCACGATCGGCGGGCGCTCCTCGGCCGCCACATCGTGCAGCGTGTCCCTCGCCCGGCATTTCTCGGGACCTCCCGACGAAGGTATTCCGCTCCGTATCACGAACATTGCGCCAACGCAAATGCGCGGGGACCGTGAGGGATCACGCCATGCTCAAGACACAGGACGTGAAGGACTACGCACTCGAATCAGGGGCCGACCTGGTAGGCATCGCGCCGATGGACCGCTGGGAGGGCGCGCCGAAGCAGATGGACGCGCGCTACATCGCCCCGGACGCCAAGTCGATGATCGCGCTGGGCTTCCGCATCCCCCGCGGGACGCTCCGCGGGATCGAGGAGGGCACATTCTACGTGTCCTACGCCTCGATGGGCTACGCGGCCATCAACAAGGTCCTCCAGCCGATGGTCCTGTGGCGGATCACCGCGATGCTCGAGGACGCGGGATACGAGGCCATGCCCATCGCCAACAACTTCCCGTGGGGGAACACCAACGGGGCCGGGCAGGACCCTGAATTGACCGGCAAGCACAATCCGAACTTCAGCGTTCCCGTGTCCGAGGACAAGCCCGCGCCGGATGTCTTCCCGCACATGCGCCTCGCGGCATACATGGCGGGCCTCGGCGAGATCGGCTGGTCGAAGATGCTCATCACGCCCAGGTTCGGCCCGCGCCAGCGAATCGCGGTCATCCTCACCGACGCGCCACTGGAACCTGATCCGATCTACGACGGGCCGCAGCTTTGCGACCGCTGCATGATGTGCGCGGACCAGTGCACCGGCGGAGCCATTCCCACTGACGAGGATGACTGTGTCCGCATCGAGATCGCCGGGCATGAGCTTGAGTGGGCGAATATCGACTACACGATCTGCAGCCGCTACTTCTGCGGCGCATCGCCGGAGAAAAACCCGTTCATGGTCACCGAAGAGGACAAAGAGGGCTTCCAGCAGCCGGTGGGGCAGGCCCAGCGCTACAAGGTCGGCCCGACGTATGATTACGGGCGCGCGCTGGAAGGTGCGAGCGGCTGCATCCGCGCATGCATGATCCACCTCGAGGAGCAGGACAAGCTTGACAACACGTTCGATCAGCCCTTCCGCCGCCGGCCGGACTGGACGCTGCCGTGGCCGCGGGATGACAGGTAACTGCCGCAACAGGCAGCAAATGCCGGAGAATGGACAGGAGAAGAGTGAGAGCCATGCGTCTGCTCCAGTGGATAGCGATCCTCACGATTCTGAGTGGTACCCCGGGCCTTGCTGCGACGGCGACGATGTTCGTAGTCGCGCCGGATGGTGATGACGCCGCACCGGGAACTCAGGAGCAACCCTTCGCGACACTGCAGCGGGCACGCGATGCGGTCCGCGGGTTGAAGCAGGAGGGTGGGGGAGAGCTTCCCGGCCCGACAATCGTGCGGCTGCGCGAGGGCACCTACTTCCTCGACGAGCCCCTGGAGTTGGGGCCGCAGGATTCGGGGACCGACAACGCACCCGTCATCTGGGAGGCGTGGCCGGGAGAGCGCGCGATCGTCAGTGGCGGATCCCCGGTGACCGACTGGGAACAGGCCGGAGACGGCTCGTGGTCGGCAACCATTCCTGAAGCGCGCAATTCCGACTGGAACTTCCGACAGATCTTCGTTCGGGAGGCCGGTGAGCGCGACTACACCCGCCGCTACCGTCCGACGCGCGGGCTGTTCGTCATCGCCGGGCTGACGGATGCGCCGTATCGCTATCCCGATCGACCGGTCAACCACCGGAATCCGCAGAAGGAGTTTTACTTCCACGAGGGCGACATCGAGAACTGGGAGAACCTGTCCGATGTTGAGGTCGTGGTCATGCATGACTGGAGTTCGGGGCGCCTCAACATCGAGGAGATCGACTTCGAGGACAATATCGTTCGCTTCACCGACTACCCTCACTACCGTATCGGCCACTGGTACCCGGGCGGGCGTAACCCCTATCTGGTTGAGAACATCAAGGAGGACTTCGGGAAGCCCGGTGAGTGGTATCTGGACAGGCCCACGGGAACGCTCTCATACACGCCTGCCGCCGACGAAGAGATGGCGGACCTCGAAGTGATCGCCCCGCGCATCGAGCGGCTCCTGCGCGTGACTGGGGATCGCGAAGCGGAGGAGTACGTGGAGGACCTGATGTTCCGCGGCATCGTCTTCGCGCACAGTGCGTGGAAGGATTCGCCCCACCGCTATGCTGAGGCCTACGGGCGGGCCTGCCGTCAGGGCTTCGTGGACATGCCATCTGCGATTGAACTGAAGTGGGCGCGCAACTGCCGCTTTGAGGCCTGCACCATGGCACACCTGGGCTCCTACGCACTGGACTTCGGCGAGGGCTGCCACGACAATGCCGCCATCGGCAACCGCATCTTCGACTGCGGGACCGGCGGCGTGAAGGTCGGCGTCGTGGACAGGAGCGCCGAGCCTCCCGTTGTGCCGACCGGCAACCTCGTGGAGAGCAATCTCGTCTCGGACGTCGGCATCGTGCACTACTCCGGTCACGGTATCTGGGGTGGCGTCACCAGCGATCTGGCGATCCGACACAACGAGGTGCGCCGCACGCTCTACTCAGCGATTGCGGTCGGCTGGTCCCACAGCACCGCCGAGACCGCCTGCCATGACAATAAGATGGAGTACAATCACGTCCACGATGTCATGCTGCTGCTCGATCACGGCGGTGCCCTCTACACCCTCGGCTACCAGCCGGGCACGGTGCTGCGAGGCAACGTGATCCATGACACGCACCAGACGCGGTTGCACGGCCGGTTCGAGCGGCCGATCTGGGCCGGGGGCGGACTCGCCTTCGACGACGGCAGCAGCGGCTTCATCATCGAAGATAACGTGATCTATGACCTCCCCGTAGATCCTGCGCGACCGGTGGAGAGCCAGGCCGACCAGCACGAGGTCGGCACCAACTACTTCGACATCGCGCCCGGCGAGGAGGGCTTCCCGACAGAGATCGCGCAGATGGCCGGCCCTGAGTCGCAATGGCAGGAACTCACGGGTCTCCCGGTTGAGGTGCCGGAACCGCACGTGCTGTCGCTGCCCTATCCGTTCGACGCCCCGCCCCTGCGCATCGCAGACAGCTTCGAGAAGGCTGAGGTCGGAGGACCACCGTCACGAGTTCGCGTCCGGCGTGAAGATCAGGCGCCGGGGAAGGGTACGGACGCCGTCGAGGTGACCGATGAGACAGCGGCCTCCGGCGAGAAGAGCCTGCTCCTCGAGGACGCGCCCGATCTGAGCCATGACTGGGTCCCCTACATCAACTACAGCCCCGGCTACGCCGCCGGCGTCGCGCAGGTGACGTTCGACATCAGGCTGGAAGAGGGCGCTATCGTCGAATGTGCCTGGCGTGGGGCGGCCGAGGCCCGCGAGTTTGTGGTCGGGCCGCAGATCACGCTGCGCGACGGCGGCCTGTGGGTCGGCGATGAGATGCTGATGGAGGTCCCGCTTCAGGCGTGGCTCCACGTCGAGATGGAGGCGCCACTGGGCGCGCCTGATCCGGGGATCGGTGGCGCCGGCCTGGAGCAGGCCGGGCAGTGGGCCCTGCGGGTCAAGCTGCCCGAAGAGGATGAGCGCGTCTTCGAAGACCTGAGCGTGATCGACGACGAGTTCCACGACCTGCGCTGGGTGGGCTTCATCAGCCTCGCCACCGAGAAGACGCGATTCTTCCTGGATAACGTGAGCATAGGGGTGGAGAAGTAGCGCTCAGCGACATCCTGGCGCGGCGGTGCGGGACTACTGTGCCAGGATGCCCAGTATCACTTCAGTCGTCGTCTCATCGGCGACCCCGCTGCCGCGCTCGCCGTGCATCCAGATCAGCGAGGGCACGTCGAATTCATTATGCCCGACCGGGCGCTCGAGGCTCGGTCCCCAGTTCGGCAGGTCGGGGTCGGTCTCGGAGATCTGCTGCGCTGCGAAGCTCGCGCCGTAGTCGTCGGAGGTCAGCAGGTAGACCTCGTTGTCAACCTCATTCCAACTCGGACGGTCACTCGACACGATCGCCAGGTACAGGCGACCGTCAGAGAAGCTGCAGGTGACCCCCTGCACAAAGCGCGGCGCGAAGTCCACGATGTCCGCCAGCGCCGGACGCAGCGACTTCGAATGCCAGCCATCCTCCCGCCAGTACCACAGCAGCAGGTCGTTCTCCGGGCGGTACTGGCTGGTCATGTAATAGGGCCGCGACTGGTCGTCGCACACCGGATTGCTGGCGCGCACGTCGAGGTTATCGGCGCGCTCAATCAGCAGGTCCGCGTCATCGCGCGTCACCGGCAGGTCAAGCGCCGTTCCATCCATGAGCATCCACGTGTCGCCACCGTCGCGCGAAACCATGTGCCCGTGGGCCTTGCCGCTCTTGGGATGGAAGTCGTAGATATGGCAGGCGAGGTGCAGCGACCCATCCGGCGCCACGGTCAACGCGTTGCCGAACTGGGTGTAGCCGTCCGGCACACCGGCGCGGACAAGCTCGCGGGGCTCACTCCACTCGCCATCGGCGGGCCTGCGCTGGTAGATCACCCGTCGGGGCATCTCGCCGCCGCGGTAAGCGATATGGAGCGTGTCGTCGGCATCGCACACGAGCGAGGGGTAGGTCGCATTGACGCCGAACTCGGGCAGCGTCTCCCACTGGGAAGCGTTATTGGGCCGTGCCGAACGTGCGAACTGAAGCGGCCCGTGATGTGGGCCGAAGACAATGTAGAGGTAGCCCTCCGAATCCGCGCACATGGCCGGGCCGCCGTGGTTGTCTTTCCCGCTGCCCACAAGGACCGGTTCGGAAGTCTGGCCTGTCGCGTGATCGTATGTGACAGCTTTCGTGTCAGACAGCCAGTCGAGCCACGCGACGTGCGTCTTCTGGCCGATGGTCACGATCTTGTTGCTCATGGCGTAGAGCGTGGCCCGCGTGGAGCCACTCTCCGACAGCGAGACGGTCTTCTCCAGGTGCACAGGGATCTCCCCCTCCGCGAATGCGGTGCTCAATGAGACGAGGATGGCCGTGGTGAGAGCAGTGATTTGCCACATGAGATTTCTCCGATCGAGAGATCAGCTTCCGAGTGCGCCAACGGCGGCGTGCGTGCGCGCCACCGCAGGTATGCCATCCCACGTCTTCCCCAAAAGCTCCCGCCCGGCCTTCTTCTTGTTGGTGCCTCCCCACTGTTTGAAGAAGAACGGGACGTCCGCGGTCTCGCAGGCTTCCTTGAGGTTGAGCACCCATCCGCGCTTCATCGGCCGCGCGCCCGGGCCGGATTCCCCGCCCACGATAACCCAGTCGATGCCGGACAGCTCCACGTCGGTGATCGGGCCGATGAGCGGCTCGAATGAGACGAAGCGGACCGACGCGTCCACCTCGCGCAGGTCATCGAGGCGGAAGGTGTAGTCCTGATTTTCCACGCTCACGCCCGCCCACGCGTTGTCCGGCCAGTCGATGCTGCCGCTCAGTTGCGCCATCCGGCCGGAGCGCTTGGTGAGCACCTGGAAGATGTGCTGGTCGGCCTCGCGCACGGTCTCGAAAACGCGCTGGATGAACTCAAGCGGCACGTGCTTGTGGAACAGGTCGCTCATCGAGTTGACGAAGATGATGTGCGGGGCCGTCCACTCCAGCGGATCGGCGAGGCAGCTTTCGTGCGTCACGACCTCGAACTCGCGGTCATATTTCGGCTGACCCATGGCCTTGAGGCGCTTCGCCATGCGCTCGGCGTAGCAGTTATCGCACCCGGGACTGATCTTCGTACACCCCGTCACCGGGTTCCAGGTGCAGTCTGTCCATTCAATCTTGGATTGTGCCATTAGATTGTTTCTCCCGGGCCGTTCGACTACAACACCCCCGCCTTGCGCATCGCCTGCTGGGCCGCGTTGACGGTGATCATGCGCGCGGGGACGTCCGTCTGCGGTGGGTGGCCCGAGAAGTGCATGCTCGCCAGGTCCTCCATCGTCAGGCGATGCTGAATCGCCAGCGTCAGCATGTCGATCCGCTCCGCCACGCCCTCGTGCCCGTAGCATTCCGCGCCGATCAGTTGCGTCGTGCGCGCGTCGAAGACCTCCACCAGCGCGATCGGCCCTGCGCCCGGGAAGATCGGCTCGCGGGTATGCGCCTCGGCCTCGCCCACGATCGTCTCGATGCCCATCTCTGAGGCACGCTCCACGTTCAGGCCCGTGGCGCCATAGCTGTTCTCCCACAGCCGCGTGATGCTCGGGTTGATGAAGCCCGGGAAGGTCCGGAAGCCGCCCGTGATGTTGATCGCCGCGCACTTGCCCTGCACCACCGCGTTCGTCGCCAGCGGCCCGCGGTCGGGGGCTCCGGTGATGAAGTTGCGGTGCTGTATGCAGTCGCCCACGGCATAGACATCGGACAGATCGGTTCGCATCCTGTCATCGACCACCACGCCGAATCTCCCGACATGCGCGCCCGCGTCCTCGAACAGGTCCGTGTTTGCGCTCACGCCCACAGCCCAGACGACCATATCCGTGTCGATCGTCCTGGAGTTTACGCGCACACCCTCGACGCGCTCATCGCCCACCACGGCCTCCGCCGAGGCTTCGGCGTGCACATTCACGCCATGCTCACGAAGCTCCTGCGCGGCTTTCTGCGCGATCGGCTCGCTGCAGACCGTTCCCAGGCACATCGGCAGCCGCTCGACCACGTGGACGTCAAGCCCCGCGTTCTGCAAAACCACGGCCATCTCCAGGCCGATGTAGCCGCCGCCCACCACGACCGCGGTGTCGGCCTCTTCGGTCGCCTGTATGATCGCCTGAATGTCCGGCGCGTCCTTCACCACGAAGGTCCCCGGCAGATCCGCGCCGTCCACAGGAGGCACGACAGGGTCCGCGCCCGGTGCCGCCAGCAGCGTATTGTATCCGATCTCATCCAGGCCCATACCCGCCACGGAGACCGTGTGCGCGGCAACATTGATTGCGGTGACCTCGCCAATATGGACGTCGATGTCAATTCCGGTGAGGAGGTCCTCATCGGATTTAAGGAAGTCCTCCACGCAAATTGTCTGATCGATCGCGTACGGTTGCGAGCATGGGACCACGCTGCGCTCCTGCTTACGCACCAGTCCGATACTCAAGTCTTTGTTCCGGCTGCGCACGAACCGCGCACAACTCATCCCACCCGGTCCGCCGCCGATTACAAGCAGGTCGTAGTGCGATGCGCCCCGGTCAGTCATTGTCGATGCTCCCTGTTCGATCATCACGGTGGTTGTCTCATCACTTATTCGCGTTCAGCGTCCCGATTCCCCCCTGAGCGGGAAGGTGTGGAGATTCTTACGGCGAATCGGCCCTCAACGTTCACGCATTAACAGGAGGGTCTATCAGACATGACACCTATCAAGCAGTCCGTATGCTGGGGCGTCGTCGCCTCGGCCGGAGAGCCCGAAGAGGTCGTGCAACAGGTCGCGGACATCGGCTTCGCGTCCATCGAGATGTCGCCGCCGGAGGTCTTCCCGATTATCAAGGACGCGGGGATGGACATCGCGATCTTCGTCGGCCATCAGTCCCTTGCCGATGGGCTGAACAAGCGCGAGAATCACGACCGGATCTACGATGAACTGATGGAGAGTTTCGAGCTTGCCGAGGAGTACGACGTGCCGAGCCTGCTGTGCCTCTCGGGCAACCGCTACGAGGGCGTCAGCGACCTCGAGGGCGCGGAGATCTGCGCGGAGATCCTCTCGCGTGTCGCCCCCACCGCCGAGGAGAAGGGCATCAACCTGTGCATGGAGCTTCTGAACTCGCGGGTCAACCACCCCGGCTACATGTGCGACAGCACCGAGTGGGGCGTGCACGTGTGCAAGATGGTAGACAGCCCGCGCGTGGCGCTGCTGTATGACATCTACCACATGCAGATCATGGAGGGCGACCTGATCCGGACGATCCAGGACAACATCGACTGGTTCAAGCACTTCCACACCGCCGGCAACCCCGGCCGCAATGACATGGACGAGACCCAGGAGATCTACTACCCGGCGATCGCCCGCGCCATCGCGGACCTCGACTACGACGGCTACGTCGGCCACGAGTTCGGCCCGAAGGGCGATGACAGGATCGCCGCGGCGAAGGCCGCCTACGAGACGTGGAATGTGGGGTAACGGCAAGGGGATGGGGGAGTGGGGAGCGGGGATTGGGAACGACAGCGGCGGGCGGCCGGGGACGGTCGTCCGCTGTCTGCTGTAGGCAATTGACCGTTCGCTGGGGACCGGAGACCGGAGACTGGCAGCTATCGAAGGAGCGCAGCGACTGAGACCATGACCAGCAGAGAACGCGTCTGGGCCGCGATCACGCATCAGCCCCTCGACCGCGTGCCCGCCATGATCTGGGCCACGCCCGAGGTCCGGCAGATGCTGCTGGAGCACTTCGGCACCGATGACTGGGCGGTCGTCGAGGAGAACCTCGGCGTCGATGGCATCGCGCACGCGCCCCTGCGGTACGACGGCCCCGGCTTCACCGGCCCCGACGGTGAGCCCGCGGGCCGGTGGGGCGTGCAGAGCCGGCGCGTCGAACTGCCCACCGGCGGCTCCTACACCGAGCGCCTCCACGCCCCCATGGCCGAATTCACCGAGATCGCGCAGGTCGAGGACTTCGACTTCGGCGACCCCTCGCACTGGGACTTCGAGGGGGCGGCCGAGTTCTGTCACGAGCAGCATCCGCAGAAGGTCGTCATGGGCGGCTACATGGCGCCCTACGTCGATCTGTGGAACCTCTTCGGCGAGGAGCGCGCGCTGCTGAACATCGCCCTGCGCCCGGAACTGATCGAGGCGGTCCTCGACCGCACCATGGACTACCGCCTGCGCCAGCACCGGATGCTCTTCGAGGCCTGCGGCGAGCATCTCGACCTCACGCAGGTCACCGATGACTTTGGCTCGCAGAACGGTCTCGTGATGAGCCGCGAGCACATCCGGCGCATCTTCTGGCCGCACTACCGCCGGGCTGTCGCGCTGGCGCATGAGTTCGGGCTGAAGGTCTACCACCACGATGATGGCGGCATCGGCGAGATCATCCCGGACCTGGTGGAAATGGGCGTAGAAGTGCTCAACCCCGTGCAATGGAACTGCGCGAACATGGACCTTGAGTGGCTCAAGACCGAGTTCGGCGACCGCCTGTGTTTCGACGGGGCGGTGGAGAACCAGTCGATCATCCCCTTCGGCACACCGGAGGATGTTCGGGCTGAAGTGCGAAAGAACATTCGCATCCTCGCGAGTGACGGGACCGGCTACATCTGCGGCCCGTGCCACAACATCCAGTCGGGGACGCCGCTGGAGAACGTGCTGGCGCTGTATGACGAGATACACGTGTCCGGATCGTTCGAGTAGTGCGGGAGGAACCGCTTATGCGTGCGCTGACAGTCATCGCTATTGTTGCCCTGACATTCTCCTCTGCCGTGGCGCAGGAATCCGAGAACGTGCTCATCAACGGTGACTTCGAGACCGTGACGACCGTCGAGACCGGCGAGGGTGGCGTCTGGCAGGGCTGGACGCTGCCGGGCGATCCGGTCGTGCCGGGAACGTGGTCGCTCAATACGCACTACATCGGCACGTTGGACGTGCGGCAGGACGATCCCGCGTCCGGGGAGCACTACATTCGCGTCACCGCTCCCGAGGACGACTCCGCGCACGTCTATCAGATCCGCGACGACCTTGAGGTGGGCAAATGGTACCGCGTCACGGCGCGCATCCGCGGTGGCCCGGCCACGGTCCACGTGTACGAGTATTATGAGGAACGGCGCATGACAGCGCCGAGGATCGCGCAGGGCACCGCACCCGCGGACGAGTGGGTCGAGATCTCCGGCTTCTACCGCCCCGAGGCCGATGACTACAGGCGCTCAGGGCCGGCGGTCGCCGTGCCATCCGGCCAGAGCACCGACATCGATGACGTGCGCATGGAGCCGTTGGACCTGCCCGAGGGCATGGACGCGGGCCCGGATATCGTGCTGGAGAATTCGCACGTGCGCGTGTCCATCGGCGGCGACGGGAAGCTGAAGTCAGTGGTGGATCGTGCCTCCGGCGAGGAGTATGCCGCGACGGGCATTCCTGTCAGCGTTTTTCAGGCGACGCGTGACGGCGTGACCGTCCCGCTGCACTCGATCACACGCGATGGCGATGTGCTGCAGGTGCAGTTCCTCGACCCGGAGGTCAGGGCGCAGGTCCGCGTGGAGGAACGCGACAATCATATCTTCTTCGAGGTGACCGACGCGCAGCCGGAAGGCATGGACAGCCTGACCATCGACTTCCCCATGCGCCGACTTGAGGTCGTGGCGACCGCGTTCAACGCTACCTACGACGACGACTTCGGGACCGCGCTCTTCGGTGTCACCGCCAATACCCATCAGGTCCCGACGAGGCGGGGCGAGAGCGTCTGGAGCCTCCGCGCTCGGTGTGAGGCCGATCACGGCATCGAAGGCGCGCGCTTCGCACTGGTTGCTGCACCGTATGATCGGCTTGACGACGCGATCGTTGCCACCGAGCGCGCGCATGACCTGCCCAGCCCGCACTTCGACGGGCGCCGAGGCGCGCAGTGGGCGCGGTTTTCGGACCGCGCGATGGAGTCGTACCTTTTCGCCACCAGCGTTCACGAGGATGACATCGACACGCTGATAGACTACGCAAAGCTCGGCGGCTTCGGCACGATCATCATCCTCAAGAATTCGTGGCTCGAGAACCACGGGCACTATGACATCAACACCAAATCGTTCCCCGAGGGGATTGAAAGTCTCAGGGCCGCGGTGGAGAAGATCCACGCTGCGGGCCTGCATGCCGGCGTCCACGTGTTCGGTCCGACCATCTCCCCGAACGATCCGTGGGTCTCGCCCGTGCCCCACGAGGACCTCGCGTTCGTGGAGCTTCCGTCACTCGCGGAGGCAGTGGATGCGGACGCGACGACGATCACGCTCGCCGAGCAGCCCGAGAACTGGCCGCCTGAGCAGTGGCGCAGCCGCGCCTTCCCCGGCAACACCATCCGCATAGGCGATGAGCTTGTCGAGTACGCCAAGGAGGACATCGGGCCCCCGTTTCGCTTCACGGATTGCGTCCGCGGGGCGCACGGAACTGTGGCCGCCGCGCACAACGCGGAGGCCCCGGTGAAGGGCATGCTCAAGCAGTGGGGGTTTTTCGTAGTGAAGCCTGACACTGATCTGGCTGATGAACTGACCAGCAACTTCGCGCAGCGCGTGAACGAGCTTGACCTCGACATGGTCTATTTCGACGCCAGCGAGGGCGCGGGCCGGCCCTATCACGACCAGTGGTATTATCTCAACAGGATGCACCTGGATTACTACCGCAAGTTCGATCACGATGTGCTCTACCAGACCTCCAACGGCACCGGCCGCAACCTGCTGTGGCATATCGTCCCGCGCAGCGCCTCCGCCGACGGCCATGGCGACATCAAGGGCTACCTCGACAGCCGCTGGCCGGGCATTCTCAACCAGGCGAAGAACTGGACGCGCTCGGACATCGGCTGGTACTACATGTTCCGGGATGTGCGCCCCGACCAGATCGAGTATGTCCGCGCGAAGGCGCTCGGATTGGGCGCATCGATCTCCATCGAAGCCTCTCGCGCGTCGCTGGAGGCGCTGCCGCTGGCGCGGAAGACCTTCGATATGCTCGCGCGCTACGAGCGGGCGCGACTTGCGGACTATCCGCCGGAGCCGACTGCCGAGCGGATGCTGGAACCGGGCCACGACTTCCGCCTCTTCGAGGACGATGACGGCTTCTCGCTCCACCGCGCGGTCTACGAAGACCCGCGTCGGGTGGATGTGCTCGATGGTGAGCGCAACGCATGGACCATTGAGTGCGAGCGGCCCTGTGTCCTCGGCGCGGAGATAATGCGCGGGAAGGAGAGCGTGGCGGCTGACGCGTACGAGGCCGGAGATGCCCTGACGCTGGCGGAGTTCGATGATGCGACCCAGTGGCTGCCCTCGGACACAAACGAGTTCGCCCAATACGTGCGCGGATCGCTTAAGGAGATGACGCAGACCGGTCCGGTCATGGCGGGAGTGACACAGGAGCTTGCGGTCGGAGACGAGGCGAAGATCGGGGAGGAGGCGCTGCTGTGGACCGCGGAGAACACCGCCCCGCGGAATGGCTGGAGCGGAATCGGGAAGCGCTTCGATCCGCTTTTGGATCTCAGCGATTACTCGGGGCTTGGGCTGTGGGTCCGCGGTGACGGACTGCACGAGATGCTTCGGGTCCAGTTATGGGACGCGGAGGGCCATCACGCGGAGAAGCTGGTGACCGTGGACTTCAACGGCTGGAGCCTGCACACATTCGCGCTGGACGAGAGCGGGGACTTCGACGCTTCTCGCGTGCAGTACATGATCTTCTGCCTCAACAACATATCACGCGGCGCGACGGTGCAGGTCGCGCTCGATGACGTGCGGGCCATTCCCGACACCTCGGGAATCATGAATCTGGTGAATCCCGCTCTGGTGGTAAATGGCGAGCGCATTGAATTTCCCGTGACCCTTGAACCGGGACAGGCGGTCAGCTACGATGGCCCGGACGGGGCGACGTTCTGGCCGATCGGGATGGACCCGGGAGAGGCGATCGATGTCAACGAGGACGGGTTCGCACTCACGCCGGGTGAAAACACGGTGACGCTGCAGTGCGATGGCAACTTCCCCGGCGATGTACACGTGATTCTGCACAGGATGTGGCCGATGGAGTAAACCCCTTAGCCTCTTCCGTCGGCGTTTGCGTCGGCCGTCTGAAGTTGGCTGTTGCTGTTTCCGTCAGTTTGCAGCTTGCGACTTGTAGCTGCCGTTCCCAGGGAGGCCGTTCCCATGAAACAGGCACTTGTCTGGTGGTCGTTCGTTGGCTCAAGTGATTACTCGCCCGAGGAGGTCATGTCCGCGGCGAAAGAGATCGGCTATGACGCGATGGAGATGATGCAGCCCGAGCAGATCCCGATGGTCAAGGACCACGGTCTGGACGTCGCGCTGCTGACAGGCCATGATTCGCTGGGCGATGGCATGAATGACCCGGATAACCACGACCGCATCGCGGGGGAACTGAGCGAGAGTATCGAGGTGGCCGCCGAGAATGACGTGCCGGTGCTGGTGTGCTTCTCGGGCAATCGGCGCTTCGGGCTCTCGGAGATCGAGGGCGCGGAGAACTGCGCCGAGATCCTCGCGCGCATGGCCCCGGAGGCCGAAGACGCGGGCGTGACGCTGTGCATGGAGCTTCTGAACTCGAAGGTCGATCACGCGGGCTATCAGTGCGACAACACCCCGTGGGGCGTTCACGTCTGCCGGATGGTTAACTCGCCGGCGGTCAAGCTTCTCTACGATGTCTACCACATGCAGATCATGGAGGGCGACCTGATCCGCACGATCACCGATAACATCGAGTGGATCGGGCACTTCCACACCGGCGGCAACCCCGGCCGCAATGACATCGACGAGACGCAGGAGATCTACTACCCGCCGATCGCGCAGGCCATCGAGGACAGCGGCTACGACGGCTACGTCTCGCACGAGTACACGCCGACGGGTGACACGATCGAAAGCGCGCGGATCGCCTACGAGATCTTCGACGTGTAGCCGGGCATCAAAATCTCTGTGACGCCCGCATCGCGTCGGAGCATGGTCTCACGGCTCAGCCACACGACGACAATGGCCGCGGCCACGAAGATCACGTAGTCCCACGGCTGCGCATCCGGCCAGATGGGGTTCATCATCTGGAAGTGATACACCACGGCTATCAGAAGGCTGCCGCGCGCGGCGTTGAAGAGTGGCGTGAGTATGACAGAGATGGCGACCACGCCGACGAAGAACGGCGCGAAAGACCACGTGCTCTGCATCGTGCCGCTCATCACGAATGCGGGGATATGCCAGATACCCCAGATGACTCCGAGGATCAGGCCGGCGAGGAGTGGACTGAACTTGCGTTGCAGGAGGGGCAGGGCAAGTCCACGCCACCCGAACTCTTCAATCGGACCGAGGAACAGCGCCACTGCCAGCGCTGGAAACATTTGGTGCCAGGGCTGGAAGGGGAATGGGTCGCTGATGGTACCCGTGATCGCCGCGCCGGTGTAGAAGACGGCGGGAATGCCCAGGAGCAGAAACAGCCACCAGCCCCCGGGGGCGCGCCACAGGGTCAACCGTCTAAAGAAGCTGCTAAGCCCCTGCACTCCCCACTGGCGCCAGACCAGGAACACCCCGGCAAACCCCGGCGAGTAGACGAGGAGGATGAAAAGCGGATTGCGAACGCTCATCTCACCGAACAGAGAGACGGCCTGATCCGGGAACAGCATGATGAGTGCGGCAATTCCCCACGTAAGGCCGAATGAGATGGCGAGGAATGGAGTGAGGGCCTTCACCGTCATGTCCACTTCAGGGTTGTGTTTCATTCGAAGATTAGTCCTCCTGATGCCGCTGTACGAAAGTGGTGAGCCGGCAGTCCGCGTCGGGCGTCTACCGCCTGTTCACCGCCTCCATCACGACCTGAGTGAGGCGCGTCTCCATTTCCTCGACAACGGGCGTCGAGTCGTCCACGATCCCGATATCCGTGTTGATCTGGAAGGCCACCGCGATGCGGTGTTCAGCATAGTACCGCAGACTTGAGGTGTAGCCCGGTATCCAGCCGCCGTGTCCGTAGGTCGGCCCGGCGGGGCCAGTTTGGTAGATGCCAACTCCAAGACCGTATCGAATGTCTGGAGCGTTCCTGTCAACAGGTACGGACCGCAGCAGTTTGTCGGTATACGGTCCTTCCATGGCCTCGCCTTCGAACAGAGCTCTCGCCCATATCACGAGATCTTTCGAGTTGCTTACCAGCCCCCCGCCTGTCCACTCCACGCCGGGATGCCAGACCATGACCCCGGGGCGAGTCGTCGTTCGCGGAGGCAGATTGAGCGCGTTATCCGGCGCGAGGTAGCCTGTCGCCAGGCCCGGCAGTTCGAACTGGTCCGAGGGCGCAGTCAGATTCAGATTGAGCGGATCGAGGAAGCGTTGGCTGACCTCGCCGTAGTACCTGTTCCCGCTGGCCGCCTCAATAATCAGCCCGGCAAGAATGTACCCGGTATCGCTGTAGGCCCAGCCGTCACCGGGTTCGAAAAGCGCCGGCCGGTCGAGAACGAACTCGATGAGCGCGCTCGGCGGGAATGGATTCGTGTACGAACGCCATCTCTCGGCAAAAGCCTCAGTGAACTCTCTGGTCTCGACATGGTTGGGGATTCCAGAGGTGTGATTCAGCAACTGACGCAGCGTGGCAGTCTCAGAATTGGGCAGGCGGGAGAACCAGGGACGGTCACCAAGCCATGCAGAGACTGGATCATCGAGTTGCAGCGTGCCTTCCATCACCAGGTCTAAAGCAGTCGCGCCCACAAACGTTTTTCCAATACTTGCGGCGAGCATGCGCGACCCGGGCGTCATGGGTATCTCATGCTCAACGTCTGCCGACCCGGTTGCCACGACCTGTGCTTCGCCATCCGGCAGAGTATAGGCAGCGGTCGCCCCGGGGAAACCGTACTCCGAGTGGAGAGAGTCCAGTTCAGCCTGGAACTGCTGCTTCAATGTCTGTGCTTCTGCAGGGCCCTGAATGGGAGAGAGCGGTGCTGTGAGCACTGTGCAAATACCATAAAGCAGAAGAACCCTTCGAGCCGCGTGAACGTAAACCAACCGGCGCATCCCCTTTTCACATGTCGCAGGCGTGATCTTCGATAACGGCCCTGGGCTTCGCTCTGGAAAGCTGCAGCGCTTCAGATCTCAAACAGGTTGATGAGTTCTGCGGCAGACGTTCGATCCAGCCTTTCCGAGCGAGTATAGCACATTCCGCACCCGCGCTACAGTCCGATGGCACATTCAGGGCCAGACCGCCGCGCGACCCCGTTCTTCTTGCGATCTGCCCGGCTTTATGCTATAGTTAACAGCCCACGACCCGGAAAGCGTGCGGGTCGTGAGTTTGTGTGCGTATATCGGCCCCGCCCCCGGCGGGATCGGGAGGACATAGATCATGAAGGCTGACATCCATCCGGAATATGTTGAGTCGAAAGTCCACTGCGCCTGCGGCGAGACCTTCACGACACGCTCAACCAAGCCCGAGATCAGGGTCGAGATCTGCAGCCAGTGCCACCCATTTTACACCGGTAAGCAGAAGATGGTTGACACCGAGGGGCGCGTCGAGAAGTTCATCAAGCGCTACGGGCTGCAGGATCAGTACGAGGACGAGGACATCGAAGAAGAGAGCGACGAAGAAAGCGACGAAGAGTAGCAGCGTTTCACTGCATCCTACTCCGGCCTCAGCCCTCTGCGGGCTGAGGCTGCCACTTAAAGGGACGGTCCGGAGGACCGGGCCATGAGCGAAAAGGAAGAGAAACAATTCTACGGTGGCCAGGCTGTCCTCGAGGGCGTGATGATGCGCTCGAAGACCGAATACGCCACGGCCGTCCGGCGGATCGACGGGAGCGTGATCGTCGGCAAGCGCGACCTCGACACCTGGGGACAGCGTTACCGCTGGGCGAAGTGGCCGCTGGTGCGTGGAAACGTCGCTCTCGTGGACTCGCTGACCATGGGCCTTGAGTCGCTGACCTTCTCGGGGAACGTCGCTCTCGAGGACGAGGCCCAGGAGCGCCAGACAGATCACGAGCAGTCGGACGCGGAGCGGCAGACGCGTGAGATCGCTGCCCACGATGCCGAGGAGCAAAGCCTAGGCGAGAAGGCACTGTGGCTGACGATGCTGCCGGCCATGGCGCTGGGTATCGGGCTTTTTGTGCTGCTGCCCGCGTGGGCCGTGGACTGGTTCATGGGCAGTGCCGAGATATCCCTGACGGGAGACTTCAACCAGGTATTGATCCGAAATCTCCTCGAGGGCGGGTTGCGCCTGCTGGCCATTGTAGGGTACATCGCAGCGATCTCGCTGATGTCCTACGTCAGGCGCGTTTTCGAGTATCATGGAGCCGAGCACGCGACCATCAACGCCTTCGAAGACACCGGAAAAGCGAGCGTCGAGGAAGCCCTTAGACACAGCCCGCTTCATCCCCGCTGTGGGACCGCATTTATCCTTGTCGTTATCGTGATGAAAATCATTGTCGGCTGCTTTCTCGGGTGGCCCGTGTTGTGGCTGCGACTGCTGCTGCGTCTGGCAATTCTGATCCCTGTCGCGGGCATCGCCTACGAGATCATCCATTTCGCCGGCCGCCACCGCGGATCGTGGCTGGAGAAGATCCTGGCCGGCCCGGGTCTGCTCATGCAGAAGCTGACCACGCGGCAGCCTGATGAAGAACAGGTCGAGATCGCCATCTATGCGCTCGCCGCCGTTGCACCTGAGGTCGATCTGCCCGAAGGGTTTGAAGAGCCGGAGCGTGTGATGATCGGCCGAGGCGGAGAGATAGTAAGGGAGACGGAAACCGCGAATGGGGAACCGGGAAACGGCAACGAAGACGACGAACGGCCTGAGCCGGATGAGGCGGCTATCGCAGGAAACTGAGACGACGGAGAGGCACGATGGATCTGCTACCGGCGCTTGAGCGCCTTGAAGAAGAGTTCAAGGAGATCGAACAGAAGCTCACCACGCAGGAGGTACTCAACAATCCTGCCAGGCTTCGCGAGCTGTCTGTTCGGCACTCTGAGCTTGTACCGGCAATGGAGAAGTTGGAGCAATACCGCGAGCATCTGAGCACCCGCGATGACGCGGCCGCGATGCTGGAGGGCAGTGAGGACGAGGAGATGCGCGAATTCCTCGAACTGGAACTTGAAGAGGCGAAAGCGGCCATCGACGACATGCAAAGCGAGCTGCTGGAATTGCTCGTGCCGCGTGACCCGATGCGGAACCGAAACGCCATCGTGGAGATTCGCGCGGGCACCGGAGGCGATGAAGCGGCTCTGTTCGCCGGCGATCTCTTCGAGATGTATCACCAGTGCATCCTTAATCACGGCTGGGATGTCGAAGTCATCTCCGCCAATGAGGGCCAGATGGGCGGTTACAAGGAAATCATCTTCAATGTGCAGGGCAAAGGCGCCTACGGCCGCCTCAAACGCGAGTCGGGCGTGCACCGCGTCCAGCGGGTACCTGCAACCGAGTCTCAGGGCCGGATACACACCTCGGCGGCGACGGTCGCCGTGCTGCCCGAGGCCCAGGACGTTGACATTGAGATCGATCCTTCGGACCTGCGATGGGACACATTCCGCGCGGGTGGACCGGGCGGGCAGAGCATGCAGAAGAATGAAACGGCGGTGCGCGTGACACACGAACCCAGCGGCATAACGGCAGCATCGCGTGACGAGCGGTCGCAGAAGCAGAACCGCGAGAAGGCACTTACAGTTCTGCGTTCACGTCTGTACGAGCACGAACAGCAGAAGCAAACGGAGGCGATGGAGGCTCAGCGTCGCGCCGCGGTCAAGAGCGGCGACCGCTCAGAGAAGGTACGCACGTACAACTTCCCCCAGGACCGAATCACCGACCATAGAATTGGGATGACAATCCACAACATCCCGCAGGTCATGAGCGGTGATATCGAAAAGCTGTTGGATGCCCTCGCCGAGGATGAGAGGCAGACGCGGCTCGAAGAGTTCACCGAGTCGCTTTGAGCTGCCCCCCATGAAGCTTCGAGATGCCATTAGTGATGCGCAGGACCGGCTGGAAGAAGCCGAAGTGCCCGAGGCGGATTTTGACGCGCGGGCACTTGTGTCGCACGTTCTGGGTATCCGCCTGTCACAACTGCCGATGCAGCAGGAACGCATGCTCACAGGCGAGGAGATGGCAGCGCTTGATACGCTGGTGAGCTGCCGCGCGAGACGTGAGCCCCTGCAGTATCTTCTTGGCTGCACGGAGTTTTACGGCCGACAGTTCAGTTGCGATCCCCGCGCGTTGATCCCCCGCTCTGATACCGAGACCCTCGTCGACGTTTCGCTCGAGTTGATCGAGGAACTTGACGTAAGTGTCGCTGCGGATCTGGGCACCGGCTGTGGCGTCATCGCAGTCACACTCGCGGCCGAGGTCGATGACCTGGAGGTCATCGCGACGGACACGTCAGAGGAGGCGCTTGATCTCGCCCGAGAGAACATCGAGCGCCATAATCTGAGCAAACGCGTGAGCCTCGCGGACGGTCGCTGGCTGACACCGCTGCAGGATGAGGCGTGGGTGGACAGGGTCGAGATGGTGGTAAGCAACCCGCCCTACATCCGGGAAGATGAGATCGAGGATCTCATGCCGGAGATTGTAGAGCACGAGCCGCGCGAGGCACTGGTGGATTCTGAACCCGATGGGATGGGAGCCTACCGCGCGATCATCGAGCAGTGCCCGTCTCTACCGGCGCTGCGCGCCGCGGCTTTCGAGGTGGGTGAAGGCCAGGCGACGCAAGTTGCCGACTTGATGGGCGATGCCCTCAACGCGCGGGAGATTATCATCCGCAAGGACCTCGGAAAGATCGATCGGGTCGTTGCGGCCGTGCTGGGGATTGGCGAAGGATGAGCGACGTGCGGATCGTTCGCGTGTCCGAGATTGGCGCGCGGGACGCTGCGGCCGAAGCCGCCGAGGTCCTTGCCCGGGGCGAGCTTGCGATCATGCCAACCGACACGGTCTACGGCCTCGCCGCCTCACTGGATCATCCCGAAGCCATCAGCGCCGTCTTCCGCGCGAAGAATCGCCCGGCGGACATGCCTCTTCCCGTGCTCGTGGCTTCCGCCGATGATGCGCACCCTCTCGTCGCAGGGAGTCTTGCGCCGCACGAGGACCTGCTGGACGAGTTCTGGCCGGGCGCGCTGACCGTCATCGTACCCGCCTCCGAGCGCGTCCCGAGGGAAGTCATCGCCGGCGGCTCGTCTGTTGGCCTGCGCCAGCCCGACAGCGATGTAGCGCTGGCAATCCTGCGCGCTGCGGGAGGGGCGCTTGCCGTCACCAGCGCGAACATCTCCGGCCAGGCCCCGGCCTGTCAGACCTCTGAACTTCCCCGGGCCCTGCTGGACCACGTGGAGATCGTCATCGATGCAGGGCCGTGCCCCGGCGGGACAGCCTCGACTGTCCTCGATCTCAGCGCAGCTCCACCACGAATCCTTCGCGAAGGCCCCGTGACGCGAGAGCAACTCACTCGTCGCTTCCCCGACCTGCAGTAGCCCGGATTGTCGAGTCACCGCAAAGGCCTCGCGTGTGCCCCCGGAGAAGCTACCGCGTGGGGACACCGCGACGGTTCGCGCATGGGAGGTGCTGTGATGAAAGTTGGATTTCTGGGGTTGCCGGGAAGCGGCAAAACCACGCTGTTCAACGTTGTTACCGATCGCGAGTTTGATCCCTCACAGATGGGGCGTGATGAGGCGCGCATTGCGGTGGTGAAAGTGCCGGACGCGCGCGTTGAGCGCGTGCGCGAGGTCAACGAGGCCGGCGAGAGCACTCAGCCCGAGGTCACCTTCGTGGACCTGATGGCTCTGCACACCGGCGACGAGCACACCCAGCGGGATGACAGCCTCACGAAGGTCGCCGGCGATGCGGACGCATTCGCGCTGGTCGTGCAATGCTTCGGTCAACTCGACCACCGGGGTGAGGAACTCGACCCCAAGAATGATCTTGAAGCGCTGCTGTTGGAGATGACGATCACTGATCTGGGAGTCGTGGAAAGACGGCTGAAGCGCATTGCAGCCGAGACGAAGGCCGAAAAGGATATCATGAACGTCGAGCGCGACCTGCTCGAGGAGGTCGCCGAGCAGCTCGAAGGGGGCGGGCTGGTCAAGGACATGGACCTGACCGAGGACCAGGAGCGAATGCTCCGTGGCTTCAACCTTCTCACCAGTAAGCCGCTGCTGGTGGTATTCAATGTCAGCGAAGAGGACCTGCGCGCACAGACATGTACCGGCGCGTGCAAACTCGCCGAGGAGGCCGGACTGGACTGGATCCCGGTCTCCGCGGGCCTTGAGCAGGAACTTGCGGAACTCGACGACGAAACCCAGGCCGAGTTCCTCGCGGAATACGGCCTCGATTCACCCGCACGCGAACGGTTTATCCGCGCCTGCTATGAACTGCTCGACGTGATCACGTTCTTCACCGCGAACGACGCCGAAGCCCGCGGCTGGACCATCTCCGAAGGCGCGACCGCCCGGGAGGCGGCGGGGAAGATCCACTCCGACATGTACGAGGGCTTCGTGCGGGCGGAGGTCATACCGTTCGAGAAGCTCGATGAGCTTGGTTCGGTGGTCGCGTGCAAGGATGCCGGCTGTGTCCGGCTGGAGGGCAAGGAGTACCTGGTGCAGGACGGCGACATCCTGCAAATTCGCTTCAGTCGGTGACAGACACACACGTCGCGGACCGCGAAACGAGAAGCGTCACGGACAGTGTCGAAGACGGTGGCTGGCATCGCGCTTACGATTGCTGACCGCTGTTCATCTCCTCGGCCTGGCGGCGGAGCAACCAGGCGCTGACGGCGCTCGCGACAATACCCAGTGGAATCAGCAGCGGCGCCAGCAAGCAGCCGCAGCATCCAGCGCCCGGCGCCGGGCCGATGCGGACATGCCCCGGCCCCGGACCTGCCTCACCCGCGTTGTCTGCGGGACCGCCGGGACCGCCGGGACCGCCGGTCGGGCCGGGCTGCCCCATCTGCGAGGGAGCCATCGGTTGAGGAACCGGGCCGGTGTGCAGGAAATCCCGGGGCTGATACCCCGCCGGCATCTCACCGCCCGTGAGATGCTCGTATCCGAACGAGACGAGTTCCGGCGGTATGTCCAGCGCCCCGGCCAGGTCTGTGTGCCGCTCTGACGCGAACGAATACCCGTCCGCACCGTCCGGCTTGCGGAGGATCTGCTCCACCTCGTCTTCCCGATCCGACGCTCCGAAGGCCTCACACAGCGCGTCGGCGTCTCCGCCCTCCGGCTCCCCCAGGCTGCCATCTTCGAAATAACTCGGCGACGAATTGTACTGATCCACCAGCCGCCCATCCACGTGAAGCTGTAGCCAGAGCACATCCTCATCGTGATTAAGCGCTGCCAGCGCCGGGCAATCGAGTTGCGCGGACAGCTCCCGGGCGAGATTTGTGAGCAGGCGCGGGTCCTGCGACTCGGTGAGCGCATCGTACACGACCGTGACGCCCTCAATGGTTGGTGATACCAGCACCTGCCGGTTGCGGCCGGCCAGGTACTCGGCCACCTCGCTCTGATCAACACCGCGCAGGGCTACGTTCGTGTAGAAACTGCCCACCTGATTCATCTCCTCGTCAGCATCGTTCGCTCCACATACTCTTTCGACTGCAACATGCCTGGCACCTCGCTGGAGGCGCGTCGGCTCGCGATCTCGAACTGACAGGTGGCGATACTCTCAATATGGGGATGAACGCCATGCGCACGATCTCGGTATTCCTGACAATAGCGCTCAGCGCGGGTCTGGCGTGTGCCCAGCCGCCCTCGGTGGGCGATTACAACGCTGAGCTTCGTGACGGCGAGCACGTGGACTGCGAGTTGATGGTGGAGCGCCTCGAGGAACTGGGCGCGAACACCTACATGTGGCTGATCTGGCACAGCCCCCATGACTGGCAGGACCTGCAGAAGTTCCTGCCCATGGCCGAGGAGGCGGGGATCAGTGTTTGGGTCTACCTCGTCCCGCCCTCTGAAACGGCCGCCACGCACGAACAGTTCCCCTACTCGGAACCCTGGCGTCTCGATTATCCGCGCTGGGCGGAGGAGATCGCGAAGCTCTCGTTAGAGCACGAGAACCTTGTCGGCTATGTGATCGATGACTTCTGGGGCAATGTCAACCCCGACTGGTTTACGCCCGAATCCATCGCGGAGATGGTGGAGGCCGGACGCGCGATCAACCCCGACATCAAGTTCTATCCGTTGATGTATTACCACCAGATCGGAGCACGCTTCGCTGAGATCCTCGCGCCACTGGTCGATGGTGTGGTTGCCGCGTATCCAGGAGACCGGCAGGAGGTCGAACGGGCGCTTCGTTTCCTGCAGGATGACTACGCCATCGCAGCCCGGGGCCTGATCTCATATCCGTGGCACGTGCCGTCAGAGGCAGGTGACCACGGCTTCCTGACTGCGACAGCGGACGTCACCGACGCAGAGAATGCGTCGCTCAGCATCGAGTACAGCGATGACTTCGACGCCGGGACCGCAGGGTACCACTTCATGCAGGTTCGTGTGGACGATCAGGTTGTCTGGCAGGAGGATGTGGCAGGCGATGACGACGGGACCGCCGACATCGACCTGAGTGAGATCGTCGCGGATCGGGATGAGGTGAGGGTTTCAGTCGGCGTCTTCGACGCGAAGGGTGTCGCCAAATTCGGTGTCCGCGTCGGCTTCCCGACCCTCGAGGCGACCGGTCTCGATCTGCCTCCGATGAACCAGACGGGGGAGTGGCAAGTTCACACACAGGGGCGCTTTACTGCCGGGGCCGTCCCGGACCGCAAGGGACGTCGCCAGTTCGATCTCCCGCTGATCGTGATGCCAGCCGGTTTGCGCGGCGCATACGAGAAGCGCAACCACGAAGAGGCGACGCCGAAGCGTATTGCGGCGCAGGTCGAGTGGATTCTGGACATGGTCGCCGAGGGCGAGATTGAGGGCATGGTCACGTACTGCCTCAACAAGCGCCCCGGCAATCCGGACTTCGACGCCGTGGCCGATGTCATGGGCGACTTCTGGGAAGGCTTCGACGAACAGTGAACCCAATAGTCGGGGTGCGCAGGCGGGAGGCGTCGTGTGCCGGTCCGGCGAACCTTCTCTCAACGCGCGGAATCCATCACGAGGTGAATTCACCCATGCGCACTCACGCAATCTTCCTGAGCCTCATCATCGCAGCCGGGGCCTGCTTCGCCGCCGATTTCACGGTGCTGGACGGCGACACACAGGCTGTCATCGTCCATGAAGACGGTGCCGCCGATGAGGCCGCGAAGGCCTGGCACGACCTGCGCAACTACCTCAAGCAATCCACCGGGCGGGACTTCGTGTCCGTTGCGGAATCGGAATACGAATCGTCGATGGGCCGCCCGATTTACATCGGCATGTGCTCGCCGGTGAAGAAGGCGCTGGGCGTCGATCGCTACGGCCTCGACCGCGACGCGTATGCCGTGATCGTCCGTGAAGATGCGGTGATGCTTGCCGGAAGGACGCCATGGGCCACGTTCTGGGCGGTCTGCCAATTCCTGGAGGACCACGTGGGTGTTCGCTGGCTGATCCCCGGGCCGCTGGGGGAGGATGTGCCCGAGCACGATCGCATTACGGTGGAACCAATGCGCAAAGTCTACTCCCCGGCGATCCTCTCGCGGCTGTGGAGTGGCGCGCACTACGGTGGGGACTGGAGCCTGCGGCAGCGCATCCACGGTCGCTACCAGTTCCACCACAATCTGAACCGCGTCTTCCGGCGCGAAATGTTCGCTGAGCATCCCGAGTACTTCCCCCAGCACGGTGATATCCGATATGAGCCGGGTGAGGGCGATCATGGGTGGCAGCCGTGCATGACCGATCCGGGCGGTACCGCGCATGCCGCGCAGGTAGCGCGTGAGTACTTCGAGGCACATCCGCTGGCCGAAAGCTTCTCGTACGGGATCAACGACGGGCATGGCTACTGCGACTGCAAGGACTGCCTGAAGATTCATCGTCCGATCGAGGAGTGGCACGGCTTCTCCGGGGAACGCTCAGTTCAGTACTACACCTGGCTCAATCGTGTAGCGGCGAACCTCGAGCGCGACCATCCGGACAAGATGCTCGGATGCCTGGCCTACTCGGCAGTCATTCTCCCGCCCGCGGACATGCAGCTTCATCCGAACATCATTCCGTATCTAACCAGTAACCGCGCGGACTACTGGGACGCACAGTTCCGCCGGCAGGACCAGGAGCTTCTGCGCCGCTGGTCTGAGGTCACCGAGCAGATGGGCATCTACGACTACGCCTACGGGATGGGCTTTGCAATTCCGCGGATATACAATCACCTGTTCCAGGAGGCCATCCAGTTCGCGGTCGATCAGGGAGTGAAAGGCTTTTACGCCGAGGTCTACCCGAACTGGGGGTTGGACGGTCACAAGCTCTACGTGATGTCGCGGGTGCTCTGGAACCCCGATGTAGATATTGACGCCATTACCGATGACTGGAACGAGCGCATGTTCCGCGAGGCCGCCGAGCCGATGAAGAAGTACTTTGCGCTGTGTGAATGGACGTGGCGCGAGAACAACTTCGGCGGCGGGCGCTGGAACTACCGGCTGGCGGCCGACCCGCGCCAGTTCTTGATATTTCCGCCCGATGTCATAGATAAACTGGCGGGCTATCTGGAAGAGGCACGCGAACTGGCACGGGACGAGATCGTCGAGAAGCGCATCGAGTTCTTCGCGAAGACATTTGACGTGACGCGCGTGCTGGCAGGCAACTACTGGGCTGCCTATGAGATCGAGGACCTGATCGCGGAGGGCGCCCCGGTGGACCAGGTCGCCGACGCGATGCGCCGGATGGCCACGAAGATCAGTTCGGTCGATGTGGATGCGTTCATGGAGCAGAAGATCGGCGATGACCCGATCGCATTCCATCCTCCCAAGCAGGGATGGATCACTCCGCTGAAGTCGGCAGGCGTTACCCAGTCGCTGCGCTGGGCCGCGGCGGCAGTCGCGACACGTCAGATCGACCGGGCCCGGCAGGGCGGCGGAATTGACGCCGCCCAGTTGCGGGCGAACATCCGGACCGAGCTGTCGCGACTGTTCGGAGAGCCCGAGGACATGTCGCCCGATACCGCGGCGCGCTACGAGGCGATGGTTACAAGGGTCCGCGCGATGGCGACGAAGGTCGGGACTGCGACAGAGGTCCAGCAGGCGCCGACCGTCGATGGCGAGCTTGCCGAGGACGTCTGGGAGCACTCTGACGTGCTGACTGACTTCATTCTCTGGGGCGGGGCCAGCGACGCGGACCACGTGACGCGGGTGCGGCTTGTTCACGATGTGGAGAATCTCTACGTCGCTCTCGAATGTGAGCAGGACACGTCCGAGCTGGTCACAAGAGCGGCACCGCGCGATGGCTCGACGTGGAAGGACGATTCCGTCGAGATATTCATCAATCCGGATCGCGGAGAATACGCGTACGCGCAATTCATCGTCAACGCCGCCGGCGCGTTCTTCGACCAGTGGCGCCAGCAGGAGGATCAGTCGTACGGCGATGCGCTCAGCTATGACTTTGATGCCGACTGGGCGGCGAAGGTCCACGAGGGCAGATGGACTGCAGAGGTGCGGCTGCCCCTGAACGAGATGAACGTCAATCCCGAGCGGCAACGGCTGCTGCCGATCAATTTCGTCCGCAATGTCCAGGGCGAGAGCAGTGAGATCTCCGCCTGGTTCGCCTCCATAAGGGCCCACGCCGATCCGATGGCCCGCGGCTGGATTGTCTTTGAGTAAATGTGAGCGACCAGCGACGAGCGACGAGCAAACGGCGGGCATCACGCCGCTTGCCGTTCGCCGTCTCCATTTCCCGATGTCCGGTTCCCGTTTCCCGACGGATTAAAGGAGCACAGATGTCCCAGGAAACCCAATCTTCGAAATTGTCCACGCGCGCCCACGTTCTGATTCTGTCAAGCACCTTCTTCTTCATCTTCCTCGGCACAGGTGCCCAGCAGGCCTTCCTGTTGCCCTACCTCGAGGAGTTTACAGACTGGAGCCAATTCCAGCGTGCACTCGTCATCGCCACGGTGTACTTCTCGATGACCATCTTTCGCCTCGGCAATGTCTATCTGCTGCGCGACTGGCCACAGTGGAAGTGCTCTATAGCCGGTGGCGCGATGTACGTGATGTTCCCGGTCGCCATGCTGGGGCTCTACTTCTTCCCCAGCTACCCGCTGGCTATTGTTGCAGCGGCCATCTGGGGATGGGGCGGGGCCGCGATGTGGATGGGCACCACGCTGCAGATCCTGGCCCTTGCCGATCGCGCGGAGAAGCATGGCACGGGCATGGGCGTACTCTACGGGGCCACCCACGCCGGATGGGCGCTCGGTGTCGTCGTGCTCGGAGCGGTCTTCGGCTACGCGCAATCCGTGGAGATGCCGTGGCTGTTATACGCGGTCGCAACCGCGCTGGCGGTTATCGGCTACGCCATCATGCTCTGGCTGCCGCGCAGGCCCGAACCGCTGCCCGAGATGCCCACCTGGTCCGCGCTGATGGAGATCATGGCGCGCAAGAAGGCCCAGATCGCGGCCTTCCTGCTGTTCGCAGCATCCCTGGCTTTCGGTTTTGTGCTGGGGAGCTTCACCGATTACGTCGAGAACGCCTATGGCGCCGGGTGGCTGTGGATCGCGACATTCTTCTACCCGTTCGCGCGATTCATGCTCAGCTTCACATCGGGCCTGCTTTCGGAGCGAATGAGCCATGGAAGCGTGCTCGCAATCGGCTTCTTTGGCGGGGCAGCCGGGATGGCGATCCCGTTACTGTGGGACCATCCGGCCGCGCTCGCTCTCACGGCACTGATGCTGGGGCTGTTGAACGGTGCGGTACCTGTGGTCAGCACCACATTGATCGGGACCTCGGCCGAGCAAAAACGCCGACCGCTGGTCTACGGGGCGATGTTCACATGGCGCGACCTTGGTGTGGTGGTCGCGGCGGTTGCCGGGAGTCTGCTTGGTCTTGAACCGGGGAGTGTGCTGACGACCTTCGGGCTGTTCGGGGTAGTATTCGTCGCGTGCGGCATTGCCTCGCTGATACTCAACCGCTACGCCGAGCAGCGCCTGTAGAGAGGCGCTGCGATCTGTCTGGAGCAGGCAAAGCACAGGCCGGCGCGGGATCTACCCCGGCCGCGGGGGGCTGCCCGTGGGGGGTCATGTCAACTCCGTTAGTTGTCCTGCCGC